>NZ_CP157874.1:2368076-2679423 GCF_040214835.1 Pseudomonas asiatica | reverse complement strand
CATCGTCGGCCTGGGTGGCGCCGGTAGCACCGCAGCGCTGCTGTATTTCTGCATCGCCTTTGGCAAGGTGACCATCTCGACGCTGAACTCTTATGGCAGCTTCATGTGCATTGCAACCATCATCAGCGGCTTCCGCGGCCACCTGGCGATCAGCCGTGCGCAGCGCCTGCTGTTCGTACTGGGCATCGTCGGCGCCGCCACCCTGGTGGCCTTGCTTGGCCAGCATTCGTTTCTCAGTGCGTTCAAGTCGTTCATCCTGTTCCTGCTGACGTTCTTCGTGCCATGGAGCGCGGTCAACCTGGTCGACTACTACTTCATCACCAAGGAGCGTTACGACATCCCCGCCCTCGCCGACCCGCAAGGCCGATACGGCCGCTGGAACTGGCCTGGAATCATCGTCTACACCGTGGGCGTGTTGATACAGATGCCGTTCATCGACACCAAACTGTACACAGGGCCGCTGGTCGCGCACCTGGGCGGTGTGGATATCTCGTGGCTGATCGGCCTGGTAGTGCCGAGCGTGCTGTACTACTGGGTGGCGCGGCGTCGGGCGCAAGAGGCACCGCCAGCGATGATCGTGCCTGACGCACACTGAGCCCTCTCGCCATCAACGTAGAAACGTCTTGCCCTCGCGCCGCAAACGCGATGCGAGGGCAAGACGGCTTTCACCGCGAGCGCGCCAATGTCAACGACGATAGTCCGGCGCGACTCGCTCCAGCATCCGCAACAACGCCGCCCACGCCAGCTGCAGCGCATCCGCATCCGCCAGCTCGCCCTGCTTCAAGCCCCGCCCCGGATCATTGAACTGCCGCTCGGTATGCCTACACACTTCGGCGGGCGGTAAAATCACCTGCCCGGCGCTCTGTGCCGCCAACTGGATCTCGCACGCCTTCTCCAGGTAGTACATGCGCAGGAACGCTTCGGCCACGCTGCGCCCGGTGGTCAGCAGGCCATGGTTACGCAGGATCATCACCGGCTTGTCGCCCAGGTCGGCTACCAGCCTTCGCTGCTCATCCATGTCCAGCGCAATCCCTTCATAGCCGTGGTAGGCCACCTTGCCATAAAACTCCATGGACATCTGGTTGAGCGGCAGCAGCCCACATTCCAGCGCCGCCACCGCACAACCTGCCCGAGTGTGGGTGTGCAGCACACAACGGGCATCCTCGCGGGCAGCATGGATGGCGCTGTGGATGACGAAACCGGCCGGGTTGACCGGGTGCGGCGTCGCTTCCACTGGCCGGCCTTGCAGGTCGATCTTCACCAGGCTGGAGGCCGTGATCTCATCGAACAGCAAGCCGTACGGGTTGATCAGGAAGTGGTGCTCCGGCCCCGGCAGGCGCAGGGAAATATGGGTGAATATCAGGTCGCTCATGCGGAAGTGGGCGATCAGCCGATAGCAGGCGGCCAGCTCCTGGCGCAGGCCTTGTTCCGTTGCGGTCATCATCGTTATTCCTTTGCAGAACGCTATTTGCTGGCCCACGCATTGAAGCGCTGTTCCAGCTCTTCGCCATGGTCGACCCAGAATTCCACATTCATCGCCAACGCCCCCTGCAGGTTCTGCGGCGAAGTAGGCACCCAACTGGCCAGGGACGGGTCGAGCTTCGCTGCCGCCTGGGTGTTGGTCGGCCCATAGGGGATCTGCTGCACATAACGCACCTGGGTATCCGGCTGGTTGGCGAAGGCGATCAGCCGCTTGGCCTGGTCGACATGCCGCGAGCCTTTGATGATCGCCCAGTAATCCATGCCATACAGGCTGCCAGGCCAGACCACTGCCAGCGGGCTGCCCTGCTGGGCCGCCACGGCGATGCGCCCGCTGTAGGTCGAGGTCATCACCACGTCACCCGCCGCCAGCCACTGGGCAGGCTGGGCCCCGGCGTCCCACCACTGGATATGCGGCTTGAGTTCGCTGAGTTTGGCAAAGGCACGCTCGACCCCGGCCGGAGTGGCCAGTACCTTGTAGACATCCTCGACCTTGACCCCGTCAGCCATCAGGGCGAACTCCAGATTGTACACCGCACGCTTGCGCAGGCCGCGCTTGCCCGGGTACTTGCTCACGTCCCAGAAGTCGGCCCACGACGCAGGCGCCTGGGCCAGCTTGCTGCGGTCATAGGCAATGGCCACGCTCCATACCAGCGCGGCCGAGCCACAGGCTTGTGCCGCGTCGGCAATCAGTTCACCCGCATGGCCCATGCGCTGCCAGTCCAGCTGCTCGTAGATGCCCTCGTCGCAGCCACGCATCAGGTCAGGCCCTTCGATCTGCACCACGTCCCAGTCGACATTGCCGGTGTCGGCCATTACCTGGATCCGTGCCATTTCGCCGTTGTACTCGCTCTGGATCAGCTTGCTGCCATCCTGGGCACTGAACGGTTTGAAGATCGCCTCGTCCTGGGCTTTCTGGCCGGCACCACCATAGCCGACCACGACCATCTGCGGTGCCGCTTGCGCACTGCCCAGGCCCATGGCCAGCAACGCTGCGCAAAGGCTGCTTACACGTGGGAATACCTGCATCGTAGTTGCCTCCTGTCGGTGCCCGAGGGGCCCGTTTTCTTGTTGTTGTGAGGTCACGCCCTCGCCATGAGGGTGAGAAAAACCTAGTCGTCGACCAGTAAAAAAACAAGTTGATTTTTTACTGACGCTACACTTTCATAAAAAAACAAGAACAACACCGCACCGGAGCCGCCTGTATGCAGACCGCCTTCCCTCACCTGTTCGAAGCCTTGCAGATCCGCGGCAAACGCTTGAAGAACCGCATCATGTCCACCGGCCACGACACCTGCCTGCCTACCGACAACCTGGTCAACGACAAGCTCATCGCCTACCAGCGCGCCCGCGCCGCCGGTGGCGTCGGCCTGATCGTGCTGCAGGTGGCCGGGGTGCATGACAGCGCCCGCTACACCTCGCATGTGCTGATGGCCACCGACGATGCCTGCATCGACGGCTATCGCCAGCTTGCCGAGGCCTGCCATGAGCATGGCACCGTGGTGCTGTCGCAACTGTTCCACCCCGGGCGGGAGATCATGGAGTCGGCGGACGGCTTGCTGGCGGTGGCCTACTCGGCGTCCGCGGTGCCCAATGAACGCTTCCGGGTGATGCCGCGCGCGCTGGACCAGGCAATGATCGACGAGATCGTCCAGGGCTATGCCAGCGCTGCCCGCCGCCTGCACCAGGCCGGGCTGGATGGCGTTGAAGTGGTGGCCAGCCATGGCTACCTGCCTGCGCAGTTCCTCAACCCGCGGGTGAACCAGCGCACGGATGGATACAACGGTGAGCTCGAGCAGCGCCTGCGGTTCCTGCGCGAAGTGCTGGGCGCCGTACGCGCGGCCACCGACGAGCAGTTCATCATCGGCCTGCGCATCAGTGCCGACGAGCGCGACAGCCAGGGGCTGAGCGAGGACGAATCGCTGGCTGCAGCGGTTGCCTTGCAGGGCCAGCTCGACTACCTGCACATCGTTGCCGGCACGTCGGCATCCTTGGGCGGCGCCGTGCATATCGTGCCGCCGATGGCCATTCAACCGGCCTACCTGGCCCGGGAGGCCGGCACCTTCAAGCAGCACCTGGGCATCCCGCTGTTCGTCACCGGGCGTATCAACCAGCCCCAGGAAGCCGAACTGATCCTGGCCCGTGGCCAGGCCGATGTCTGCGGCATGACCCGTGCGCTGATCTGCGACCCGCAGATGCCGAACAAGACCGAGCATGGCCAGGTCGAGGACGTACGTGCCTGTATCGCCTGCAACCAGGCTTGCATCGGGCACTTCCACCGTGGCCTGCCCATTTCCTGCATCCAGCGGCCGGAAACCGGCCGCGAATTGCAGTACGAGCAACTGTCCATCACCACCCACCCCAAGCGCATCCTCGTGGCCGGTGGCGGGCCCGCCGGCATGAAAGCCGCCGCCGTGGCCGCTGCGCGCGGGCATCAGGTCACGCTGTACGAGGCTGGCCCGCAGCTCGGTGGCCAGGTGCTGCTCGCCCAGTTGCTGCCACGGCGCAGCGAGTTCGGTGGCGCCAGTACCAACCTGCAGCGGGAAATGGCCCTGGCAGGCGTGGAAGTAGTGCGCAACACCCGGGTCGACCGCGCACTGGTCGAACGAGAACGCCCCGACCTGGTGATCGCGGCCACCGGTGCCACCCCCTACTGGCCGGCCTTCGAGCGCACCGGTGAGCTACAGGTGGTGGACGCCTGGCAAATACTGCGCAATGAAGCAAAACCGGGGCGCTCGGTGCTGGTGATCGACTGGCGCTGCGACTGGATCGGCCCCGGCATCGCCGAACGCCTGGTACGCGAGGGCCACCAGGTGCAACTGGCGGTCAATGGCACTCATTGCGGAGAAAGCCTGCCGCTGTACGTGCGCGACCAACTGGCCGGCGAGCTGCATCGCCTGGGTATTCCCGTCACACCGTATGCCCGCCTGTATGGCAGCGACGACAACACGGTGTACCTGCAGCACACCGCCAGCGGCGAACCGATGATCTTCGAAGGCATCGACACCCTGGTACTGTGCCTGGGCCATCAACCGGAAGACCGCCTGGCCACGGAGCTGGCCGGCCTGGTCGAGGTGCGCCGCATTGGCGACTGCCTGGCGCCGCGTACCGCCGAAGAAGCGATTCACGATGGCCTGACGGTTGCCTGGGCGCTCTGAGGCTGTACATACTGCGGCTTTTCACGATGGACCGACGTGCATGAGCCAACTCCCCCAGCCCCCTGCCAGCGAAGCCGGGGGCGCCGCGCCGCAGTTTCTCGGCAGCCGCATTCGCGGCCTGCGCAAACGCCGTGGCATGACCCTGGCGGAGCTGGCCACGCACAGTGAACTGACTGCTGGCTACATCAGCCAGCTGGAGCGCAACCTCTCCTATCCATCGATTCCGGCGCTGTTCAACATCGCCCGCAGCCTGGGGGTGACTATCCAGTGGTTCTTCGCCAGCGAAGCCACCACTGCGCCCGAGGACCAGGGCTATGTGGTACGGCGCAACAGCCGCCTGAGTGTGCATTACGAAGATGGCATCGTCGATCAACTGCTCACGCCCCAGCCCAACCGCCAGCTGGAAATCCTGCATTCGCGCTTCCCTCCGGGCAGCTACAGCCAGCAGAGCTACAGCCACGACGGTGAGGAGGCCGGCTACATCCTCAGCGGCAGCTTCGAGCTATGGGTAGGCGAGCGGCATTTCCAGCTGGGTGAAGGGGACAGTTTCAGCTTCTCGAGCCAGGAACCGCACCGCTATGGCAACCCCGGCGAGGTGGATGCCGTGGTGATCTGGGTGATCACGCCGCCAACATTCTGAAGCACGCTCGCTCCCCAACATCCAGCAACAGGGTCTACCTTGTTAACCGAACTACAGAGGAGCACAACCATGAAGCAGATCCTGATCATTGGCGCGGGCTTTGCCGGCCTGTGGAGCGCGCTCAGCGCCGTCCGCCAGCTTGACCTCCATGACCGCAAGGATGTCGAGGTCACCTTGCTTGCCCCCCAGGCCGAGCTGCATGTGCGCCCGCGCTTCTACGAACCCGACGTCCATGCCATGGCCGCGCCGTTGCAAGAGCTGTTCGATGCCGTCAACGTCCGCTTCGTGCAGGGCACGGCCTTCCACATCGATGAAGCGGCCCGCCGCGTCAGCTACCGCACACGCAGCGGTACCCAGTGCAACCTGCCCTACGACCGCCTGATCATGGCCTGCGGCAGCGTGCTCAACCGGCCCGACATGGTCGGCATCGAGCATGTGTTCGATGTCGACAAGCTCGACAGCGCCGCGCGCCTGGAAACCCACCTGAAGTCACTGGCGAACCTGCCCGACACACCGGCGCGCAATACCGTGGTGGTGGCCGGCGGTGGCTTTACCGGCATCGAGACCGCCACCGAACTGCCGGCCCGCCTGCGCGAAATCCTCGGCGAGGACGCGGCGTTGCGCGTGGTGGTGGTCGACCGTGGGGCGAGGATTGGCGCGGCCCTGGGTGACGGCATCCGCCTTGCCATCGAGCAGGCCTCCGAGGCCCTGGGCGTGGAGTGGATCTGTGGCGCCACGGTAGCCTCGGTCGACCCTGTCGGCGTGCTGCTGGACAACGGCCAGCGCATCGACGCCAGCACGGTGATCTGGACCGTGGGTTTCAAGGCCAACCCGCTCACCGAGCAGATCAGTGGCGAGCGCGACCGCCAGGGCCGCTTGCATGTCGACGGCAATCTGAAGGTGAAAGGCAATGATGCCGTGTACGCGGCAGGTGATGTGGCCTACGCCGCCTGCGACGAGGCTGGCAATTACGCAGTGATGTCCTGCCAGCATGCGATTCCGCTGGGGCGTCATGCGGGCAACAATGCGGCGGCCGAGCTGATTGGCGTGGCACCGAAGACCTACAGCCAGCCCAAGTACGTGACCTGCCTGGACCTTGGGGCCTGGGGGGCGGTGTATACCGAAGGGTGGGAACGCACGGTGTCGCCACCGGAAGACAAGGCCGAGGCCAAGGTGTTGAAGGCGCAGATCAATACCGTGTGGATCTATCCGCCGGCGGCCGAACGTGCTGCAGCGCTGGCAGCGGCTGACCCGGCTATTCCGGTGGCCTGACACCAGGCCGACGCGGTCATTGTAGGAGCGGCCTTGCGGCCCATCGCGACACAAGGCCGCTCCTACATTTGATCGCGTACCTTCGATCAGGCAGCAGCAAACAGCTCGTTGGCAATCTGCGCCTGGGCAGCATCGATCGCCTGGCTGCGGTGCTCAGGGCCATAGGCCAGGCCATGGGCGCGGACGATTTCCAGGTCGGTGACACCGATGAAGCCCAGGAATACCTTGAGGAAGTCCTCATGCCCGGCACCAGTCGGCTGGCCAGCGTGCAGGCCACCGGCGGTTGACACCAGCACTACCTTCTTGTTGCCGCACAGGCCTTCCGGGCCGGCTTCGGTGTAGCGGAAAGTCTTGCCGGCGACGGCAACACGGTCGATCCAGGCCTTGAGCTGGGTCGGCACGGTGAAGTTGTACATCGGCGCACCAATCACCACGGCATCGGCAGCCAGGAACTCTTCCAGGGTTTCCGCGCTCAGCTTGGCTTCGAAGGCCTGGGCTGCGTCGCGCATGTCTTCCGGGGTGCCAGCCGCTACCAGGGTAGCCGCGGAGAAGTGAGCGATGGCGTCAGCGGCCAGGTCGCGGTACACCACTTCCACGCTCGGGTCGGCGGCTTTCCAGGCTTCGACCACTTCGCGGCTCAGTTGGCGGGAGGCGGAATTGTCGCCCAGGATGCTCGAATCGATATGCAACAGTTTCATGGGACTCTCCTGTGAATGAAGACCGCGACGTTGGGCGATCACGATGGGGAGAATCCTACCGACATCAACAATAGCTGATAAGGCAGCAAAAATGCGTTAGTTTGTCCTACAGATGGAACAGTGAGACATTCCCATGCAAGACCTCAACGACCTTTTCTACTTCGCCCGCGTGGTCGAAGCCGGCGGTTTCGCCGCAGCCGGCCGCCAGCTGGGCATCCCCAAGTCGCGCCTGTCGCGGCGTATCGCCGAGCTTGAAGAACGCCTGGGCACGCGCCTGCTGCAACGCACTACAAGGCAACTGAAGCTCACCGCGGTGGGCGAGCGCTACCTGCACCACTGCCAGGCCATGCTGCTGGAAGCCGAAGCCGCCGACGAGGCCGTGGCCAGCATGAGCAGCGAACCGCGCGGGCGCTTGCGGGTGTCCTGCCCGGTGGCATTGGCCCACGCCTTTCTGCCGGATGTGATCAGCCGCTTTCTCGCGCAGTACCCACTGGTGCAACTGGACATGGTGCTGCTCAACCGCCGGGTCGACCTGATTTCCGAAGGTATCGACGTGGCCCTGCGCGTACGCGACCTGGGCGATGAAGACCCGGCCCTGGTCACCCGCCGCCTGCGCCAGGCGCAGATGCAGCTGGTTGCAGCGCCCGGTTTCGCCGACCACATCCGCGAACCGGGCCAACTGGCATCATTGCCGGTGCTGGGCGCTGCCGAGGCTGACCGGCTGGTACACTTCCGCCTGTTCGGCCCCCATGGCAAACAGCAGGAAATCGCACTGGAGCCGCGCCTCGCCATCGATGATTTCGTAGTACGTAATGCTGCTGTACGGGCAGGCCTCGGGTTTACCGCGCTGCCCAGCATGTTCTGTGAAGAAGAACTGGCGCGCGGCGAACTGGTGCGCCTGCTGCCGGACTGGTCGCTGCCGGGTGGCTACCTGCAGGCGGTGTACCCGCACCGGCGCGGCTTGCTGCCTGCGGTACGGGTATGGATCGACCACCTGGCGGCGTCGTTCGAGGCCTGTGGAGAAAAGTATGTCTGAGCGGAACATGAGCGAAGCCCAGGTGGCAGCGTTCTGCCTGAGCCTGCCGGGTGCGCGGGAAGACTACAAATGGGGCGGCATCCGGGTGTTCTCGGTGGCGGGCAACAAGATGTTCGCGGTGCTCGACCTGGCGGGTGCGGGGTTGTCGTTCAAGGTGGCCGACGAACTGTTTCTCGGCTATTGCGATCGCCCGGGGGTGCGGCCTGCGCCGTACCTGGCGCGGGCGCGGTGGATCAGCATGGCATTGCCCTACCCCATGGGGCGTGAGGAGCTGTGTGATCTGTTGCAGCGCTCGCACCAGCTGGTGGTGCGGCGGTTGCCTAAGCGGTTGCAGGTGGGGTTGGTGTTGTGAATTCCCTGTGCTGGCCCTTTCGCGGGTAAACCCGCTCCCACAGGGTTCTCCACTGGCCTCAAGACTTGTGCTGTACCTGTGGGAGCGGGTTTACCCGCGAAAGGGCCGGCACAGTCACATATCAACTGAAGGTCAGATACCGCCCACCAAGAAACAGCCAGTCCGCCCAGAACACCTGGTGCACCAGCACAATCCCCCAGAACACCAGCTGGTACGACAGCTTGCGCGTCTTATGCCGATACAGCTGCTGCGCCAGCAGTGCCCCCGGCCAGCCGCCCAGCAGCTCACTGGCATGCAGCACCTTCTCGGGCGTACGCCAGGCCTGGGTACGCGCCTGCTGTTTGTCCTGCCAATACAGCAACAGGCTGATCAGGCTCATTGCCGGGTACAGCGCCAGCGGCCACCAGGCCTGGTCGACCCAGGCCATGCGCGCCGCGCCCAGGCCCGGCAGCAGGCACAGCAGGCCCAACAGCAGCAGCTTCAGGCGCAAATTACGTACGCCCTCCCCCCTTTGCCCCCGCGCTGCCTCAGCCATGTGCCGTCGCCCAGTCGACCCAGCCGAACTGCCAGGTCGCCAGGATCAGCAGGCCAAAGGCAATGCGGTACCAGGCGAACACCGCATAGCTGTGGTTGGCAATGAACTTGAGCAAGCCACGCACGGCAATCATGGCAAAGATGAACGAGGTCACGAAGCCGATGGCAAATACCGGCAGGTCGCCGGGCTGGAACAGGTCGCGGTACTTGTAGCCCGAATACACCGCCGCACCGACCATGGTCGGCATCGCCAGGAAGAACGAGAACTCGGTCGCCGCCTTGCGCGACAGGCCGAACAGCAGGCCACCGATAATGGTCGAGCCGGAGCGCGAAGTGCCCGGGATCATCGCCAGGCACTGGATGAAGCCGATCTTCAGCGCGTGGCTCCAGCGCATGTCGTCCACGTGATCCACCTCCACACGGTGCTCGCGGCGCTCGGCCCAGAGCATGATCACCCCGCCCACCACCAACGCAGCCGCCACGGTGATCGGGTTGAACAGGTATTCGTGAATCAGGTCGGCGAACAGCACGCCCAGCACCACTGCCGGCAGGAACGCCAGCAACAGGTTACCGGTGAAACGCCGCGCCGTGGGCTGGCTGGTCAGGCCGAAGACCACGTCGAAGATCTTGCCGCGAAACTCCCACACCACCGCCAGGATCGCCGCCAGCTGAATGATGATGTTGAAAGCCATGGCCCGTTCGCCACCAAACCCGATCAGGTCGGCGACGATGATCTGGTGGCCGGTACTGGAGATCGGCAGAAACTCCGTCAGCCCTTCGACCACGCCTAAGATGATTGCCTGGAAGGCAGTCCAAAAATCCATCATTCCCCCGATGGAGCGCTGCTCGTTGCAGGCCCCTTGTTCTTGATTTGCTTGAAGTTGCCGCACGCGGCCCGGCTGTTTTACAGCGACTGTTGGGCGCAATGCCAGTAGAAAAGTTCACGCCGCCTAAAGGTTTCATCTTGCGCGGCCGAAATCCTAGCAGAGCGCGTTTGCAATCGCCTTGTACAAACTGCTGCAGACTATTGGATGGATAGCACTTAGCCATTAGTCGAGTGGGGGCGTGGCGCAAAGCATGCTTGGATGCGCCTGAATAAAAAGAACAATGCGGGAGCTGTGGTATGAAAACCCTGAGATCGATGTCTATCAGCCGCCGTCTGTGGCTGATCCTTTTGGTGGCGGTGGCCATGCTGGTGGTATTGGGCCTGCTGATGCTGCGCCAGATCCACGGTGACCTGTACCAGGCCAAAGCGGAAAAGACCCGCCACGTGGTACAGACCGCAGCCGGTGTGCTGGCCTATTACCAAGGCCTGGAAGCAGCCGGCACACTCAGCCGCGAAGCGGCCCAGCAACAGGCGCTGCAAGTGGTACGCGCGCTGCGCTACGACCAGAACGACTACTTCTGGATCAACGACCTGGGGCCGAAGATGATCATGCATCCGGCCAACCCCAAGCTCGACGGCCAGGACCTGTCGGCCATCCGTGACCCCGACGGCTTTGCCGTGTTCAACGAGATGGTCGCCCTGGCCCGGCAGCAGGACGCCGGGCCGGTCAACTACCGCTGGCCCAAGCCCGGTGCCAGCGAGCCGGTGGCCAAGACGTCCTACATCCAGCTGTTCAAGCCCTGGGGCTGGATCATCGGCTCAGGCGTGTATGTCGACGATGTGCAGGCCGAATTCGCTCGCCAGTTGCGTGACGCCTCGCTGGTAGGCGTGGCCATTGCCCTGCTGATGGCGCTGGTGGTCATGCTGATTGCCCGCAGCATCGCCCGCCCGCTGCAGGAAGCGGTGCAGGCCATGGGCAACATCGCCAGCGGCGAAAGCGACCTGACCCGGCGCCTGGACACTCACGGCCGTGACGAAATCACCCACCTGGGCGAACACTTCAACCGCTTCAACGGCAAGCTGCAAGGCGTGGTCGGCCAGTTGCAAGGGGCGGCCCATGCCCTGGCCCGGTCCGCCGGGCATGTCGGCGACAATGCCGGTGCCGCGCAACAGCACAGCGCCCAGCAATCGCTGCAGATGGACCAGGTGGCCACTGCGGTCAACGAAGTGACCTACGCCGTGCAGGACGTGGCCAAGACCGCCGAACAGGCCGCTGGCGAAATGCGCACCGCGCAACAGCAGGTAGCACACGGCCAGGAGGCCATTCACGGCAGCCTGGCGCAGATCGACCGGCTGTCGCTGACCATCGACCAGGCCGTGCAGGTGATCCGCGACCTGGCCGGGCACAGCACGCGCATCGGTGGTGTGCTGGACGTGATCCGCTCCATCGCAGAACAGACCAACCTGCTGGCGCTGAACGCAGCCATCGAGGCGGCGCGGGCCGGCGAGCAAGGCCGCGGCTTTGCCGTGGTCGCCGACGAGGTGCGCCTGCTGGCCCAGCGCACGGCGCAGTCGACGGCCGAGATCCATACCATGATCGAGCACCTGCAAAGCCAGTCGGACGCTGCGGTCAAGGCCATCGACACCAGCAGCGAGGCCTCGCGCCAGACCGTCGAGCAGGCCCGCGAGGCCGGTGCCAGCCTGGATGCCATCAACCAGTCGCTGAACAACCTCACTGCGTTGAATGCCTCCATTGCCAGCGCCACCTTGCAACAGTCACACGTGGTCGAAGAGATCAACCGCAACGTGCTGGATACTGCCGGGTTGTCCCAGCAGACCGCCGATGCGGCGCGGCAGTCCAGCGATGCCGGGATGGCGCTGGGGCAGCTGAGCGAAGAGCTGGAGCAGTTGTTGCGGCAGTTCCGGGTGTAAGGTTGAGAATGCCGGGGGCGCTTTGCGCCCCTTTCGCGACACAAGGCCGCTCCTACAGACGATCGCGTCCCCCTGTAGGAGCGGCCTTGTGTCGCGATGGGCTGCAAAGCAGCCCCAAAGGCCCCAACGCCCTACACCTTCCCCGGCCGACCCGCTACAATCGCGCCCCTCCCCCGCAGTCTCCAAGGATCGCCGATGTCCGGCCTTGAACTCATCGCCGCCGTCCTCGGCGTCACCGCTGTCTGGCTCACGGTCAAGCAGAACGCCTGGTGCTGGCCGATCGGCCTGGTCATGGTGCTGATCTATGGCTGGCTGTTCTACGAGGTGAAGCTGTACTCGGGCATGCTGCTGCAAGTGGCCTATGCCATCCTGCAGGTCTACGGCTGGTGGCAATGGAAGCGCCCGGGCCATGCTGAAGACGCCCGCCAGGTCACCCGCCTGCAGCGCCCGGCATTGCTCGCCGGCCTGGCCGGCGGGGTGCTGCTGAGCGCCGCCCTGGGCGCGGCGATGGCCACCTGGACCGACGCCGCCCTGCCCTGGCTGGACGCTACCCTGACCGGCTTCAGCCTGGTGGCACAACTGTGGATGGCGCAGAAGCGCCTGCAGTGCTGGCCGCTGTGGGTGGTGGTAGACATCATCTACGTGGGCCAGTACCTGCACCAGCAGCTGTACTTCACCGCAGGCTTCTTCGCCGTGCTCACCCTGATTGCCGTGCGTGGCTGGCTGGAATGGCGCCGTGACCCGGCGTTGGTGCAGCCATGAGCGTGGCACAATCCATGAAAGTACTGGTGCTGTGCGGCCCGGAATCCAGCGGCAAGAGCTGGCTCAGCGGGGTGATCCAGGCGCATTTCGGCGGCGTGGTGGTGGCCGAATACGTGCGCCACTTCATCGACCAGGAATGCCGCGACACCTGCTATGCCGACATCCCTGCCATCGCCCGCGGCCAGCTGGCCTGGGAAGACCACGCACGCGAGCAGGCACCGCCGCTGCTGATTCTCGACACCCATCTGCTCAGTAACATGCTCTGGAGCCACGCCCTGTTCGGCGACTGCCCGGCCTGGCTGGAGCAGGCGCTGCTGGCACGGCATTACCACCTGCACCTGCTGCTGAGCCCGCAAGGCGTGGATTGGGTTGCCGATGGCCAGCGCAGCCAGCCCGAACTGCGCGACCGCCAGCGCTTTTTCGACGACAGCCTGCACTGGCTGCAACGGCATGACCAGGCGTACAAAATAATTGAGGGCAATTGGCCGCAACGCCAGTTGCTGGCACTACAAACAGTGGCTAGGTTCATTGGTAGCGATGCGCCATCCTGCCCCACCGAGTGTTAATCCACCGACACACCCCTGTGGGGCGAAGCCCCTGAAAACATGGGGTTTTGCTGGGCGTCGAAGGTAGTGTCAAGGCGCTGAAACACTCCTGCAAAAACCCTTCCAATCAAGGCCAACACTGGCTTTGCCTGCACCGCCAGCGGCTGCCTGTTTCAATCCTGAGACAAAATACGCCGCAGCTTGTCATGGTACTCACCTTAAGCTTTTGATCTGAAAACGCTTCTCAAAAGCGGCACACCTTCTGCTGCCTGGTTCGCATCGCTGAACAGGGCCAGCGCTCATTGAAGGAGTTGCCGTCGTGAGGAAAACTGACAAACGCCTCTATCACCTGTTGCTGATGGGATGTGTGCTGGGCTCGTTGGGCCTGACGGCCCAGGCCGACAACGGCATCATCGTGATAACCCGTGACGTGCAGACACGCAACGCCGTTGTCCCGCCGTTACGACCCGACCCCAACCCCACCACCGTCAATGCCAACCCTTCCGCCCACATCCTCAAGCAAACCAACGAACTGAGTGATGGCGACTTCGCCAACATCAGCAGCGGTGCAGGTATCAGTACCCTGATTACCCAGCAGACCAACAACCTGGGCGGCAACCTCAACAACCAGTCCCAGCTGCCCAACCTGGCCGGTGGCCGCGGCACGGGCTCGGGCAATGGCATCTCGAACATGGTCAATTCGAGCTTGCAGCGCGGCCTGGCGCCGCTGCAGATCCTGACCGGAGGCAAGTGAGATGAAGCACACGCTGCTGATCCTGATCACGCTGTGCAGTACATCGACCTTCGCGCAATCCCCGGTTCCCGTGATCAACAACGCCGATATCGACAATTCGGGCAGCCGTTACCAGGGCAACCTGTCGGTCAATCAAGCGGCCGGTGACCAACAGCAACAGGCCAACGCGCGCGCCTTCGCCGTTGGGCCCGAGGCCAGCGCCACCACGCAGATCCGCCAGCGCCTGAACACCCCTGCAGACCCCGCAATGAACGCACGCTCGACCATACAGGGCGACGCCTTCAGCAACGGTAGCGGCGCCCTCGGGATCAACCAGAGCGCCGGCGCCAACACCCAGCAAGCGAACGCACTGAGCATCAGTATCGGTGCCCAGCCGCAAAGCATCGACGACAGCGTCCTCATGCAGCAGAACGTGGCGCTGCTCAACAACTCCGGTCCGATTGACACTTCAACTGGCCATCGCCAGGTCACCACCAGTGACCAGGCCTTCACCGGTAGCCGTGGAGTGATTCAGTTGAACCAGAGTGCCGGGGTGGGAAACCGCATGGCCAACACCCTGAGCATCCGGGTCGCGGATTGACCCTGCCAGTCAAGAACGACACTTAACCTAATCGTACGGAGAATCACCATGAAACCCTCGATGGCAATCAAGCCTCTGGTTTTCGCAATTGCTGCGGTCATGGCTGTTGCTGTACAAGCTGATCAGAACGACCGGCGTGGCGGGCACCACAATGGTCACCACAACAACGGGCAGCACACGCCTCCTCCCACCAGGATCCCTGTGTTTGCCACCGCCAACGCCATGGACAGCCAGCGCAGCACCGGCAACACCATCACCAACCAAGGCACCATCAACGAAGCCGAGATGAGCAGCTCGGCTTCGGGTGCCAGCGGCAACGTAGGTGTCAACGTGGCGGCCGGTAACGGCAACCAGCAGGACAATGCTGCGGCCATTGCCAACGCATCGTCCGAATCCAGCCTGGACAACAGCTTCGTGTTCGGCTCCGCCGAAGCCACCGCTGACGTTAGCCAGTTCAGCAACAACAACCGTGTCGACAACTGGTCCACCCAGAACTCGGCAGTCATGACCGGCTCGGCCGATGGTGCAGAGGGTAACGTCGGCGTCAACATCGCTGGCGGCGACCTGAACCAGCAGAAGAACACCATGGCCATCGCCAACACCGGAGCCCCACTGGGCAACGCCACCGCCACCGCCTCTGCCGACCAGAACGGCCCAGGCCTGACGGTGAACAACGGCGCCGACCGCACCTACCGGGTGGATACACTGACCATCACCACCACCAAGAGCGGTTCCAGCTCGCGTGAGGGCACGTTCAACTCGACCGACGACCGCAGCTCGTCCTCGAGCTTCAGCGTGGCCGGCTCGCAAAGTGCCAGTTCCAGTGGTTCCAATGGCTGGACCTCCAGTGGTTCGAGCAGCATGAATGCCAGTGGCTCGAAGACCTCCAGTGCCAGCGGGTCGAACAGCTCCAGTGCCAGTGGTTCCAATAGCTCCAGTGCCAGCGGCTCCAACAGCTGGAATGCCAGTGGCTCGGTTGGCGCCACTGCCAGTTCGTCCAGCAGCTCCAGCCTGAGTGCCACCCTGGCAGCTGCAGCCGATGCCAGCCGTACCGTGACCACCGATGACGGCCGTCGCGAACGCACCCGCACCGACAGCTTCGATGCATCGCTCAACGCATCGCTCAATGTCGATGTAGACCGCACACGTGACAGCTCGTACGACGCGTCGTTCGAGAAAGCGTTCGACTCGTCATTCGACAAGTCGAACGAGTCTTCCTTCGACCGCAACCACGAATCGTCGTACGACAAGACTCGCGCATCGGCCTACGAGAAGTCTCGCGACTCCTCGTATGAGAAGGCTCACGAGTCGACCTATGCCAACGCATCGGAATCGGCGTTTGAAAAGTCTGGCGAGAAATCGTCTCAATCGTCGAACGACGTGTCGAAGAGCTACAGCGAAAGCAGTGCCTACGACTTGAGCAATACCGTGTCCTTCCAAGTGCTGACCCCGACCGGCTGGGCCAACCCTGTTACCAACACTGCAACCCTTAGCGGTTCGGTGAACGGTGGCAGCGGCAACCTGGGCGTGAACGTGGCAGCCGGTGTGGGCAACCAGCAGAGCAACTCGCTGGCCATCTCCAACACCTCGTTCTGATCGCTGCGCTTGAGGCCCCCTTCGGGGGGCCTTTCTTCAACAGAACCGGAAGGCATCCGATCATGCGCATCATTGCCCTGGCGTTTTTGCTGTGCCTGGCCAGCGTGAGCGAAGCTGCACAAATGCCGCTGTCCGTCCTCCCGGGCGGCGCCGTGGTGTTCAAGCCCATCCAGAGCGTACGCGAGCGCAAGTTCGCCGACCTGGTGCAACAGAAGACCGACTTCAGCTGCGGCGCCGCCGCGCTGGCCACCATCCTGCGCCAGGCCTACTGGCTGGACGTGGACGAACAACAGATCATCGAAGGCATGCTGGCCCACGCCGACCAGGACCTGGTGCGCACGCAAGGCTTCTCGATGCTCGACATGAAACGCTACGTGGAAAGCCTGGGGATGCGTGCCCGCGGCTACCGGGTGGCGCCCGAGACCCTGCACAGCGTGCGCATTCCGGTCGTGGTGCTGATGGACGTGCGCGGCTACAAGCACTTCGTGGTCATGCAGAAGGTAGACAAGGGCTGGGTGTACATCGGTGACCCGGTACTGGGCCACAAGCGCTACAGGGTCGACGACTTTCTCAAGGGCTGGAACGGCATCATCTTCGCCGTGATCGGCCAGGGCTACGACAAGAACAACATCCTGCTCGACCCGCCCCTGCCCCTGACCGCCAAGGGCCGGGTGAACAACTTCACCCCGGTGCAGGATGCAGAGCTGCTGGACTTCGGGTTCATCAAAAGCGACTTCTTCTAACGACTCTTGCAACGACAAGGAGCACGAGGCTCCGGGGAGCACCCCAATGAAGAATGCATTCTGGCTTGCAATCGCATGCCTGACCGTCAGCCTTCCTACCCAGGCCGAAACCTTCAAGCCCATCGAGCTGAAGGACCATGAGCTGGCGACCTTGCGTGGCCGCTACGTGATGCCGGGGCGGATCGTGAGTTTCGGCATTGTCATGTCCAGCACCTGGCAGAATGCCAAAGGGGACGTGATCGGCGCGACGAGCACGATGCAGATTCAGCAGTCGACCATCAAACCGCAATTCTACGTGTCGTTGATCGACGAAAGCGGCACTGGCACAGCGTCAGCTGGAGCCACGGCACCGGGCACCGGTACCGTTACAGGCGGCGCCGGCCTCAACACCACAGAGGGTGTTACCCAGGTGGTACGCGCAGCTGGCGACAACAATACCGCCTACAACAATGTCGCCATCAATGTTTCCAAGGCCGACCAGGCGCCTACCGCGCAGCCACAGGGCCAGGCACTGGCCAACGGCCAGACACTGACAGGCGCAAACGGCGCAGGCGCGCTGAGTGTGTCCGCCAGCGGCGTAGGGGTGCAGTTCAATATCAGTGCCAGTAACAACCAGGGCAGCAGCGTGCAGCGCCTGGCGCAGGGTGGCCTGATGCAGAACTCGACGCTGCTGGGCAATGGCAACCGGGTCAATAACGTCACCACGCTCAATGTAGTGATGCGCGAAAGCGTGCCGACAGCCGCGTCGCTGAACGGTAGCCTCGATCAGCTCAAAGGTCTTCGCACATTTGGATACTGATCTACGCTCAGTCTCATCAAAAGTAGTCGGCAGGGACGGCAATTCCATGCACCGATCTTTATCGCTCAAAGCTTTTGTGTGTTTGACCACCTTGGCCCCGGCCACATTGCTTTACGCCGCAGCCGACCCTCAGGTCGAGGCTCTCAAGCAGGAACTGATGGAACTGAAACAACGCTACGAAGCCCAGCAGCAAGCACTGATGGTGCTGGAGCAGCGCGTGCGCCAGGTAGAAGAAACCCCGGCAGCCCCCCCACCCAAACGTCTGGTCAGGTCCCCGGCCGAAGGGGTCAAAGGTGCACAGACTGTGGCATCGGGTGCACCGGGCACCACCGGCAGCTCCTATGGCCAGGCGCTGACCGCCGACGCTGAACCGGCTCAGAGCGTGTCCAACCTGTACGATGAGGCCAGCGGCTTCTTCGGCGGCGGCAAGTTCAGCTTCGAGACCGGTGTCACCTATACCCACTACGATACCCGGGCGCTTGTGCTCAACGGCTTCCTGGCGCTGGACTCGATATTCCTCGGCAGTATCAACCTTGACCGGGTTAAGGCAGATAACTGGACCCTGGACATGACTGCCCGCTACAACCTCGCCCAGCGCTGGCAGTTCGACATCAACGTCCCGGTGGTGTACCGCGAATCCACCTACTCTTCCGGCGGTGCGGGCGGCGCCGGGGCAAGCACCTCGGACGAAACCGTAACCCGCGACCCGGAAATCGGCGACGTCAACGTCGGTGTCGCCTACAAGTTCCTCGACGAAGACGAGACCTGGCCTGACGCCGTCGCGACCTTGCGCATCAAGGCGCCGACCGGCAAAGACCCCTATGGCATAAAACTGCGCCAGGTAGAGGGCAACGACAACCTGTCAGTACCGGAAAGCCTGCCGACCGGCAACGGCGTCTGGTCGATCACGCCGGGCATCTCGCTGGTCAAGACCTTCGACCCCGCCGTGCTGTTCGGCAGCCTGTCCTACACCTACAACATGGAAGACTCGTTCAGCGACATCAGCCCACAGGTCAACAGCAAGGTGCCGGGCGATGTGAAGCTGGGCGACTCGTGGCAGATCGGCGGCGGTATCGCCTTTGCCCTGAACGAGAAGATGAGCATGTCGTTCTCGGTGTCCGACCAGTTCGCCCGCAAGAGCAAGATAAAACCGGATGGCGGCGACTGGCAGTCGATCTCCAACAGCGACTACAACGCGGCCAACTTCAACATCGGCATGACCTTCGCCGCCACCGACAACCTGACCATCGTGCCCAACCTGGCCATTGGTCTGACCGATGACGCGCCGGACTTTTCCTTCAGCCTGAAATTCCCCTACTACTTCTGATACTTGCCATCGGCCGGGCTCGCGCGAACGGGCCCGGCTTTTGGTTACCAGCCTTGTCCCGGACCGCCTTCCCTGCCACGGCCTGTTATCATCAAGCACAGTTGCATGACGATTTAATGGCAAAAGGGATGTTTTTGTGAAGAACCTGTCAGACCACCCACGTACCCGGCTTGTCGCCCTGGCGACCCTGGTACTGGTGATCCCACTGGGTACGCGCGCCATGCTGGGCTGGTCCAACCCACTCGGTTACCTGTCCGACCTCGCCCTCGGCAGCTTGCTGGTCTTGCTGCTGCACCGTCGGCCGTGGTGGCTGGCGTTCCCCGTATTGCTGGCCTGGGCGGCCCTCTGGGTGGCTTCGGCTGAACTGGTGAGCGCGGTGGGCCGGTTGCCCACCAGCGCCGACCTGACGTACCTGCTCGACCCGCAGTTCATGGAAAACTCGACCGGTGGCGGCCTGGCCCATGCCTGGCTGCCGTGGGCCATGGGCGCCGGCCTGCTGGCCTGGCTGGCCAGCGCCTGGCGCAGCCGCACCCAACCCAGCCAGCCGCTGCCACGCACGGCCTGGGCCATTCCGCTGCTACTGTTCGGCGCCCATTGGGGCAGCCAGCAACTGGTACCTTCCGACGCCGACCAATGGCGGCAATACAACCTCACCCATCAGCTGCTGTCGGCCGGGGCCGGCAACCTGCAGCGCCAGGTCGAAGGCTGGATGGGCCGTACGCAAACCTTCACCCCTCTGGCCAGCACCGGCCTGACCCAGTCCGACCTGCATGGCCAGCGCCTGCTCGCCGGGCCAGGCAACGCCCGCAACCTGCTGGTCATCACCGTGGAAGGCATCCCCGGGGCCTACCTGCGGCCCAACCGCCAGGCCCTGCACAGCCGCTTCGACGAAGAGCTGATGCCCAAACTCAGCCAGTGGGCCGAGCGCGGCATGAACACCCCGGACTACGTGCTGCATACCCATCAGACCATCCGTGGCCTGTACGCAATGCTGTGCGGTGACTACGACAAGCTGGCCAACGGCACGCCCAAGGGCGTGGAACTGCTGACCCAGAACGAACGCAACCAGGCCTGCCTGCCGGCGCAGTTGCGCCAGGCCGGCTTCACCACCCACTACCTGCAGGGCGCCGGCCTGCGCTTCATGGCCAAGGACCGCATCATGCCGCACATCGGCTTTGACGCGGTGCACGGCCAGGAGTGGTTCCGCAACAGGAACTACCTGGACTTCCCCTGGGGCAAAGATGACCGCGCCTTCTTCGAGGGTGCGCTGGATTACGTCGGCCAGCTGCAAAAGCAGGACAAGCCATGGATGCTGACCCTGCTCACCGTGGGCACCCACCAGCCCTACTCGGCACCGGCCGAGTACCTGGAGCGCTACGACACGCCGAAACAGGCGGCAGTCGCCTACCTGGACGACGCACTCGGTGCATTCCTCGACAACCTCGAACGCCAGGGCGTGCTCAAGGACACCCTGGTGGTGGTGACTTCCGACGAGTCCCACGGCATCGACGGTGTGCGCCTGGCCTCGTCCTGGGGCTTCAACCTCACCCTGGCGCCGGAGCAGGCGCAGTTGCCACGGATCAAGCGCGGTACCTATGGCCATATCGACCTGGCCACCTCCCTGCTCGACTACTTGGCCCTGCCCATCCCCATGGCGCTCGGCGGTCGCTCGCTGTACCGCGACTACGACAGCGGTCGCGAGATGATCTCCTACACCAACGGCATGCTGCGTTATCACGACGGCCAGGGTGTGTTCACCGAATGCGACTTCCAGCAGCGCTGCCGGCGTTACGCCAGCGAGGGCTTCATCGCCGACCAGGCACGTTACCTTGGCCCGGGCGACAGCCTGCTCGGCCAGCAGATCGGTGCCCTCGCCGGGGTGCTCGACCAGTCCCTGCTGCAGACACCACTCAACCTGCGTTACCAGTTCGGCGGCCCATCGCCGATCCAGCTGCGCAAGCGCATCAAAGATGACTGGGCCGACAACCTGATCGGCGCCCAGTACCTGGAAATGCCCGAGGGTTCGCATACCCGCGTACGGGTCAAGGTACGTTCGCTGGACCCCAAGCGCGCAGCCTATATCCAGCTCAAGGCCAAGCAGCTGGAGCAAGACGTACCGCTGGGCTTGCCTGACGAAGTGAAAGTCACCGCCGACGAGCCGCTGGAGATGGAGTTCAGCTTCGACAACCCGACCGCGCGCAAAGCGTTTTCCTTCCATTTGCTGGGCTATGGCGGTGGCCAGGTGGAAGTCAGCGACTTCAGCGTGATCACCGCGCTGCCTGGGGAAGATGAAGCAGCGGATGAACTGACCGAAGGGCATATCGCCCATTCGGGCTGAGCAATACCACTCATCGCCCGGCCGCCGCGGCCTGTCGATTCGACCCGCCCGTGCTCGACTAGTGTGTGAATCCCCCAATGTGGAGACAGCACCATGAGCACGAGCGAAAGCAGGCACCCGGTGGTTTCGCGCAGCCAGTGGCTGGTGGCCCGCCGGCAACTGTGGCTGCACGAAAAGGCCTTCACCCACCACCGCGACGCGCTGTCCGCAGCCCGTCGCGCCCTGCCCTGGGTCAAGGTGGAGCACGACTATCGCTTCGAGGGGCCGGACGGCGAACTGAGCCTGGCCGACCTGTTCGCGGGCCGCAGCCAGTTGCTGGTTTACCACTTCATGTTCGCCGAGGGCTGGAGCGAAGGCTGCCACGGCTGCTCGTTCCTGGCCGACCACTTTGACGGCGCCAACCTGCACCTGGCGCATCACGACGTGTCGCTGGTGGCGGTGTCGCGGGCACCGTATGCCGAGTTCCAGGCCTTCCGCCGGCGCATGGGCTGGCAGTTCCCCTGGTATTCGTCACATGGCAGCGGGTTCAACGAGGACTTTGGCGTCAGCGTTGGCAGCGAGGGCCAGCGGCAGTACAACTATGAGCCATACGAGGGCGATGAAAGCGAGCTTCCCGGGCTGAGTGCGTTCTATCGCGAGCCGGATGGCAGCGTGTACCACACCTATTCGACCTATGCCCGCGGGCTGGACATCCTGGTCAACACCTACAACTTCCTCGACATTGCGCCACTGGGGCGCAATGAGGCCGGGACCATGGACTGGGTGCGGCACCATGACCGTTATGAAGGGCAGCCGGACAAGCCCAGCTGCTGCCATAAGTGATACTCAGCCCGTACGCGGTCGTTGTAGGAGCGGCCTTGTGTCGCGAAAGGACCGCAAAGCGGCCCCAGGATATTCAGCGTCGACGCACAAATTGCCGGGGCTGCCTTGCAGCCCTTTCGCGACACAAGGCCGCTCCTACAAAAGCCCGCGCAAACCTGCAGTCACTCAGCCACGCCACTGGGGCGCGCTGCCACAAATAACGTGAGGCAACACATTTCCCTTGTGGGAGCGGGCATGCCCGCGAACACCGGCAAAGCCGGTGCCAAGCACCGCGTCGCCTGTTTCGCGGGCGCGCCCGCTCCCACGGGGGCCGTGATATGTCACCCGCGCACGCCCAGCATCCCGCGCTCGACGATGAAGTCGATCACCGCCTGCAGCCCCTCGCCCTTCTTCAGGTTGCTGAAGGTCCATGGCCGCTGCGGGCGCATGCGCTGGGTATCGCGCTCCATCACTTCCAGCGAAGCCCCCACATAGGGCGCCAGGTCGGTCTTGTTGATCACCAGGAAATCCGACTTGGTAATCCCCGGCCCACCCTTGCGCGGGATCTTCTCGCCTTCGGCCACGTCGATCACGTAGATGGTCAGGTCGGCCAGCTCCGGGCTGAAAGTGGCACTCAGGTTGTCACCGCCGCTTTCGACGAAGATCACCTCGAGGTTGCCAAACTTGCGCGCCAGGGCTTCGACTGCCGCCAGGTTCATCGAGGCGTCCTCACGTATCGCCGTGTGCGGGCAGCCGCCGGTTTCCACACCGACGATGCGCTCCGGCTCAAGGGCCCCGGCTTCGGTGAGGATACGCTGGTCCTCCTTGGTGTAGATGTCGTTGGTGACCACTGCGATCTGGTAGTGGTCGCGCATGGCCTTGCACAAGGCTTCGAGCAGCGCCGTCTTGCCGGAGCCGACCGGGCCGCCGACACCGACGCGCAGGGGTTGTTGATAGCTTTGCATGCAGGCAGTCCTCAGGAACGGAACAATCGGGTGTATTGGGTTTCGTGTCGCGATGAGGCAATGGCCAGCAACGGCAGGCCGCCGCCTAGCTGGTCATCACCCAGGCCCAGCGCCTGGTCGAGGGCCGCGGGCAGCCCCGCCCCCAGGTCGCGCAGCAAGGTCTGGGCAGCCTGCTGGCCGAACGGCACCAGCTTGACCCCGGCCATTACCGCGCCCTCCAGCCAGGCAAAACCATGGCCCAGGGCCAACTGGCGCAGTGGGATCGCCCAGTGCGCAGCCAGCCAGGCCATACCGCCCAGCTGGGTGAGTTCGAGGCTGGCCCGCCAGGCCGGTGCCTGGCCCAGTTGCCAGCCGTCCAGCAGCCGTGCCAGCGCCGCGCCGCGCTGCTGTTCTTCCAGGCGCAGCTCGGCGGTTTCGCGGTTGGCCAGCAGAAAGCGGCTCCAGTGGCCGAAGGCCTCGGCGTCCTCGGCCTGGCAGGCGTGGTACAGGCGCGCCAGCACCGGCCAGTCGAGGCAGGCCAGGGTGTCGTCGATCTGCTCGCGCTGCCAGGCAGCGAAACCATCCACGCCCCGTACCCAGCCCGCCTCGACCGCCCACTCCAGGCCTTGCGAGTAGGTGAAGCCACCCACCGGCAAGCCAGGGCTGGCCAGCTGCAGCAGGCGCAACAACGCCAGGTCGCTGTCCATCAACCGGCCAGTACCAGCGCGGCGCCGGCCAGCAGGCCACCGCCAAAGGCCTTCTGCAGGCCGCTATGCCTGCGCAACAGGCAACCGACCGCAAAGCCGGCCGCCAGCAACAGGCCGCTGACCGTGACGAAGCCGGCGCTGAACTGCCAGAACGCGCTTGGCGTGGCTTCCACGCCATGGGCCCAGCCATGGAACAGGGCGAACACCGGCATGGCCATGGCCAGCAGCAGTTGGCGGCTGGGCAGTAGCACGGCACCGGCAGCCACCAGCAGCGACACGGCAATCAGGGTTTCCATGCCCAGCACATCGCCGAACAGGTGGCCGCACACCGCGCCGCCGAACATCGCCGCCAGGGTTGCCAGGGGTAGCGTCAGGCTGCGCCGGGTCAACGCGGCGAGTACACCGGTGCCCAGCAGCATCAGCAGGTGGTCAAGACCGGTCAGCGGGTGCAGCAGGCCGTCCTGCAGCGGGTTGGCGTCGTGCCCGGGGTGGGCGAAGGCAGGCAGAGCCAGCATCAGCAGAAACAGGGCGAAAGTCTTTTTCATCGGTTGCTCCAGGCAGTTCAGGAATGGGCAGGCAGGCGCACGAACGGGTGATCGTGGCCGTGGGCATGGCTGTGGCTGTGCGGCGCGCTCTGGTAGGCGCCCGCTTCAGGCTCGAACGGCGCTTGTTCGGCCTCTACCGTCAGGCCCAGGCCACGCAACATGTCGTCCAGCACGTGGTCGTGCTGGAAGCGCAACAGGCCGGGTTCGATCTGCAGCGGTACATGGCGGTTGCCCAGGTGATAGGCCGCGCGGGCCAGCAGGTGCGGGTCGGCGCAGCGCACCGTGGACACCGCCTCGGGCGCCGCCAGCACACGGATCAGCTGGGTGCCCTCGGCATCGGCCAGCAGTTCGCCTCCGCGCAGCAGGTGGCCGCGTTCGAGCATCAGCCCGGCCTCGCGACCATCATCCAGGGTCACACGCAGGCGGCTCTTGATGCGGCTGTCCACGTCCAGGGTAACGGTGCCGGTTTCGCCCAGCTGGCCGGGCTCGGTGATACGGCGGGTCAAGACGATCATCGGTGCTCCTTCAGAATAGAAAATAACGCTGGGCCAGCGGCAGTTCGCGGGCCGGTTCGCAGACCAGCAGTTCGCCGTCGGCACGCACCTGGTAGGTCTGCGCATCGACCTCGATCAGCGGCTGCAAAGTGTTGTGGACCATGTCGGGCTTGCGCACCCGGCGGCAGCCGTGGGCCACGCCGATCAGGCTGCGCAGGTTCAACTCCTCGGCCAGGCCACGGTCCATCGCCGCCTGGGGCAGGAAGGTCATGCGCGTGGCATGCCGCGCCGCGCCCAGGGCGCCGAACATCGGGCGGTAATGCACCGGTTGCGGCGTGGGGATGGAACCGTTGATGTCACCCATGGGCGCGGTGACGATCATTCCGCCCTTGATCACCAGGGCCGGCTTGACCGCAAAGAACGCCGGCGCCCACAGCACCAGGTCGGCCAGCTTGCCGACTTCCACCGAGCCCACTTCGTGGCCGATGCCGTGGGTCAGGGCCGGGTTGATGGTGTACTTGGCGATGTAGCGCTTGACCCGGAAGTTGTCGCTGTAGCTGGTGTCCGGCGCCAGTGGCCCGCGGCGCAGTTTCATCTGGTGGGCCACCTGCCAGGTGCGCAGCACCACCTCGCCAACCCGGCCCATGGCCTGGGAGTCGGACGAAGTCATGGCAAAGGCGCCCATGTCGTGGAGAATGTCCTCGGCGGCGATGGTTTCGCGGCGGATGCGCGACTCGGCAAAGGCCACGTCTTCGGCGATGCTCGGGTCCAGGTGGTGGCAGACCATGAGCATGTCCAGGTGCTCGTCCACGGTGTTGACCGTGTACGGCAGGGTCGGGTTGGTCGAGGACGGCAACACGTTGGCCTGCCCTGCCGCGCGGATGATGTCCGGGGCGTGACCGCCACCAGCACCCTCGGTGTGGAAGGTGTGGATGGTGCGGTCGCCGATCGCCGACAGGGTGTCTTCGATGCAGCCGGACTCGTTGAGGGTGTCGGTGTGGATCGCCACCTGGATGTCCATTTCCTCGGCCACGCCCAGGCAGCAGTCGATGGCTGCTGGTGTCGAACCCCAGTCTTCGTGCAGCTTGAGGCCCACGGCGCCGGCCGCGATCTGCTCGCGCAGCGCTTCCGGCCGCGAGGCGTTGCCCTTGCCCAGCAAGCCGATGTTGATCGGCAGGCTGTCGGCAGCCTGGAGCATGCGCGCCAGGTACCAGGGGCCGGGCGTGCAGGTGGTGGCGTTGGTGCCGGTGGCTGGCCCGGTACCGCCGCCGATGAAGGTGGTGACACCGCTGTTCAGCGCCTCGTCCACCTGTTGCGGGCAGATGAAGTGGATGTGCGAGTCGACACCACCGGCGGTGACGATCTTGCCCTCGGCCGCGATCACCTCGGTGCCGGGGCCCACTGGCACGTTCACGCCCGGCTGCACATCGGGGTTGCCAGCCTTGCCGATCACCGCGATACGCCCGTGCTTGATACCGATATCGGCCTTGACGATGCCCCAGTGGTCGATGATCAGGGCATTGGTCAGTACCAGGTCCATGGCTTCGGCAGCCAGCATCTGGCCCTGCCCCATGCCATCGCGGATGACCTTGCCGCCACCGAACTTCACCTCTTCGCCATAGATGGTGAAGTCGTGCTCCACCTCGACCCACAGCGCGGTGTCGGCCAGGCGCAAGCGGTCGCCCACGGTGGGGCCGAACATGTCGGCATAGGCCTGGCGGGAAATGCGGCTCATGCCCTGCCCTCCAGCGCGCCCATCACCTTGCCCTGGAAGCCGTAGACCTCGCGCTTGCCGGCGTATGCCACCAGTTGCACGGTACGCGCCTGGCCAGGCTCGAAGCGCACGGCGGTACCCGCGGGGATGTCCAGCCGAAAGCCCAGCGTAGGCGCGCGCTCGAACACCAGCGCCTCGTTGACTTCGTAAAAGTGGTAGTGCGAGCCGACCTGCACCGGGCGGTCGCCATGGTTGGCCACGCTGACGCTGACTGTCGCGCGGCCGCTGTTCAGCTCGATGTCGCCGGCGGCGACCTGGATTTCACCTGGGATCATGCGGGGCTCCTGGGCAACTTCAAACGATGGGGTCATGCACGGTCACCAGCTTGGTGCCATCCGGGAAGGTCGCTTCGACCTGCACGTCGTGGAGCATTTCGGCGATGCCAGGCATTACCTGCTCGCGGCTCAATACTTCGCGCCCCAGGCTCATCAGCTCGGCGACGGTGCGGCCATCACGGGCGCCTTCGAGCACGGCGGCACTGATCAACGCCACCGCTTCCGGGTAGTTGAGTTTCAGGCCACGGGCCAGGCGCCGCTCCGCCAGCAGCGCGGCGGTGAACAGCAGCAGTTTGTCTTTCTCTCTCGGGGTCAGCTCCATGGCGCTCTCTCAGGTGGCCCAGATACGCGGTGGGCAGGCCGGCAGGCCGAGGACGGCCGGGCGCAGCACATGCCACAGGCGTTGCAGGGTGCGTTGCAGGTGTTGGTTGTCATGGTCGAGCACGCGGATCACCAGCAACGACCCGAGCAGGGTCGCGCCGGCCGGGTTGGCCATCTCGTCGAGCAGCGGGCGCACCAGATCCAGCACAGCCTGGTCGGCGGGTGCGGCGCAGAAGGTGGCCAGCAGCGGATGCCCGCCAAGCTTGCTCAGGCGCCCGCCTTCGACGCGCAGGCGCTCGTGCAGGCCCACTTCGTCGGGCAGTTCGATGTGCAGGCGGCTGTCGAGGGCACCCTGCTCGAAACGCTCGTTCATCACCGGGCGCCCCAGGCACAGGGTTTCCCAGGCCAGCAGGCGCGCCCCCGGTTCGAGGGTGAAACGGCTGTCGAGGCTGGCGCGGGCACCGGAGAAGAAGATGCTGTCCTGCGGCAGCCACTCCAGGGTGCTGTCGGCGGCCAGGTGAAAACGCTGGACCAGCCGCGCGGTCGGGCCGATGCTGCGGTAGAACTTGCTGGCGCCGGGCATGGTCAGCAGCGCGTGGCTACCCGGCTCCAGCTGGATATCCAGCTCCAGGCGGTCGCCGGCGACGATCCCACCGGGTGGGTGCAGCACGTAGACATGGCACGGCGCACCTTCCGGATAGAACGGTCGTTGCACCAAAAGAGGTCCGAAATGCCGCCACGCACCAAGGCGGGTCACCTCGTCACGCCTGACGAAACGCAACTGCAGGTGAGCGCTCCAGCCGGCATCGTCTTGTTGTTGTTCGATCTGCTCCGCGAGCGACATCCTGCGGCCCCTGAAATCCGTGGCCTGCTGGCCGTTTAGAGGGGCAGGCACGCACGGCTACGGCGCGCGCGGCCTGACCACTCGATCAAATTCGCAGGCTGGATATAGCAGGTTGCGGGCCAACTCCGCAGGTGAACGAAGATGAAACTTTTGCCCAAGCCGCTCTGGCATCGGGCATACGGGGGGATGGCGCACAAGGCGGGGGCGTGCTTTGGCCCTGTTTCGGTGCCAGCCCATCTCAAGGCAAAAATTACCCGATGCTGCGACACGGCCTCTGTGGGAGCGGGTTTACCCGCGAAGAATCCAACCCAGTGCATGGCACGGGCTTCGCCCGTGTTCGCGGGTGAACCCGCTCCCACAGGGTTCGAGCAAGCCCTTCATACGGCGACAAGGCGTCAGTAATCGAAGCGGTCCACCGCACGCCGGCGTTCGTTGTCATCACGCCGGTCATAGATGGCGGTGGTCTGGATATTGGCGTGATGCGCCAGCTTCTGCGCAATGGACAGGTCGTGCTCTTCGATCACCCGGGTGATGAACGCCCGGCGGAAATCGTGCGGCATGATCTTCACGCCCACCTGCGCACCACGCTGGCGGGCGATGTAGTAAATGGCATGCTTGGTGATGCGCGCCCGGGTGATATGGCTGCCACGGCGGATGCGGTTGAACAGGAACGGGTCGTCTTCGGCCCCTGCCGGCAACTCCTGACGGCGCAGGTCCAGCCACGCCTGCAACTTCTCGAACGCCCATGGCGGGGCGTACTTGATCAGCTGGCGATTGCCCTTGCCCAGCACCTGCAGGCTGCGCGCCTCGAAGTCAACCTGGGCCAGGTCGATGTCCACCGATTCCGACTTGCGCATGCCGGTGCCGTACAGCAAGGCGATGATCGCCGCGTCACGCACACCCTGCGGCCGTGGGTCGGCCGCGCACACATCCATCAGCTCGCGAATCAGGCTGCGGCGCAGGTTGCGCCCCGGTGGCAGGCGGCTGCCGGTGGCCGGTTTGACCTCGCGGATGCGCAACAACTGCTCGTGATCGATCAGGCCCTGGCGCCAGGCTTCGTTCATCACACCGCGGATGGCGTTGACGTACAGCGACGAGCTGTTGGGTGCGTAACCGTCGGCACGCAGCGCCGCCACCAGGGCGATCACATGGCCGGGCTCGAGCCGATGCCAGGGCACATCGACGATATTGCAGTCGACAAACCCCAGCCGGTCGGCAGCGTCCTGAAGGATGTAGCGCATGGTTTGCTGGCTGGATGGGGCCAGGCGGGCCATGTACTGCAGCAGTGGATTTTTCGAGAGGTCGGACAAAACGTGAATCCTGTAGCGAAGCGTTGGCCAGCGGCGAACCGGCCAGACCCTGAAGCAAGTCAATACGACATACAAGCAGGTCCAAATAACAGCAGAAAACGCATGTCATTCGGACCCGGAGAGGTGCCATCACCTTGATATACAAGGGGTTCGGAGCTGGCACGGATCGTGATCTTACCCCAATTGAGCCTACTGAACGAACGAAGGTCCGCCCATGCTTGTGCAGCCGATCGATTCACGCCCACGCCAGGCCGTCTGGGGCCTGGGTTTCCGCCCATTCTTCCTGGGTGGCAGTTTGTTTGCGCTACTCGCCTTGCTGTTGTGGGCCGGCGTACTGGCCGGGGTGCTGGAGCCAACGCCCCCCGGCGGCATGCTCGCCTGGCACCGCCACGAGATGCTCTATGGCTTCACTGCCGCCATCATCGCCGGCTTCCTGCTGACCGCCGTGCAGAACTGGAGCGGCACCCCAGGCTTGAGCGGGCGTGCGCTGCAGGGTTTGTTCCTGCTTTGGCTGCTAGGCCGGGCAAGCTGGTTCCTGCCATTACCGGGCAGCTTGCTGGTTGTGATCGAGGGCAGCTTTCTGCCACTGGTGGCACTGGCCCTGGCGCGGCCGATCGTGCAACGGCGCTTGCGTAACAACTACCCGATCGTCGGCCTGGTGCTGTTGATCGCCGCCTGCCAGTGGCTGACCCTGGTCGGCTGGCTGCGCCAGGAGGAACTGTGGCAGCGCCGCGGGGTGTTTGCCGGGTTGTGGCTGGTAGCCGCGATGATGAGCGTGCTTGGCGGGCGGGTGATCCCGTTCTTCACCCGACGCGGCCTGGGCAACATGGCCCCGTCCCCTGCCCGCCCCTGGCTGGACCGGGCCTGCCTGCTGCTGAGCGTGGCGGTACCGCTGGCCTTCGCCTCGGGCTTGGCCGATACGCCACGTATCGGCCTGGCCGCGCTGTTCGGCGCCTTGTTCGCCCTGCATACCGCCCGCCTGGCCTTGTGGCATGACCGTGGCTTGTGGCGGGTGCCCCTGCTGTGGTCGCTGCACCTGGCCTATGCCTGGATTGCCATTGCCTGCCTGGGCATGGCGCTGTGGCATGCCGGGGTGGCACTGAGCCCGAGCCTGGTGACCCACGCACTGACCGTGGGCGCCATGAGCGGCTTGATCCTGGCGATGATGGCACGGGTCAGCCTGGGCCACACCGGCAGGCCGCTGCAGGTGCCGACCAGCATTGCCTGGGCCTTTGCCTTGATACAACTGGCGACGCTGGCGCGGGTGGTGCTGCCGCTGTTCACGCCGCTGGGGGTGAGCCTTTCAGTAGTGTGCTGGAGCCTGGCGCTGCTGCTGTTCCTGCAACATTACCTGCCCATCTTGCTGCGGCCACGGGCTGACGGTATGCCTGGCTAGCCTTGATGCCCAGATTGCCGAGGCCGCGTTAACCTCCCGGCGCTGGCCACCACCCCGGGAACATCTGCTGCACCCGGGGTTCGGCGAAGCGCTCGTCGATCAAGATCAGAACGCCACGGTCCTGGTCGCCCCGGATGACCCGGCCTGCCGCCTGGATGACCTTGCGCACGCCTGGGTAGAGATAGGCGTAATCGAACCCCGCACCAAACTGCCGCCCCAGGCGCTGCTTGAACTGCTCGTTGACCGGGTTGACCTGGGGTAGCCCGAGGGTGGCGACAAACGCGCCGATCAGCCGTGTGCCTGGCAAGTCCACCCCCTCCCCGAATGCACCACCCAGCACCGCAAAACCCACCCCACGGCCATCCGCTACAAAACGGTCGAGAAAGCCTTGGCGAGCCGCTTCGTCCATGCCCGGTTCCTGGGCCCACATGGGTATCTGTGCATGCCGCTCGGCCAGCAGCCCGGCCACCTGTTGCAGGTACTCGAAACTGCTGAAGAACGCCAGGTAGTTGCCCGGCATGCGCTCATATTGCCGGGCGATCAGCTCGACGATCGGCGCCAGCGAAGCCTGGCGTTGCTGGTAACGGGTGGATACCTGGCTGGCGATGTGCACTTCCAGCTGTTCGGCGCGAAACGGCGCGGCCACTTCCAGCCAGGCGGTATCGGCCGGCATGCCCAGGAGGTCGCTGTAGAAGTGCCGTGGGCTCAGGGTGGCGGAAAACAGCGTCACGCTGTGCGCCGCCTGCATGCGTGGGCCCAACAGGCGCGCCGGGGTGACATTGCGCAGGCACAGGGTGGCCAGCCGCCGCTTGCGCGGGCCCTGGCGCTGGCTGATGTCGAACAGGAAGTGCTCGTCGAACAGCTCGGCAACCCGGCTGAACTGCAACGCCTGGTAGAAGAACTGCAGCACCTGCGGGTCCATTTGCGCAGGCGTCTGGTTCATTTGTTCCTGGATCAGCCCGATGCATTGCTGCAGGGCGCGCAGCAAAGCGTCCGGCAGCGACTCGCTGGCCTGGTACGGCGCACGCTGCTCCTTGTAGAGGGCATTCCACTGCCGGTTCAGCCGGTCCAGCGCACTGACCAGCCCGGGCGGTTTGCTCTGGCGCAGGGCCTGCAACTGGCCCTGGTCGAGGCTGGCGCTGTACATGCCGCGGCCGCGCTCGACCAGGTTGTGCGCCTCGTCCACCAGCACCGCGACCCGCCACTGGTTGGCCTGGGTCAGGCCGAACAACAAGGCATGGGCATCGAAGTAGTAGTTGTAGTCCGCCACCAGCACGTCTACCCAGCACGCCATCTCCTGGCCCAGGTAATACGGGCATACCTGGTGCGCCAGGGCCACTTCGCGCAGTTGGGCGCGGTCGAGCAAGGGCAACGCTGCCGCTGCCTGCCGCGCGGCCGGCAGGCGGTCGTAGAAGCCTGCGGCCAAGGGGCAGGATTCGCCATGACAGGCCTTGTCGGGGTGCTCGCAGGCTTTGTCGCGGGCGATCAGCTCCAGCGTGCGCAAGGCCGGCTGCGGCGTGGCATCGGTGATCTGGCGCATGGCATCCAGGGCCAGGGCCCGGCCCGGGGTCTTGGCGGTGAGAAAGAAAAGCTTGTCCAGCTGCTGCGGCACCATGGCCTTGAGCAGAGGGAACAAGGTACCGAGGGTCTTGCCAATTCCGGTGCTGGCCTGGGCCATCAGGCAACGGCCGGTACTCACGGCCTTGTACAGGGTTTCCGCCAGTTGTCGCTGGCCCTGGCGGAACGCCGGATAGGGGAAGCCCAGTGCTTGCAGGCCCCGGTTACGCTCGGCCAGGCGCTGCTCCTGCCCTTGTGCCCAAGCCAGAAAGCGTTGGCACTGAGTTTCGAAGAAGGCCTGCAATTCGGCAGCCGTGCAGTGTTCACTGATCAGCGTCTGGCCATCGCTGTCCACGTCCAGGTAAACCAGCGCTACCTCGATGGCCGGCAGTTGCCGTGCCTGGCACATCAACCAGCCGTAGACCTTGGCCTGCGCCCAGTGCAACTGGCGATGGTTGGCCGGCTGGCGCGACAGGTCGCCACGGTGGGTCTTGATCTCTTCCAGGCGGTTGCAGACGAGGTCGTAACCGTCGGCACGGCCACGCACTTTCAGGGTATCGAACTGGCCTTCGAGGGCAATTTCCGACTCGTAGCCCGCAGCGCGTCGCGCCACCACCCGCCGATGCCCCTCGATCCCCTCCTGGGCGGTAGGTGATGGCGTGAAGCGCAGGTCCAGGTCGCCGACCTTGGCGCTGAATTCACACAAGGCGCGTACCGCCACGCTGTAGCTCACGGTGTTTCGCTCCAGCGCACGTGGCACACCGCGACAGGCAGGCCGTGGGCCCGGCAGAACTCCAGCCAGCGCAGCTGGTTGTCCTGCAGGCGGTCGCCAGGGCCCTTGACCTCGACCATGCGGTAGCGACCTTGCTCGGGCCAGAACTGGATCAGGTCGGGCATGCCGGCGCGGTTGTTGCGGATGTCCTGCAGCAGGCGCAGGAAGCACTGTTTCAAATGGGCCGCCGGCAGGCAGGCCAAGGCTTGCTCGAGCAATGCTTCACTGAGCACGGACCAGAACACGAACGGCGACTGCAGCCCTTGCTTGGCGGCGTAGCAGTCGAGAATCGCCCGGTGATGGCTGCCATCGTCCAGCCGCCCCAGGCAACGTTCGAACAGAGCACTGCGGCGTTGCTGGAAGTCGCCGTCGTGCAGGTCCTGCGGGGCGGCCTGGAACGGGTTGAAGAACGCGCCAGGCACCGGGGCGAAGATCGCCTCCCAGCACAGCAGGCCGAACAGGCTGTTGAACAGCGTGTTCTCCACGTAATGCACCGGCCCACCGGCTTCGGCCAGGTGCTGGCGTACCGCCTCCTCCACACCCAGCGCTGCCAGTTCCCGGGGCAGCTCCAGCTCGATCAGCTCCAGGGGCGCGACACGCTGGCGCCGCTGTGGCGGGCCACCGAGCTTGCGTGCCAGGCGTGGCAACATGCGCTCCAGCGCCTGCACTTCCAGGGCGTTGGCCGGCGCCGCCGCCAGTTGCAGCGCCAGTGCATGGGCCTGGTGCCACTGTTCGCTGCGCTCCAGCACCCGCACCTGGCGGATGCGCGCCTGGGCATGGCTGCACTGCGTGTACACAGCCATGGCTTGCGCCCAGTCGCCCAGGCGCTCGCATTGCTGGCCCAGGGCGAATTGCAGGCGCGCATGGCGCCGGGCCAGCCATGGGTTGTCGCTGTGCAGGCCCTGCATGGCTGCCAGGATCGACAGCGGGTCGTCGCCCTGCTCCAGGCGCTCGGCGCACTGGTGCAAGGCCATGGCCAGGTCGACTTCGGCGCGTTGCTGCAGGGCACGCGAATCGGTGCTGAACGGCACCTGTTCGTAGCGCAACAACCCGAGGTCGGCGAGGACGAAGTCCGACCAGTCCTGGTACAGGTTGCCGAAGAACAGCAGGCGCATGCGGTCGCACAAGGGTTGCAGGCACCACTGGAGGATGCGCACGCCACTGTCCGGGAACCACTCGGCCAATGAACGGGCTTGCAGGCCCAGGGGTTGCAGCTGTGCAAGCAGGTCATGCTTGGCGGCGCGAGGGCGGCTCAGCTGCGGGGCAAAACAACGGGCAAGTTCGTCCTTGCGCAGCAGGGCGAATAGTTGCTGCAGTTCCAGTTGCGCGGGCTCCCGTACCCAGCCGAGGGCCAGCAGCGGCTGCAGGGCCTGCCAGGTATCGCCGATTTCGGCATAGTCGAGCCGATCGCTGCGAAACAGCTCGCCCTTGCGCATGACCATGCGCACCATCAGGGCCTGTGCCGGGGCGTCCAGTTGGCTGAAGGTGCGGATGAAAGCGAGTTCCTGATCGTCGAGCAGGTCTTCGTAGCGCTGTTCGACCCACAGCAGCACCTGGCGGAAATTGTGCAGGTAGTAGAACGGGTCGTCGACGGAATGGGCGATCACGGGCTGGGGGTCAGGCGGCTGGAATGGATACTGGTTATACATACAGACCAGTATACCTGGCAAGTGCCGTGGGTCATCTCGGTGGCGCTGTCTGTAGGAGCGGCCTTGTGTCGCGATGGGCTGCGGAGCAGCCCCGGGATTTTGAAGCCAACGCCGAAATCGCCGGGGCTGCTGCGCAGCCCATCGCGACACAAGGCCGCTCCTACAGGCGACGGCGCAAAGGTTACTCAGTCGCGGCAACCATCTCCGCCGCCTTGACCTTGGCACTGCCAATCGGTGCCTGCAGCAGCAGGAAGTAGGCCACCGCCGAACACAGCGCCACTACCGCACTGATCATGAACGCCGTGGTGAACGAGCCCGAGTACTGGATGCTGAAGCCGGTGACGATCGGTGCCACCGAGCCGGCAATGTAGCCGCCGAAGTTCTGGATCGAGCCAAACGAGGCCACGCGCTGGCTGTCGACGATGGTGTTGACGATCATCCAGGCAGTGGCACTGGCCATGTTGATGCTGAACAGCGCCAGGCACAGCAGGACGATGCAACCGGTCAGGCCGGTGACGAACGACAGCGGCAGGGTGAACAGCGCCGCCAGCACCAGCCCGGTGATGACGCTGAACTTGCGGCTGGCCAGCACGCTCATGCCGCGCTTCACCAGTAAGTCGCAGAAGCGCCCGGCAACGATCGTGCCCGCTGCGCCAAAGCCATAGGCCAGCGAGACTACCCAGGCGGTCTTGTACAGGTCCAGGCCGTGCTCACGCTCGAAGTAGCCAGGCAGCCAGGTCAGGTGCAGCCAGAGCATGTAGATCACGCCCATGAAGCCCAGCACCGCACCCCAGGTACTGCGGTGCTTGAACAGGTCGAGCCAGCCGGCGAAGTACGAGGCCTTCGGCGCTTGTGCAGTGGCTGCCGGCACCTGCTGCCCACTCGGCAACGGCTTGCCCTCGGCAGCAAGCTCCGCCAGGTAGCGGGCCTTGCTTTTGTAGAAGGTCAGCCAGCATAGCGCCAGCACCACGCCGATCACGCCGGTGATGATGAACATGCCGCGCCAGCCGAAGTTGACCATGAACAGCGTCAGCAAGGGTGGCGCCAGGCACGGGCCGAGGCAGGTCGAGGACCAGACCACGCCGGTCGGGGTGCCGCGTTCGTTGGCATCGAACCACTCCGACAGGGCCTTGGCCGCCGACGGGAACATCGGCGCCTCGCCAATCCCCAGCAGCACCCGCAGGCCCATGAAGCCGGCAAAGCTGTTGACCATGCCGAACGCTGCCTGGGCCACCGACCAGCCCAGCAGCGAGGCACCAAGGGCGATCTTGCTGCCCAGGCGGTCGATGATCATGCCCATCGGCAGCTGGGCAAAGGCATAGGCAATGGAGAACGCCGACAACAGGATGCCCATCTGCGACGGGCTGATCATCATGTCTTTCTGGATCGAGGTGTTGGCGATCGACAACGCACTACGGTCCAGGTAGTTGACGATGCCGATCAACAGCAGGAACACGACGGTGACGCGTTGGTACTTCTTCATAGGGTTCATGTGATGACCTTTATTATTATTGTTGCCGCGCTGTCAGCGCCTTGGCGATCCTTCGTTCATGCTGCGCCCTCCCTGACGCAGCGCGCCGCTCAAGGCTGGCGCGCGGTGGTTGCAACGTCCAGCAGCCCGCGCCGGCCGAGGCTGTCGATCAGCGCACGCAGGCCAAAGTGCCATTGCGGTGCCAGGTCGCTGGTGGTCACGCGGTTGCACAGGGTACCCAGTTGCGGGTTGCTGATGCTCACCACATCGCCCGGCTTGTGGGTGAAGCCGTTGCCCGGTTGGTCGCGGTCCTGCTTGGGGGCGAACAAGGTACCCAGGAACAGCACCAGACCGTCGGGGTACTGATGGTTCTCGTTGAGGGTTTGCTGCACCAGGTCCTGCGGGTCGCGGCTGATCTGGCGCATGGAGCTGCGGCCGGCGAGGATGAAACCGTCTTCGCCAACCACCTGCAAGTCCACCTCGGCGGCGCGCACGTCGTCCAGGCCGAAGCTTTCGTCGAACAGGCGCAGCAGCGGGCCAAGCGCGGTGGAGGCATTGTTGTCCTTGGCTTTTGACAGCAGCAAGGCGCTACGGCCTTCGAAATCGCGCAGGTTGACGTCGTTGCCGAGCATCGCGCCCTTGATGCGACCATCACTCGACACCGCCAGCACCACTTCCGGCTCGGGGTTGTTCCAGCTCGACTTGGGGTGGATGCCGATGTCGGCGCCATGGCCGACCGCCGACAGCGGCTGGGCCTTGGTGAACACCTCGGCATCCGGGCCAATACCCACTTCCAGGTACTGCGACCACAGGCCCTGCTCCACCAGCACCTTGCGCAGCGCTTCGGCCTGGGCCGAGCCCGGCACGATCTGCGACAGGTCGGCGCCGATGCGGCTGGCCAGGGTGTCGCGGATGGCATCGGCCTTGGCCGGGTCGCCCTTGGCCTGCTCTTCGACCACGCGCTCCAGCAGGCTGGTGGCGAAGGTCACGCCAGCGGCCTTCACCGCCTGCAGGTCGATGGGTGCCAGCAGCCATGGCTGGCGTGGGTCGCGCAGGGCCGGGTCGCTGTTGCCAAGCAACGCTGGCAGCCCGATCAGCGGCTCGGCCAGCGGCAGGCTGCGCAGGTAGGCCACCGGGTCGGCCACTTCCAGCAGGGCCGAGACGGTGGCTACATGGGCGCTGATATCGTGCACGGCGCCGGCCTTCACCAGCACCACCGCAGGGCCCTGCTCCGGCAGCCAGACCCGCCCTACCCAACTGCCGCTGTCGAACGCGCTGGCATCGTGATTCAGAGGCAGCGGTCGCTTGCCGTTCGCTCGATCAGTCATCTGTGTACCCTTACTGTCATTCATTGGGAAAGTGCCGGCAGTTGCAGCTGCCCGGCCAGGCGGTCAAGGTCGGCCACCAGCTGTGACGAAAGGCTTGCGCCCTGCTCCAGGGCCTGGCGGCGTAGGGCAAGGCCAGCCTGCCCAGGCAGGCGCACCGGGCGCTCGGGGTCGAGTGGCCGGCTGGCCAGGACCAGCTGGCCGAGGAAGCTGGTTTCGTCGGTGAACGCTTGCAGGCCGCCGAAGAAACGCGGGTCGATGACCACGGCGGTGGCCGAGGCCCCCCACTGGTCTGGTGCATCCTTGCGGCCATGGCCGGCCAGCCCCGAGGTCAGGGCCTCGACCAGCAGCGCCAGGGCGAAACCTTTGTGGCCAAAAGCCTGGCCACCCAAGGGCAGGATGCTGCCTTGCGGGCTGGTGAAGAAGTCGCGCGGGTCGTCGCTCAGTTGCCCGTCATTGCTCACCAGCACCGGGTGCGGCAGGCGGCTGCCGGCATCGCGACACTGGCCGACCAGGCCGAGGGTGACGGTGGACATGCTGACGTCCAGCAGAATCGGCTCGCCCTGGGTCGGGATGCCCGCGGCAATCGGGTTGGGGGTGTACACCGGGTCGGCGCCACCATGGGCGCAGACCAGCCCTACCGATGGGTCCGAGGAATACAGCATGGCTACCAGGCCCTGGTCGGTGTAGGGCTTGAGGTAGGCTGCCAGGCAGCCGATATGCGCGGCACGGCGCACCACGGCGATACCGATACCCTGCGAAGTGGCGCCCTTTGCCGCGCAGTCCAGGGCACGGCTGACGCAGTACGGCCCCAACACGTAGTGGCCATCGAACAGGCTGGAAATGCCACTGTCCGATACCTGCTCCAGTGCCTGCGCGCGGGCCTTGACCTGGCCGCCGAGCATGCCGTCGATGTAGCGGCTGACCAGGTTCAGGCCATGGGTGCGATGGCCCAGCAATTCGCCTTCGAGCAGTACCCGGGTCACTACCTGGGCGACTTCGGCATCGGCGCCGGCCTTTTCGAACAGTCGCTCGACGAAGGTGGTCAGCGCTTGCACATTGTAATGTGTGGCTTGAGTCATTGCGGTTGCCTCGGAAATGGGACAGGGCTGGCGATCAGGTCACGGCACCGATCTGCCAGGGCACGAATTCGTTCTGCCCGTAGCCGTGCAGCTCACTCTTGCTGCGCTCACCGGAAGCGATGCGCAGCATCTGTTCGAAGATGAACGCGCCGCGTTCCTCGATGCTGGTGGAGCCGTCGGCGATGCCACCGCAATTGACGTCCATGTCTTCTTCCTGGTGCTCGAACACCCGGTTGTTGGTGGCCAGCTTGATCGACGGCGCCGGGGCGCAGCCGTAAGCCGAGCCACGGCCGGTGGTGAAGGCGATCAGGTTGGCCCCGCCAGCCACCTGGCCGGTGGCCGAAACCGGGTCGTAACCGGGGGTGTCCATGAACACCAGACCCTGGGCGCGCACCGCTTCCGCGTACTGGTACACATCGACCAGGTTGCTGGAACCGGCCTTGGCCACCGCACCGAGGGACTTCTCGAGGATGGTGGTCAGGCCCCCGGCCTTGTTGCCGGCCGAGGGGTTGTTGTTCAGTTCGGCGTTCATGCGCTGGCAGTAGTCTTCCCACCAGCGGATGCGGGCCACCAGCTTTTCGCCGACCTCGCGGCTGACCGCACGGCGGGTCAGCAGGTGCTCGGCACCGTAGATTTCCGGGGTCTCGGAGAGAATCGCGGTGCCACCGGCGGCCACCAGGCGGTCGACGGCATTGCCCAGCGCCGGGTTGGCGGTAATGCCGGAATAGCCATCGGAACCACCACATTGCAGGCCGACCACCAGGTGCCGCGCACTGACCGGCTGGCGCTGCACCTGGTTGGCCTCGGCCAGCAGCGCCTTGACCTGGTCGATACCGGCGGCGATGGTTTTGCTGGTGCCGCCGATACCCTGGATGGTGAAGGGGCGCAGCTGGGCGCTGGCCTGCAGGCCCTGGGTTTCCAGCAAGCTTTCGATCTGGTTGGTTTCGCAGCCCAGGCCGATGATCAGCACGGCAGCGAAATTGGGGTGTACGGCGTACCCGGCCAGGGTGCGACGCAACAGGCCCAAGGCTTCACCGCTGGGGTCCACCGCACAGCCGGCGCCGTGGGTCAGCGCTACCACGCCGTCGATGTTCGGGTAATCGGCCAGCACTTCAGGGTGGATGTCGCGGCGAAAATGGTCGGCCACAGCCCGAGCCACGGTCGCCGAGCAGTTCACCGAGGTGAGGATGCCGATGTAGTTGCGGGTGGCGACCCGGCCATCGGCGCGCACGATGCCCTGGAACTGCGCCTCGCGGCCGGGCTGGCTGCGGGTGTCGACACCGAAGGCGTAGTCACGGGCGAAATCGCCCATCTGCACATTGTGCACATGCACGTGTTCGCCGGCGTCGATGGCCTGCGAGGCAAAACCGATGATCTGCCCGTAACGGCGCAGGGGCTGGCCCTGCTCCACACGTTCGGTAGCGAGCTTGTGGCCCGAGGGGATCGGCTGGCGCACGGTAATCGCCTCGGCGTCCAGGCGCAGGCCTTGCGGCAGGGCCTGGCGGGCAATGAGCACGTTGTCCAGCGGGTTGAGGCGGATGACGGCAAGGTCACCGGACTTGGCAATCAGTTGCATGGGACCTCTCAGGGCGGTGCGGCTGGCTTCTTGTTATGGCTGCGACCACTGTAAGAAGCCTTGGGCAACATTCCCAATGAGATGATCCGATCGTGCGATAACCCTGGGTTATCAAAAGCCGGTCTAAGCGCGTGTTTATCAATCGCCTATGAAGACCATTTTTTGGCAGCTGCGCGGATCCTTGTAGGAGCGGCCTTGCGTCGCGAAAGGGCTGCAAAGCAGCCCCGGCAATTCGTGCTTCTGCGCTGAAACCCTGGGGCTGCTTCGCAGCCCTTTCGCGACGCAAGGCCGCTCCTACAGTTGACCGCGTATCAGGTGGCTTTATCTCTGTTCCTGCTCACGGCGCCGTGCGCCCTCCAGCAAAATCTCGACAAACGCCCGGGCCGAAGCGCTCAGCGGCTCGTCCTTGCGGGTAACCACGCCGTACTCCAGCGCCGCCAGGTGCAAGGGGCTGCGCAGTTCTTTCAGTTGGCCGCTGGCCAGCTGCGCGGCAACCATCGAGCGCGGCAACATGGCGATCATCGGCGCCGCCTGCAGCAATTGCAGGAACATCGGCATGGAGATGGTTTCGACGCTGTCGGCAGGCGTGGCGATGCCGGCAACCCGGAAGGCCTGCTCCAGGCGGTTGCGAATCGGCGTGCCCACCGGGTACAGCACCCACGGCCAGTCGCCCAGCGCCGTCAGTGGCGTGCTTTCCAGCTGGTTGAGCGGGTGCTCGCTGTTGACCACCAGGCTGAACGGTTCCGGCTCCAGGGGCTGGAAGTCGAACAGCTGGCTGAAGCGTTCTTCAGTGAAGCGGCCAATCATGATGTCGAGCTTGTTCTGCTCCAGCATGGTCAACAAGTGATCGCTGGAATGCTCCACCACTTCGATCGACAGCAACGGGCTGCGCGCCTTGATCGCGGCGATGGCCTGCGGCAGCACCAGCGCGGTGGCGGCAAATATCCCACCGACGCGGATAAAGCCGTGCCCGCCGTTGCGCAGGCGGTTTACCTGATCGACGAACTGTTGCGACTCGGCCAGCGCGCCTTGAGCATAACGCACCACATATTCGCCCAGTTCGGTGGGTGGCATGCTCCGCGGCAGGCGTTCGAACAGGGCGAAGCCGAACTGCTCCTCAAGGTCACGCAACATCTTGCTCAGTGCCGGCTGGCTCAGGTTCATGCGCGTGGCGGTGGCGTGCATGTTGCGGGTGCGCGCCAAGGTGTCGATCAGCACCAGGTGCTTGTAGCGGATCCAGTTGCAAAAGCTGGAATGGGTCATGTCCGGCGGCATCGACGCAGGGCCTCAGGCAAGTGAAAAGGCAGGGCTATTGCGCCCGCAGGTAGTGCAGCAAGGTGTCCAGGGCAACCGAGTTGGGCCGCGAGCGCAGGGTCAACACGCCCAGGTTGGCCATCGCCAGCGGCAGTTCCACCGGCAGGATGGCGACCATGCCATAGCGGGCATAATGCTTGGCCACGTCATCGGGCACCACCGCAATCATCTCGGAGGCTTCGAGCATGGCGGTGGTAGCCAGGATCGAGGCAGTTTCGACGATATCCAGCGACTGCACCATGCCGCCGGCCTGCAACGCGCTTTCGACGCGGCGGCGCATCGGGCTGCCGATGGGGTGCAGTATCCAGGTCAAGGCCACCAGGTCAGCCAGTTGCAGCCCGGTGGCATTGGCCAGCGGGTGGCCTGCGCGGGCAATAACGCGCATCTGCTCACCGCCTTCGAACAGTTCGATGTTCAGGTCCTGGCTGTCGCTCTGGTCCGGCAGGCGCCCCACCACCATGTCGAAGTCGCCACGCAGCAAGGCCGGCAGCAAGGTGTCGCTGGTGCCGACCTCCAGGGAAATGCGCACTTTGGGGTGGTCGCGCTTGTAGGCCAGTACCGCCTTGGTCAGCACACCCGGCACCGGGCCCATGACGCTGCCCACCCGCACCAGGCCCTGGGCCCCGCGCGCCAGCTCGGCAATCTGCGCCTGGGCGTGCTCGAACTCATGCAGCGCGTTCTGCGCATAGCGGATCATCACTTCGCCATACAGCGTCGCTTGCATGCCCCGTGGCAAACGCTCGAACAAGCGTACGCCAAGGCGCTCCTCGAGCTGTTGCAGCAACAGGCTCGCTGCCGGTTGCGTGGTGTGCATCGCCGCGGCAGCACGGCGCAGGTTAGCGAACTCGCCCAAGGCGTTGAGCAGCGTGATCTGCCGGCTGGAGATCTTCAATGCGCCGAGGCTGGCAGGCGCCTTTGCGCTGTCGGGTGGCAAGCGAGACATATCGAATCCGGTATCGCTGGTTAAGATTTGGCGATTATGCCTGTATCGCTCGACAACCTACAGTCAGGTCTCCCAGTGCTTGAACAGAACAAGAGCCGACCATGAGCATACGTATTACCCACCTGAGCGTTCGCGACATTCGTTTCCCCACTTCGCTGTCGCTGGACGGCTCCGACGCCATGAACAGCGCCCCCGATTATTCGGCGGCCTACGTGGTGCTGCACACCGACGCCGAGGCCCTGGAAGGCCACGGCCTGACCTTCACCATCGGCCGTGGCAACGAGATCTGCGCGGCCGCGGTGCAGTCGCTGGCGCCGCTGATCGTCGGCCTCACCCTGGAGGAAATCACGGCCGACATGGGCGGTTTCTGGCACCGCTTCACCGTCAGCGACAGCCAGTTGCGCTGGCTGGGCCCGGAAAAGGGCGTGATCCACCTGGCCACCGCCGCGATCATCAATGCCGTGTGGGACCTGTGGGCCAAGCACGAAGGCAAGCCGGTGTGGAAGCTGCTGGCCGACATGACGCCCGAGCAGCTGGTGCGCTGCCTGGACTTCAGCTACGTCACCGATGTGCTCACCCCCGAAGAAGCCATCGCCCTGCTGCGCCGCCAGGCCCCGGGCAAGGCCCAGCGCGAAGCGCAGATGCTGCGCGAAGGCTACCCCGGCTACACCACCGCGCCGGGCTGGCTGGGCTACAGCGAAGAAAAGATGCGCAAGCTGGCCCGCGAGGCGGTGGAAGATGGCTGGACCCACATCAAGCAGAAGATCGGCGCGGACCTGGAGGAAGACATTCGCCGCGCCAGCATCCTGCGCGACGAAATTGGCTGGGAGCGCACCCTGATGATGGATGCCAACCAAGTATGGGGCGTCGAGGAATCCGTCGCCAACATGCGCCGCCTGGCCGCCTTCGAGCCACTGTGGATCGAAGAGCCGACCAGCCCGGACGACATCCTCGGGCACGCCACCATCCGCCAGCGCATTGCCCCGATTGGCGTGGCCACCGGTGAACATTGCCACAACCGGGTGATGTTCAAGCAGATGTTCCAGGCCGGCGCGCTGGACTTCTGCCAACTGGACGCGGCCCGCCTGGGTGGCCTGAACGAAGTGCTGATCGTGCTGCTGATGGCGGCCAGGTACGACGTACCGGTGTGCCCGCACGGCGGCGGTGTCGGCCTGTGCGAATATGTGCAGAACATTGCCCTGTTCGACTACATCGCGGTATCGGCCTCGCTGCACAACCGGGTGCTGGAGTACGTCGACCACCTGCACGAGCATTTCATCGACCCGGTGGTGATCCGCCGCGGGCGCTACATGCCACCGCAACGCCCGGGCTACAGCATTGAAATGCATGCCGAGACCCTGGAGCGCTACCAGTACCCCAACGGCGCGGTGTGGCTCGACATCAACCGTTCCTGACCCACCTACCTGGGTGTGCCGCCTTTGCGCGGCACGCCACCAGCACTTTCCACGGGGAAAAAACAATGACAATCCTCACCGGTACTGCAGCGGCACCCGCCCCTGCCGCCACCACCGAACAGCGCCTGAACGGCCTGCTGCTGCGCAAATTGATGCCACTGCTCATCGTTGTCTACGTGATGAGCTTCCTTGACCGGACCAACATTGCCCTGGCCAAGGCCAGCATGGGCATCGACCTCGGCCTGTCGGCAGCGGCCTATGGCCTGGGCGCCGGCCTGTTCTTCCTCACCTACGCCCTGGCCGAAGTACCCAGCAACCTGATCATGCATCGGGTGGGCGCACGCTTCTGGATCACCCGCATCATGATCACCTGGGGCCTGCTCTCGGCGGGCATGGCCTTCGTCCAGGGCGAAACCTCGTTCTACGTCATGCGCCTGTTGCTCGGGGTCGCCGAAGCGGGTCTGTTCCCCGGTGTGATGCTGTACCTGACCTACTGGTTCGACCGTGAACAGCGTGCCCGCGCCACGGGTTACTTCCTGCTGGGCGTGTGCCTGGCCAACATCCTCAGCGGCCCGCTGGGGGGTGCCCTGCTGGAAATGGACGGTGTGCTGGGCTGGCACGGCTGGCAATGGCTGTTCGTGCTCGAGGGCCTGCCGGCGGTGGCGCTGGCTTATGTGGTATGGAAGAAACTGCCCGATGGCCCAGCCTCGGCGCCCTGGCTGTCGGCCGCCGAAGCCGCGGACATCGAGCGCCGCCTGGCTGCGGAGCGGGCCGCCGCACCGCAGCAGAGCAAGTTGGGGCAGATGTTCCGCGACCGGCAGATCTGGCTGGCGATCGTGGTGTACTTCGTGCACCAGATCACCATCTACACGGTAATTTTCTTCCTGCCGGGCATCATCGGCACCTACGGCGCGCTGTCGCCCTTCCAGGTCGGCCTGCTGACCGCCGTACCGTGGATTGCTGCCGCCATCGGCGCCGCCACCTTCCCGCGCCTGGCCACCTCGCCGAGCCGTTGCCGCACCCTGCTGTTCTGCGGCCTGCTGACCATGGCGGCCGGGCTGCTGCTGGCGTCGCTGGCGAACTCGTTCATCGGCCTGATCGGGTTTTCGCTGACTGCCCTGATGCTGTTCGTGGTGCAGTCGATCATCTTCGTCTTCCCCTCCAGCCGCCTGAGTGGCAGTGCCTTGGCGGCAGGGCTGGCCTTTGTCACCACCTGCGGCCTGTTTGGCGGTTTCGTCGGCCCATCGGTGATGGGCCTGATCGAGCAGGCCACCGGCAGTACCCGCAATGGCTTGTGGATCATCGCCGCGTTGCTGGTGGTGGCAGCGCTGGTCAGTAACCGCTTGCGGCAAGGGCAGGAGCAAGCGAATTGCTGACAGGCTGCGCTCATGGAACAACTGTGGGAGCGGGCGTGTCGAGGCGTCGAACCGCCGCGAACACCGGCGAAGCCGGTGCCATGCACCGTGTTGTACGCTTCGCGGGCACGCCCGCTCCCACAGGGAATGTGACACGCTCTTGAACATTGCTCCCTGCACGACAGCGCAGCCCGAGCAACCCCGGCGGCTCAAAGTGTAGCGCCGGCAGGCCGGCCACAGCGCAGTTCCAGCACCTGAGCCAGGCGCTCTACCGCCTGTTGCAGCTCCCCCGGGTGATCACCCAGCCACGCCATCGCCAGACACTGTTGGTAGCGACCCTGCAGGCTGAACTGCTCGCCCGGCAGGGCATGCAGTGCTGAACCAGCCAGCGCTGCAGCAATACCCTCCCACGGCAGTGGCTGGCGAAAGCGCACCCACAGTGTCCGGCCACCCTCCGGCGTTTCCAACACCACCCGCTGGCCGAACTGCAGCTGCAACTCACGCGCCAGGCACTGCATGCGCTTTTGCAGGTCGGTGCGCAGCCGCACCAGTTGCGCCTCGATCTCGCCTTTGCCCAGCATGTGCGCCAGCGCTTGCAGGCGAAGCGGTGCAAGCCGAAATGCACGCTCAGCGAAAGCCCGGGCCAGCACGGCATCATGGCCCAGCAGGTAGGCATAGGGCGCCTCGCTCCCCACTGCGGCATCGAACGCCCCCATCACCAATAGCCAACGAGGATCGACCCAATCGCGCAGGCGCGTATTCGGCGGCCCGCTGTAACAGTGCTCGCTGTCCAGGTCGTTCTCCAGCAACCATACAGGGTGCTGGCCAAGCAGCTGGCCAAGCTGCTGCTGATAGTGCAGTGAAACCAGCCGCCCCTGCGGCATGCCAAGGCACGATGGCATGACCAGCATGCACACTGGCTCGCTGGCCAGCAGCCGGGCCAGGGCGCGCAGGTCCGGGTTGCCGCGGGTATCCAGTGGTACCTCCAGCACTCGCATGTCGGCACGGGCCAACGCACGCAGCACCTGCCAGCAACAGGGCGAGTGCACCACCACGGTCCCGCCTTGCAGGGCCAGCGCCGCCAGCAAAGTCTCCAGCAACGCCTGCACATCTGGCGCCAGCTGCACGTCCTCGGCACGCCAGTACTGGTGGGAGGAACGGGTATAGCGTTCGGCGATGGCATTGCGCAGGCGGGCGCTGCCGGGCGCGTCCCACGGGGCGACACTGTGCGTGCGCTGACGTGCCAGGCGCCGCTCGTGGGTGAACAGGGTGCGCTCAAGCATCGGCTGTGCCGGCAAGGGTGCCTGCCGGGGCATGGCCGCAGCATCCCCCTTGGCAGCGCCCTGTACGTAATAGCCCGACCTGGGCAGGCACTGCACGCGGCCCTCTTCTTCCAGCAGGCTGTAGGCACTCTGCACGGTGGCCAATGACACCCGTAACCGCCGGGCCAACACGCGCAACGACGGCAATCGGCACGGGCCACTGCGTGGCGCCTGGTCGATCAGGGCTTCCAGGTAGCGATAGACCTTGCGATAGGCGAACTCGCCGGAGCCCGATTGCTCCATCAAGGCGGCCCCGCATGACCACGCCGCCGCCCCGCTGCCCGCCGTGGCAGCAACTTCAGCTGTACATCGCGACGGGCCAGGTGGCTCATGAGACGCCAGGAGGCCAGCGGCAGGCCTCCGCCATAGATCAACCGGAGTTGCCCCAGCGGCAGGCCGCTGGTATTCACCAGCCAGTTTTTCACCGCATCTGGGCAGGGTTTACCCTGCAAGGCCCGATGCAGGTATGGCAGCGCCACCAGCATGTCGGCATGCCAGCATTGCAGAAAACGCTCAAGGTTCTTCCCCTGCCTGGCAAACGGGCTGAACAGCAGGCACACCTGTTGGATCTGGTTGATGCCATATGCCTTGCCGAACTGCAGCTGATGCGTGTCGCGCCGCTTGTTGGCGCCCGGCTGGCCAGCCAGCCGCAATGCCGGGCGACTGCCCTGCGGCTCGAGACTGCGTGCGTGCAGCTCCCGCAGCTGCACCGGGGCCAACGGCTCGACGAACGCGGTCAATGGCCAGGCGTCCTGCCCCCCCTCGAAGCGACAACCGAGCATGCGGTCCAGCTGCTGCTCTTCGAGCAATGGCGGCAGCAGGTCGTCAATGGCAATCAACCGCACCGACGTACTCTGCGGCACGCTCGCCGAGGTCGGCCCCGCCAAGGCACCCGATGGCAACCCGATACTGCCGTGCAGGCGGCTCAGCCCCTGTGCCAGCGTCGCCAGGCACTGGTGCACCACATGCGGACCACGCTCCCCTGCCAGGCGCAGGCTGCGCCGTGCCCAGGCCAGGTACCGGCGGCGCTGGCGCGCAGGGATGGCGGTGATAAATACATCCGCAGGTGAATGGGCCTGCAGCGCAAAGCCGACGGCCGCCGCCAGTTCCAGGTGCAGGCGACACCCCAGCAGCGCTTCGGGCCTGGCGTCGACCAGGTGACCGAACATCAGCATGGCTTCCCTCGCCAACAGCCAGTTGTCGGGCGCGGCAGGGGCATGCCGGCTGAACGGCACCACTTCACGCCCCTTGATCATCTGCAGTTGCACCCGCGGGTCATCCTGCAAGAACAGCGCATTGAAGCTGCGCTCATGGCATTCGAGCGTGGCACTGTCAGCCACGGGCAGGCTCACCACCAGCACCCGCAGCTGGAAGGTTACCGGCGCACGCAGGGCGATACTCAGTTGTGCGGCACGCAGCATGGCCAGCAGCCGGGCGCTGCGACGATCGTTGCCTTGCAGCACCAGCAAGCGGCAGGTACCGATGTAGTCGGGCCCGCCTGCAGCAACCAGCAGCCGTTGTATCAGCAATTGCAAGGAAGCACGCTGCGCTTGTGACATATGACTGAGCAAGCGCTCGAGTACTTGCTGGTAGATATAGTGCATTGCCTGGTCGTGAATAGCAGTCACGAGATCACCTCATCAACTTCATGCAGCCAGCGCACGTTGATCAGAGGACCTGAACATCAACATGCCCCGAACTTTTCCAGAAGAAATTTCCTACAACTAATTGGAAGTAATGACGTAACCATCACTGTCGCCATGACATCGAGAAAAACCCATCGTCGCGACGCCCCGCCGCTGCCATACACCGCCCTGGCCTGGGCATAGCCATGCTCATTCCACGCTCCTTGCGCAAACTATCATTGAGCCATTATCGAGGGATGCAAAGCGAATAGAAGATACAGATCAGGGTAAAAAAACCATTCAGCGGAAGTGAGAAAACACATTGACTGCCAGACGGGAACAGTACAAGACAAAAAACTTGGCGGGATATTTCGGCAAGCCACGGAGCAATCAGTTCAAATATAGTCCGCGTCGTATTTAATTGTAGGAAACTTCTTTTTTTAACGTAAAACCAGTCTCTATTAGGCACAAAAAACCCGGGACTCTGCCCGGGTTTCCTGATAGATGCAGACCGCTGTCAGTGTTGCGCCATGTCCAGCACCACACGCCCGCCGCACGGGCATTGGTCCATGTAGCGATGCGCCTCGACCACCTGCTCGAACGGGTACACCTTGATGATCTGCGGTGTCAGCAACTGGTCGGCAGTGAACTGGTTGATATCACGCAGGGCGCGCTGCAGCGCCACCTGATCCTGGCTGATGCCCAGCTCCGGCTTGCCGGTGAAGTTGCCGATGCAGTGCACATGGAACTGGATGTTCTTCTGGAACGCCGCGCAGGCCGGGAACGGCGTCTGGTTGCCGCCTTGCAGGCCATACAGCACCAGGCTGCCACGTGGAGCCAGGACATCGCCCAGCAGCGACATCTGCGGCCCGCCCATGCCATCCAGGACCATGTCCACGCCACGACCATCGGTGTACTTGCCAACCTGCAGCAACAGGTCCTGCTCTTCGGTGACAATCACCTTGTCGGCGCCCAGGCCCAGCAGGTACTCACGCTGTTCCGGCTCCTTGGTGGCGGCAAACACCTTCAGCCCCAGGGCCTTGCCCAGTTGCACGAAGGCAGGGCCCGCGCAGTGGCTGGCGTCGGTGACCAGCGCGGTCTGCCCGGCCTTGGCCCGGGCCAGGTCGACGTAGGCGAAATAGGCGATCAGCAGCGGCGTGTAGTGCACGCTGGCCTCGATCGGGGTGAGCACATCCGGATAACGGGTAATGGCCGTACGCGGCAGCACGATGACATCGCCATACACCGGGTGGTCGTTGGCACTGGTGGCCGGGAAGCTGGCAACCCGGTCGCCCACCGCAATATCCTCGACCCCTTCGCCGACCGCGGTCACCACCCCGGCCATCTCGTGGCCGATCCCCGCCGGCAGGCGCGCCTGGGACGGTGCCAGGTTCTGGCGCCAGAGCACGTCATACCAGCTGACGCCAACCGCCTCGACGCGGATCTGTACCTCGTCGGCAGCAGGTGACGATTCGGCCTGCTCCTCGCAACGGAGCACATCGGCAGCGCCGAACTTGTGGAAACGGATCATGCGGGACATCGCATACCTCGCCTTTGTGAACCTCTAATTACCACGGACTTTATCCGGGCTTTGCCGGTTAGACCATCAGTGGTCATTAATAGTCGACATGCTTGTCATCGATTGGGCACCTGACTTTCCCTGCGATTGGTCCCCCTAAACCCGTGCAGGGTACCAGCCTTTGGCCTTAAGATTCACCTCTGCCCCACTTTAGGCGAAGCGCACCGATGAATCGAAACGACCTGCGTCGCGTAGACCTCAACTTGCTGATCGTGTTCGAAACGCTGATGCACGAGCGCAGCGTCACCCGTGCCGCGGAAAAACTGTTCCTCGGCCAGCCCGCCATCAGCGCGGCCCTGTCGCGCCTGCGCAACCTGTTCGACGACCCGCTGTTCGTGCGCACCGGCCGCAGCATGGAGCCCTCGGCCCGGGCCCACGAAATCTTCGCCCTGCTGTCCCCGGCGCTGGACTCGATTTCCACCGCCGTCAGCCGCGCTGCCGAATTCGACCCGGCCACCAGCAATGCGGTGTTCCGCATCGGCCTGTCGGACGACGCCGAATTCGCCCTGCTGCCGCAACTGCTCAAGCGCATCCGCGCCGAAGCGCCGGGTATCGTGCTGGTGGTGCGCCGGGTCAATTACCTGCTGATGCCGACGCTGCTGGCCTCGGGCGAGATCTCGGTGGGGGTCAGCTATACCAGCGAACTGCCAGCCAACGCCAAGCGCAAGGTGCTGCGCCGCAGCATGCCGAAACTGCTGCGCGCCGACAGCGTGCCCGGCGCCATCACCCTGGACGACTTCTGCGCGCGGCCGCATGCGCTGGTGTCGTTTGCCGGGGACCTGTCGGGGTTCATCGACGAGGCGCTGGAAGAGATTGGCCGCAAGCGCCACGTGGTGCTGGCCGTGCCGCAGTTCAACGGGCTGGGGAGCTTGCTGGCGGGCACCGATATTGTCGCTACGGTGCCGGACTACACGGCAGATGCGTTGACCGCGGCGGGTGGGTTGCGGGCCGAGGATCTGCCGCTGGATGTGCGCAGTTTCGAGCTGCACATGGCCTGGCGCGGGGCGCAGGACAATGACCCGGCGGAGCGGTGGTTGCGGTCGCGGATACAGATGTTCTTCGGCGACCCTGACAGTCTTTAGGGGCTTCGCGCATGCTTGTTAGCTGATCATTTCTGCGTTTTTCTAGCCTCGAATAGCCATTTGCTTCCAGCTAATTGCTACATGTGGGGCAAATTTGAGGGCATGCTTTGGATGGTTTGAAAAGGATGCCCCCAGCTTGGGGCTCAACAATCATCTTCTCGAAAAATCACCTGCGACAGTTCCCTATCGCCGTTGAATGCAATTGGATCGTCGAGTGATCACGGCCCACAGCCATCAATGGATTTGTCCGTAAGCTTGCTCTTCACAAAGCCCTGCCGCTAACCTTCACCTGACAACAAAACGACGCGTCAATCGACGTGGTTACGCCCCAACTCCACTTGGCTCTCCCCCCCGGTGTCAGGATAGTTGTCGCCTTACCAGATTTACCTGAAACCAGAATCCGGGGACGGAAAGAGAGCCGTTGTGCCGTACTATTCCTCTGAGCGCAAAGCCGAACTGCTCAAGATGTTGGGCCCTCCACTCAACCTGACGATGGCCGAAGTCGCCAGGCGCGAGGGCGTTACTGAAATGTCGCTGTATACCTGGCGCAAACGAGCCAGTGCCGAAGGATGCGTGGTGGTGACCGATCCCAAACACCCGACCGAGAGCTGGTCGGCAGAAATGAAATTCGCGGCTGTTGCCGAATGTGCCAGCTTGTCCGAGATTGAGCTGGGTGAATACTGCCGTCGCAAAGGTTTGTATCCCGAGCAGATTGCTGGCTGGCGGCAAGCGTTCCTGAGCGGGATGGCGCCTCCAAAAGCGCAGCCTAAGGTTGATCGGGAGCAGGCCCGTCAGGATCAGAAAAAACGTATTAAACAGCTTGAGCGCGAACTGCGACGTAAGGATAAGGCGCTGGCTGAAACAGCCGCGTTATTGGTGCTGCGAAAAAAGCTCAACGACTACTGGGGAGTAGACGACGAGGACAATTGACTGCTCTGCCGGAACGGCAACTGCTGGTGGCCTGGCTGACTGAGGCGATTAATTCCGGAGCACGGAAATTGACGGCATGTCAGGAAGTTGGCTTGACGCTCAGAACTTTGCAGCGCTGGACTCAAACGGAAGAGGTGGCGGCGGACGCACGCACAACTGCAGTTCGCGCCGCCCCACCGAACGCGCTGAGCGAGCACGAGCGACAAGCGATTCTGAACCTGTGCAACAGCGCTGAGTATGCTCACTTGCCACCTAGCCAGATCGTGCCGAGGCTGGCCGATAAGCAACTCTATATAGGCTCGGAGTCGACCTTCTACCGGGTGCTTCGGTCTGCTGGACAGCGAGAACGCCTAGGGCGCGCTCAACGCCCTGGGTGTCATGCCGAGCCGACAACGCATGCTGCCTGCGCACCTAACCGGGTGTGGTCGTGGGACATCACATACTTACCGTCTTCGGTACGTGGAAAATACTACTACCTGTACCTGATCGAAGACATCTACAGCCGCAAGACTGTGGGCTGGGAGGTACACGAGAACGAAGACGGCGCCAAAGCAGCAGTGTTGCTGCAGAGAAGTGTGATCAGCGAACAGCGCTTGAGAGAGCCGTTGGTGTTGCACTCGGACAACGGCACGCCGATGAAATCGGCCACTTTGCTGAGTAAGATGTACGAACTGGGCATAACCCCATCCCGCGGCAGGCCGCGTGTCAGTAATGACAACCCATACTCGGAGGCGCTTTTCAGAACACTGAAGTACTGCCCGCAATGGCCGACCAAGGGCTTCGAAACCCTGGATGCTGCACGATGCTGGGTGCGTGATTTTATCCGTTGGTACAACCACGAACACCGGCACAGCCGAATCCGCTTCGTCACGCCAGCAGAGCGTCATCGAGGTCAGGACAGGCAAATCCTTACCCTGCGCCACGAACTCTATGAGCGCGCTCGAAATAGAAATCCGGAGCGATGGTCAGGACGCACTCGCAACTGGGAGCCAATTGGTACGGTGCTGCTGAACCCTGATCGGGAACAACAGCACGTGAAGCAAGCCGCATAGTTGGATGGTTGACGCGACAACTACCTTGAAAAACGCCGGCGGGGATCCGGATAGCCATTGAGCGAACTTCATGTATGTGACTAATCAGAACGGCAAGAACTGGCAAAGTTGACCAGCCAGTTCCCGAGGCGCGGGACTACTGCCCATCCTGAACAATATATCGCGCTGACTGCGTGGCAGCTTTTTCGCAAAGTGCTTAACCGCAGATCGCATGGCAGCATCCGCCCCATGAACTCGATCGACCAGTAGTGAAATCCAACCAAAACAAAGCTTCAAATAACAAAGTGAAGCACGACACTTTAGAAAGACAACTCACACCCTACCAAAAGCTTGCGATAAGCACAGACAGATCCCGCCACAGCATCAACCCTGGATTATTAAGCAGACCAAAACAGTGAATTAACTGGCAGCACATTTACACAGCACGCAGGAAGCTTAGAATTAACCCTACCGAAGCCAAGCAGTATCAGTAACTTCTGAGCCGGTAGAAAAAGTATGTTCCCCAGCGTGGAGATGTAAAAGTGAAATACCTGTTCGCAATAATCGCCTTTACCGTTGCCAGCCATTCATTCGCCGCACAAACCAGCGATGAGGCCAGCCAACACAAATCAAATACTGTCGAGAGCTATCATTACGGAATGGCGATGGACATCGCCCATGTCATTTCGATGACCAACAACGATGAGAGTGGATGCGGTGTGGTGCCTGCCAGCATCACTTATGTTGACCACCAGGGTGTAACCCATACCATCGATTACCTCAAGGTTTCCAACCTGAGCCGGTGTGACAATGGTTAATCTAATGGCCTGGAGCGAGCCTGCCACTCGCTCCGGCTTGCAATGCCGCCTCATCACCCTCTAGCCGTGTTGGAAGTTGCCCCTTCAAGAATTCGACCCAGGTTCTGACCTTGGCATCCAGAAAGTGCCGTGAAGGATAAATCACCGAAATACTTCTCTGATTGGCCTTTACCGTGGGCAACACCCTGATCAAGTCACCTCTGGCGATTGAACTCGCAGCCACATAGCTTGGTATGAGGCAAACCCCCATGTTTTCCTTTGCCGCTTGAGCGATTGACCCAGCCACGTTGACCGTGAACGTTTGTCTGGGAGAAATCACTTCATCCATGTCATACCCATCAATTTCCCAACCCTTCGGAAAACTGGGGTCATGAAGCCTGAGGCAGGTATGGTCTTTCAATTGATCAATTTCCTCTGGCAACCCATGTTCCTGGATATAAGCCGGGCCTGCGCAAAAAACGCTGTAGGTCTCTCCCAGTTCTCTGGCAATGAAACTGGAGTCGGAAACCCGGCTGTCCGCCGAAATGACTAGATCATAGCCTTCGGCAAGCAAGTCCGGTGCGGCTTGAGACAGGTTGAGTTCAAAGTCTACATTGGGCTGCAGTTGAGAATACTTGGCGATCAACGGAATAATATGATAATGGCCGATGCCGTTCGGCGAGTGCATGCGCAATTTGCCAAAGGCTTCCAGATGCGCCCCCGCCGCTTCGAGCTCCGCAAGCTTCAGGTCCTCCAGCAGCACTTTGCAGCGTTCGAGATAACGGTAGCCGGCTTCAGTCAACGCCACCTTTCGTGTCGTTCTGTTTATCAGTTTTGCCCGCAGATGAATTTCAAGATCTGAAATACTTCGCGAGACATGTGGGGTCGAGTACCCCAACGACTCTGCGGCTGCGGTGAAGCTGTTGAACTCCGCTACCCGAACAAAAATGTGCATGGCATGTACAATATCCATTTCCTGATCCTGATCAAGGTTCTACACGCGCGAACGCCAACTAAAATCGACGTCAACTTTCCCGACGCATCACGCGAAGGCCTGCGCCAGATGCTCAATGACAAAGCGGATACGCGCAGTGTGTCTGAGGTCCTTGTGGGTGACCATCCAGACGTCATAAGGCTTGGCTCTTACCCGATCGGGCCACACTCTTTGAAGCCCGTCACGGATTCCCATTTCAATCGGAATTTCTCCGATTCCCAGGCCTTCTTTTATCGAACGCCGCACCATCATGCTGGTGTTGGCGGCCACCACTACCCGGCCTTGCTCAATGCTTTCATCGACCAGCCTGGGGTGGCCCCGGTCTCTCCAGTAAGGCTCATACATGACTAGGTCGTGCCCCTCAAACCCTGTGCCAGGCTCCGGCTCGCCATGTTTCTCTATGTATTGCGCAGATGCGAACAACCCCATCGGCCACTCGGCCAGCTTTCGCAGTATTAAATCAGGGTTCTCCGGACGCTGATTTCGCAGTGCGATATCAGTCTCTCGCTTTGACAAATTCACAATTTCCGATGTGCTGTTCAAGACAACACGTATTTCGGGGTGCGTAATGTGCAACTGCTTCAATGCTGGTATTACAAAGTCATAGGCCAGCGAGTCCGTTGTAGATAAACGCACTTCCCCCGCTTGCTCCTGGTCGGCTCCGCGTGTTCGGCGGGCCAACTCCATGGCGGCGCTCTCCATTTTTTCCGCCATTTCGAATGCCACTTCTCCGATGGCGGTCAATTGATAACCCGTAGGCGTGCGCAGAAACAGGGTAGATCCCAAGTCTTCCTCCATCGCGGCAATCCGCCTTCCCACCGTCGCTTGGTCAATCCGAAGCACGCGCCCCGCGCGGCGCAACGTCAACGCTCGCCCGAGCGCCAGCAAGACCCGTGCATCATCCCAGTTCATAAGCTTTTTTCCTTGAAGAACAACTGCAACAGAGCGTCGCAAAAACGCCGCGCGCCCCAGGTTCAACTCTTCCGTACCCTTGAGTTCACGCTAGCCGCGTTGGCTGGCTTTCACTCTTTTTCAGGAATATTCCATGAGCATAACCAACAGCAAGCCGTCCGCTGAGATGACGGCTATTGAAATTACCCGGCCTGGTGGCCCGGAGGTTTTGAAAGCGACCCTGCGAGCGGTCCCGACGCTGGGTCTTCGTGATGTCCTGATCGAAGTTCATGCAGCGGGCGTAAACGGACCAGACCTTCTTCAGCGCAAAGGGCTCTACGACCCGCCCGCCGGAGCCTCCGACATTCCTGGCCTGGAGATCTCAGGCGTGGTCGCGGTGGTAGGCAATGAAGTCACGCGCTTCTCTGCCGGCGACAAGGTCATGGCGCTGGTTCCAGGCGGTGGATATGCCGAGTACGCCGTGTCGGATGAGCGGACGGTTGTACATTTGCCAGCTGGGCTTTCCATGCAGGAAGCTGCGGCTGTTCCTGAAACCTTCATGACGGTATGGGTCAATCTCTTTCAACGCGGTCAGTTCAAAGCAGGCGATTCGGTACTTATCCACGGAGGTGCCTCCGGCATCGGCACTACCGCGACCATGCTGGCCAAGGCTTTTGGCGCCTCTAAAGTGTTCACGACCGTCGCCAATAAAGAGCAGCAGGTTGCAAGCCAGAACCTGGGGGCCGATGTGGCGATAAATTACAACGAACAGGACTTCGTCGATGAAGTCATGCAGGGCACTAACGGCAAGGGCGTTGACGTCATTGTCGATATTATTGCCGGCGACTATGTCTCGCGAAATTTCCAGGTCGCTGCCATGAACGGTCGAATCGTGCAAATTGGTGTTATCAAAGGCGCCGCAACCAACGTCGATCTTTTCCCAATGCTTGTCAAACGCCTGACTCATATCGGTTCGACCTTGCGCTCAAGAACCCATGACGACAAGGCCAGCATTCTGGCCGAGCTTGAGCAGCACGTCTGGCCACACCTCAAGAACAACACCATAAAGCCGCTGCTTTATAAAGAATTTCCACTTTCGGACGCTGACAAGGCCCATGCCCTGATGGAGTCTGGACAACACATCGGCAAGGTTGTCTTGAGCGTGTCAACGGAAAACTGATTCAAGCATGACGCTGCCTTCAAGGCAGCGTCATCTCTTTTTAGCTGAGCCTCTACGAAACCACCACCCTGTTCAATAGATTGTCTACGACCACCGGGGTTTCGAACAACTCAACGCTCGGCGGTGTTCCGTATTTGCCCTCTACAAAAGCTTTCCACTCATCTGTGTATTGCGCCAGCGCCTGTTCTCGCGACTCCCACAAATAGACGCCGCCTACAGAGCGGCCATCTTCAGACAATAAATAGTATTTTCTGACAAGCCCGGGCACAGCTTGGTATTGCACTGCTGTGCTTTTGAAAATGTCCTTGGCTGCCGCCAGCTCAAGCCCTTCAGGAAGGCGAATGCGCACTACTGCCGTAATCATCGTAGCAACCTCTTTTAAAGACCCGCACAGGCGTGACCGCCATCGACAATGATCTCTGCGCCCGTCATGCCTCGCCCAGCTTCAGAGGCCAGGAGCAACAGGGCACCATCAAGGTCGCTGCTCGTGCAAAAACGACGACTGGGTATACGCGCACGCAAGCGTTCACCGGCTTCACTGGAAAGAAACGCGTCGTTGATTTCCGTAGCGATGTACCCAGGCGCAAGCGCGTTCACCCGTATTCCGTGACGTGCCAGCTCCAACGCGAGTGATCGGGTTAAATGGCTAAGCCCTGCCTTGGCCGCACAATAAGGCCCTACACCTCCTCCGGTGCGGCTTGCGAGGATCGAGGTGATATTGATCACACTCCCCCCCTGCCCGGCCTTGACCATCCGTTTGGCCGACTCCTGCGCCACGATCCACGCGCCTTTGAGGTTGGTATCCACAATCGCTTGCCAATCCTGATCGTCATAATCGAGCACCCTTTTGGTATCGCTTACGCCGGCATTGTTGACCACGATATCCAGCCCACCAAAATCCGCTTCGATGGCGTCGATGCACTCGATCACCGATTGGCGCGAAGTCACATCCAGTGCGTAGGCTCTTGCGTCGTGCCCCTCGAAACACAAGCCGCTTACCAGGTCATGAAGGCGATCGACACGCCGAGCCGCAACCGCAACACGAGCACCTGCCGAAGCCAAGGTCTTGGCAAAGTGCAAACCCAGTCCACTCGACGCCCCGGTCACCAGCACACGTTTACCGGTCAGATCAAAGAGCTTGGAGACGAGAGCGCTCACTGTTCACCTCCGACGACACGGTCCAGGATTTTTCGTGCAAGGCTCATCCGATGGACTTCGTTAGGGCCGTCATAGATGCGGAAACCGCGGGCGTCTAGGAAAATCCGATCGACGATCGCCTCGCTGGTAACCCCTTGCCCGCCCAAAACCTGCACGCTGCGGTCAATCACTCGCCAAATGCCCTCCGAGCTCACCACTTTGGCAATGCTCGACTCGAAATTGCCACGTGAGCCCTGGTCCAGCACCCAGGCGCAGTTCCAGATGGTCAAGCGTGTGGTGAGCAGGTCCATTTCGTTGTCGGCGAGCATAAAGCCCACCCCCTGGTGATCGCCCAGCCGCTTGCCAAAGGACTCGCGCCGCTTGGCGTAGGCGCAGGCCACATCGTGAGCACGACGTGCTTGGCCCAGCCAACGCATGCAGTGGGTCAGGCGTGCCGGCGCCAGTCGCACCTGGGCATACCGGAAGCCCTTGCCGACTTCACCTAGAACGTGGGTAGCGGGCACGCGAAGATTTTCAAAACGCAGCACCGCATGGCCACCGGTGAAACAGCTGTCCAGGGAGTCCATCATTCGCTCGAGAATGAAACCTGGCTGGTTCGTATCGGTGAGGAACATCGTGGCGTTACCGTCTTCGGTCCGGGCCATGATGATGGCGAAGCCTGCCCCCTCAGCGCCGGTAATGAGCCACTTCTGGCCATTGATGATGTAATCATCACCGTCTCGGACGGCCGTGGTGGCAAGCATGGAAGGGTCAGAACCTGCCCCAGGCGCAGGCTCGGTCATGGCGAAGCAGGAGCGAATGTGACCTTGTACGAGGGGCCTCAACCAGCGGTCTTTCTGCGCTTCGGTGGCGACAACTTCCATCAGGTGGATGTTACCTTCGTCGGGCGCATGAATATTCATCGCCGTGGGGCCCAAGGGTGAGTAGGCGGCCTCCTCGAAGATTACAGCCTTTTCAACGTGACTCAGGCCCTGCCCGCCCATCTCGCGGGAAGCGTGCAGGGTCAGCAGGCCCTTGGCACGCGCCTTTTCGACGAGCGCGTGGCGAAGTTCTTCCGACGGGCCATGGGGGCTTTGTCGAGGGTCAGCTTCCATGGGAATGATGTCGTTGAGGATGAATTCTCGGACACGCGACTGCAGCGCAACCAGATCATCGGGAAATGCGAAGTTCATTGTTGTTTCCTCGGATAGTCCTGAGTCAGGCCAATGGCTTGCCCGGGCGAATGTGGCGGTAAAGGTTCTCTAGGACGGTGTCGCGAATACCTGCCTTGCCTGGGTCGTAGGGCGTGACATTGAGCGCGCGGATGATCGCGGCGAATGAGCCATCGCCCTCCCCGTCGATGTCGATGACATTGAGACACGCGGTGTCCTGTTCGAAGGCCGCAATCCCTGGCAGGCCTGTACCAGCGGCCCATGCCAGGACGATGCGGTTGACGGCGTCATGGGCAACGATCAGCAGCGACTCCCAGCCATCCTCGTTCAGCACTGCGTGAAACTTGTCCAGCACGCGTTGGCTGAAATCGCTCCAGCGTTCGCCGCCCAGGAACGTGGCATCAGGCTCGGCGGCATTGCGATAGGCGCCCACGATGGCCTCTTGCATGGATGGCTCAGGTATCTCACGCAAACGGCCGGCTCTGATTTCGCGTAACGCAGGCGTGGATTCAACCTTCAGCGCTCGCCCCATCAGCACGAGGTCGAGTGTTTGCTGCGCCCGCGGATAATCGGAAACCAGTACGCGATCCAACGCAGTTGCGTGCATCACCACGCCAAGCGCTCTCGCCTGCAAAGCACCTTGGTCGGAGAGACTCACCGAGCGCGGGTCCAAAGGACGGCCTTGTGCGTCGAAATAATCGACATGGCCATGACGAACCAGATAACAGCGTCGTCGTTTGATCCCGATGCTATTTGCCATGGCACGCAACCTTCGGATTACTGATGGCCAGTCGTGCATGGGTAATTTGTCTCAGGGCTTCAAGCATGCTGGACTGAGCAGAGTCGGCATTATCGAAAACGCCTTTTCTGATGAAACCGGCCAGCAAATGGCGCGCATGGGCCGGCGTCAGCTTCAACAGCCCATGGCGCCCCATGACTTCGCCCAAAACATTCGATTCAAGTGCACTGACTTCTGCGCGCAACTCGATCTCTCGGGCAGCGATTGACATGGCCCGGGCAATCATTCTGCATTCGTAGTGGTTCGCCTCACCCAGCAAGGGCAAAAGGTCGTCGATCAGGACATGTCTGGCCGTGTTCAACAGGTCAATCGCGCTGACGTTGCTAGCGTTCATACGGTCTCTCCACTGAGGGCCAGGATTTCATGTTCGAGTTCGGGCAGCAGATGGCCAGTCAGCGCCAATTCAAGAGAGGGCTGCTGGCCGGAGATATGCCGCTGCACTTGCTGCAGCGCCACGACCGCCCAACGTAGATGAGCCATCAGTTGCCAGTACCGCAGCTCTTCATGACTCACCCAGTAACCGGATACAGACGCGTAGCCGGCCAAGAAGGCGTCGATGTCCCCTATACCGCCCGCCTCACGGTCTCGCCGGGCAAAGCGCCAACAACGGGCGGTGAACCAGCCAATATCCTCACGGGGGTCTCCCCAACCAGTGAATTCCCAGTCCAGGATGCCACTGAGCTGGCCTTGCTCGACCATGAAGTTGCCAGTGCGGTAATCACGATGGATCAGCCCGGCAGGCAACGGTGCGGGCTTGTTGAGTTCACACCATCGAAGCCCCCATTCGATGACCGGATGGTTGTCGGGCAATGCATCCAGAAACCGCCGGTACTGGTCGATGCTGGCCTGTATGGGGTCAGCGGCCGGTGGTACCAGAAACGCCAGCATTGGGTGGTGCGGACGGATCTGATGCAGTTGGGCGAGATTCAGACCAAGCGATCTGCACAGTTCGTCGCGCTTCGGATCAAGGCCTGGATCTGATGTCAGCCGATGGCCGTTGGTAATGCCGTTCAACTTACGCATGATGAAGAACGGGCGGCCTATGACCGAGGCGTCTTCGCATAACCAAAGCGGCTCTGGTACGCGGACTCCAGCAGTGTGAACGGCGGCCAACACCGCAAACTCTTCTGCGCGGCTCATGCTGACGGCCACGGACGAAGCGGCATCGGTTCGCAGCACCCAGCTGTCGACGAATGTCTTTGTCCCAAACTGGACTGTGCCATTCAGTAGCCAATTTTCCTGAATGGCGCCACCTGAAAGGCGCTGGCCCTGATCTATGTTCACCAGATCGGCGCCGAGTTGTTGCTGCAAATATCGTGCAAGTGCCGGGTACGCATCTGGGATGCTGACCCGAGCATCTGCGGGGCCTGGGTTGGAAATACTGTTCATCGCAATATCGAACTCGCTCTAATGACTCAAAGCGACTGAGCAAGAGCTGGGCCAGATGACGATATTTTTTAAATTCTTATTTTAAATCAATTAGTTATTGAGATTATTGATTCAATCAGCAATCGTTGAAGAATGGCCCTCGTTGCAGACATGAAATTTCTGTTTCAACATGGAAAAAATTGTCGAGTGATCAATCATGCGTGGTCGAGAGTACCTTCCCAAAGTGGTTGCCCTGATTACCCACCTTCGTCTGCCTGAGGGGCTCAGCCGCATGGCGCGAATAGTCGAACAGGTGATTCCCGACTATACCGGCCGTGCGCGCGTCGAAATTGTCGAAACCACGGTCGGCGAACTGCGCAACACAGGCCTTGAGCTGGAGGCCAGAGGGGATGTGGACGTCATCATCTGCTCGGGCGCAACCTCCGAGTACCTGAGGCAGCACATCGCGACGGCCATCCTGTCGATTCGCATGGGCGAGTACGACCTGATCCGTGCCTTGGACCTCGCCCGTGCCCGAGCCACCCAGGTCGGTATTCTCAGTTTCCAGCACGCTCATCCAGAGCTTGAGGCGATGTCGTCGCTTTTTACCGTCGATATCCGCCAGGCTACCTACACCAGCTATGAAGAGGCCCGCCAGCAGGTACACCGCCTGGTCGATGACGGTTACCGAGTGGTGGTAGGGTCATCTACAGCCGTTGAACTTGCCGAGTCGGTCGGCGCACAAGGCGTACTGGCGCTGAACACCGACACCGTGCGGCGCGCCATGGAAGATGCATTGGCCATCTGCCGCAGTCGCCAGCAGAGCCTGGTTCAACAACAGCGCCTCAATTCGATACTGCGCAACTTGTCCGATGGCGTAATCGCGGTGGACGCTGAAGGGCTCGTTCAGTCCCTGAACCCACGCATGGCCGCACTTCTCGGTATTTCCAGCGAGTGGGCACGCGAACGCCCGCTCGCCGAGGTCATCCCAGGCCTGGATATAACGACGGTACTTTGCAGTGGTGAAAGCGAGGAAAACCGGATTCTGAAAGCAGCGGGCCGGACACTGGCGGCGAACATCACGCCCATCATCGAAAACGACAAGCCCGACGGGGTCGTCATCACCTGTCAGGAAGCCAATGCAATCCAACGCGCGGACCGGCGTATCCGCAGTCAGGTGAAGCCCAAGCAGTTCACGGCTCGCTATCACTTTGAACAAATGCTTGGAGACACAGCCGGGTTCCAGGCCATGCTGGGGCTTGCCCGCCACTACGCGGGGGCCGACGCCACGGTGTTGATTCATGGAGAGAGCGGGACGGGCAAGGAGCTCCTGGCACAAAGCATACATAACGCCAGCCAACGCCAGGCAGGCCCTTTCGTTGCAATCAACTGCGCAGCCTTCCCTGAAACATTGCTCGAAAGTGAGCTGTTCGGCTACGAGGAAGGTGCCTTCACGGGTTCGCGCAAGGGTGGCAAGGCTGGCTTGATAGAAAACGCCCACACCGGGACCCTGTTCCTCGATGAAATCGGTGATATGCCGGTCACTTTGCAAACGCGCCTACTACGCGTGCTTCAAGAACGTGAGGTGTTACGCCTGGGGGCGGCAGAGCCGACACCGGTAGACATCCGGGTAATCGCTGCCACGCACCGGGACCTTCGCCAACGCATCACCGAAGGTTGTTTCCGCGAAGACCTCTACTATCGCCTCAACATCCTGCGCTTGACCATGCCACCCCTGCGCGAACGCTCCCGCGACATTCCAATGCTTGCCAGGTCGATTCTGGACAAACTGACGGGACACAGCTCGGCCAATGAATCGTCCAGCAGCCTGCTCGAGAGGCTCATGCCTCAACTGGAGCGGCACAGTTGGCCAGGAAACATCCGAGAGCTGGAAAACATCGTCGAGCGTGCCGCGCTTTCAGCAAGTGCACTGCAAGGCCAGGACAACCCTCGGCTGTTACAGGCCTTGTTCGACGAACTCTTCGAGCCGGCCCCGCATGCAACATTGCAAGGCATGACAAGCCAGGACCTGCGCAGCCACAGTCGCGCCGAAGAAGTAAGGCGAGTTCGGGAAGTGCTGGCTCATTGCGCAGGTGACATGGATGAAGCCGCCAAGCGACTTGGCATCAGCCGCACGACCCTGTGGCGACGCCTCAAGGATGAAAAAAGCTAGGCGTCTGCGCCTTTGCAACCTTGAAATCCGATTCAATTCTGAAATCAGCTTTTCAGGACCTGCTGAACCCCGGAAAACTGACCCTAAGTACAACCATATGATTTTTATCGTTTTTTTCACGCACCCCGATTGATCTGCAAATTGGCACACCCCTTGCTCCTTGCTCATTCCAAGCTCGGCGCCCTCGCGCGCCCAGCCTCGAACCTCAAGAAGAACAAGGCTGGAGGTGCCTGTGCAAGGCATGATGATGAACTTCAACCTGAGTATTGCCGCGGTCATGCGGCAGGCACTCATGGTTGCTGCCGATACCGAGATTGTCTCTCTCTTAGCCGATGGCCGAGTACATCGATACACGTACGCCAACGCCTTTGCCAGAGCACGACGATTAGCCGATGGGTTGGACGCACTGGGTTGCCCTGGCGATGCGAGGGTGGGCACCCTGGCCTGGAACGATCATCGGCACTTCGAACTGCACTACGCGATTCCATGCTCGGGGCGAATCTGCCATACCATCAACCCCAAATTGTTCCCAGAACAGATCAGCTACATCATTCGCCACGCTGAAGATGATGTGTTGTTCGTCGATCCGCAGTTCATTCCTTTGCTGGAAAGCATTCAACCCGAGCTGGATTGCGTGCGTTGGTACGTTGCCCTGTGCAATGGGGATGAGATACCGGACAGCACCCTTCCCAACCTGCTCAGTTACGAAAAGCTGATTGCAGATGCCGATGAAAACTACAACTGGCCAGAACTGGACGAGAACCGCGCCAGCGGGCTTTGCTATACCTCCGGGACTACGGGAAACCCCAAAGGCGTGCTGGCAAGTCACCGCAGTACCGTCTTGCACGGCATGGCGCAAAACATGGCGGACAATGTTGGTTTGCGTGCCCTCGATGTTGTAATGCCGATGGTCCCCATGTTCCATGTCAATGCCTGGGGCATGCCATACAATGCCGCAATGGTGGGAGCGAAACTGGTGCTGCCGGGGCCAAGAGTCGGCGATGCTGCAGCCATGGTCAGGCTGATCAATCAGGAGCACGTGAGTTTCTCCCTGGCTGTACCTACTTTGTGGACCAACATCTCGACGTATCTCGATGCCCAGGGCGAGCGTATTCCTACTTTGAAACGTGCCGTCAGCGGTGGCGCGGCGTGTCCACTTTCGCTGATTCATGCGATGGGGCGTCACGGTGTGGCCTTGGAAAATGGTTGGGGCATGACCGAGCTGAGCCCGATGGGCAGCTACAACCGCCATCAGCCGTGGTACGACGTGTTGCCAGAAGAGCCCCGTAGCCAGCAAGTGCTCAAGTCAGGCCGGGCATTGTTCGGCGTCGAGATGCGCATCGTCGATGAGGCCGGCAATGCGCTGAGCCACGACGGCCAGTCCTCCGGTTCGTTGCAGGTACGTGGCCCTTGGGTATGCAGTGGCTACTTCGGCCAGCCTGCTTCGCACGTGTGGTTCGATACCGGCGATGTGGCAACCATTGACCGCCGCGGGTACCTGCTGATCACCGACCGCATCAAGGACGTCATCAAGTCTGGCGGCGAGTGGATCTCCTCTGTCGAGATCGAGAACGCGATAACGGCTCATCCGTTGATCGCGGAGGCGGCCGTCATTGGTGTACCGCATGCGCGTTGGAGCGAACGTCCTTTGCTGATCGTTGTGCCGAAGCATCCCGAAAAAGTCCCTCGACACGATGAGCTCATCGCATTCCTGGAAGGGCGAATCCCCAAATGGTGGCTGCCCGATGCAAGCGAGTACCTGAACGAACTGCCCCATACCGCCACTGGCAAGGTGAGTAAAAAGACCTTGCGCGAGCAATTCGACCATTACGTCTGGCCTTGACCCGACACCCTGTTACGCACCGCGCTAATTGGCTCGCCTGCTGGTGAGCCAACAGGTAGCCCTACAACAAAAAAACGGAGGCGCCATGAACAAGGTCACTGTCTCACAGGCCGAGCACTACCAACGAATCCGGGAAAACCCTGGGTTCATCGCGTTGATCAATGCCCGCTCAAGGCTTACATGGGGGCTGAGTGCGCTGGTGCTCTGTTCCTATTTCTCGTTCATGGCAGTTGCCGCCTGCCGGCCGCAGCTACTGCAGATACCCCTGCATCAAAGCAGCCACCTGTCGTCAGGTATCCCCATTGCGATCTTGCTGATAGTGATGGCCTGGTTGCTGACCGGTTGGTACGTGCACCGTGCCAACACGCACTTCGACAAACTCAGTGCGAAGATCGTCGAGGAGTGCCAGTGATGAAGCCCATCCATGCCTTGCTTGCCGTCATCGCCTTGCCTTGGCAACCCGCGTATGCGTCCACCGTTGTCGCTACAGAACCCGGAGTGAACCTGAATGCGATCGGCATGTTCCTGTTGTTCGTATCCATTACGCTGGTCATCACGTGGTGGGCGGCCAGAAGAACCCAATCGACCCGCGACTTCTACACAGCAGGCGGAGGCATCAGCGGCCTGCAAAATGGCTTGGCAATTGCCGGTGACTACATGTCGGCATCGACCCTGCTGGGCTTATCCAGCATGGTGTTCAGCAAAGGCTACGACGGCATCATCTACATGACCGGCTTCTTCGTCGGTTGGCCAATCCTCACGTTCCTGATGGCTGAGCGCCTGCGCAACCTCGGCCGTTTCACCTTCGCAGACATCGTTTCATTCCGTCTGGATCAACGTCGAATACGTGTGCTTGCAGCCTGCGGTTCATTGACGGTGGTGTGTTGCTACCTGCTATTGCAAATGGTGGGCGCAGGTCAGCTGATCAAACTGCTGTTTGGCCTGGACTACTCCGTGGCGGTGGTCATAGTCGGGCTGCTGATGCTGGTGTATGTAATCTTCGGCGGCATGCTGGCAACGACATGGGTGCAGATCACCAAGGCGATCCTGCTGTTGGTGGGCGGGACCCTGCTCATGTTGCTGGCTTTGGCGCCCTTCGACTTCAGCCTGGAGCAACTGGCGCGCCGCGCAATAGAAAGCCACTCCGGCGGTTGGGCCATCATGGCGCCCGGCGGCATGTTGGCAAACCCCTTGAATGTCGCCTCAATGGCATTGGGCTTGGTGTTTGGCCTTGCAGGTCTGCCACATATCCTGATGCGTTTCTTCACCGTGCCCGATGCCCGTGAAGCACGAAAATCGGTGTTCTACGCATCCGGTTTCATCGGTTACTTCTTTGTGGTGGTCTGTGTGTTGGGCTTCGCCGCCATCGTAATCGTCGGTACAGACCCTGCCTACTACGTCGACGGCAAGATTGGCGGAGCGATCCTGGGCGGGAACAACATGGTGGCCATGCACCTTGCCAAGGCTGTTGGCGGCAATCTGTTTTTCGGCTTCCTGTCCGCTGTTGCCTTCGCCACCATTCTGGCGGTGGTCGCAGGGCTGACATTGGCCGGAGCATCCGCCATTTCCCACGACCTCTATGCCATGGTCATCAAGCGCGGCGTCGCCGATGAAGCGCGGGAGATGCTGGTTTCACGTGCGGCGGTGGTCGCTCTGGGCGTGCTCGCGATCGCACTCGGCATCCTGTTCGAGCAAGTGAACATCGCATTTCTGGTCGGCCTGACGTTCGGCATTGCCGCCTCGGCCAATTTCCCTGTGCTGCTCATGGCGATGTATTGGCACGGGCTGACCACGCGAGGCGCCATCTATGGCGGCGTGACAGGCCTGCTCAGCGCGCTGGGCCTGGTGATTTTGTCGCCGACAGTGTGGGTCACTGTTCTAGGGCACGAACACGCCATCTTCCCTTACGACCATCCTGCACTGTTCGCCATGCCTTTGACGTTCCTGGTCATCGTGCTGGTTTCCAAGCTCGACCGCAGCGCCAGAGCAGCGCTCGATCATGAGGGCTTCGACGATCAAATGGTCCGCGCCCAGACTGGCGTGGGCATCGCTGGCGCCAGCGAACATTGACTCATCGGGTAAGCGTTGCCGCAAAGGCCCTACCCGCCACCGCAACAAGAGGTCCAATCAATGCCCGAATACAATGCCCCACTGCGCGACATGCGCTTTCTGCTCAACGAGGTATTTGACGCGCCCGCACTGTGGCAACGGCTACCGGCCTTGGCCGAACGCATCGACGCCGATATCGCCGACGCGGTTCTTGAAGAAGCGGCAAAGATCAGCCGTGAACTGGTTGCCCCACTAAACCGCAGTGGCGATGAGCAAGGTGCGCAGTGGAACAACGGCGAAGTCACTACCCCCAACGGCTTTCGCGATGCCTACGGCATCTATGGCGAGGGTGGTTGGGTCGGGTTGGCGGGCAATCCGCAGTATGGCGGCATGGGCATGCCGAAAATGCTCTCTGTGCAGTTCGAGGAAATGATGTACGGCGCGAATGCCAGCTTCGCCCTTTACTCCACGCTATCTGCAGGTGCCTGCCTGGCCATCGACGCGCATGCCAGCGAAGCACTGAAGGCTACCTATCTACCGGCCATGTACGAAGGACGCTGGGCCGGGTCGATGTGCCTCACCGAAGCTCACGCCGGCAGCGACCTCGGGCTGATTCGAACCCGGGCCGAACCGAACGCAGACGGCAGCTACGCCATCACCGGCACCAAGATCTTCATTACCGGTGGGGAACAAGACCTTACCGAAAACATCATCCACCTGGTGTTGGCCAAACTGCCTGACGCCCCGGCCGGCTCCCGCGGTATCTCGCTATTTCTGGTGCCCAAGGTGCTGGTCAATGCGGACCAATCACTGGGTGAGCGCAACCAGGTCCATTGCGGCTCCATCGAACACAAAATGGGCATCAAGGCCTCGGCCACCTGTGTAATGAACTTCGACGGTGCGGTCGGCTGGCTGGTGGGCGAACCCAACAAAGGCCTTGCGGCAATGTTCACCATGATGAACTACGAACGGCTGTCCATAGGCGTTCAAGGCATAGGCTGCGCCGAGAACTCCTATCAGAATGCAGTGAGCTATGCCCGTGACCGGCTGCAAAGTCGCGCACCGGGCGGGCCTCAACAACATGACAAAGTGGCCGATCCGATCATCGTCCACCCAGATGTGCGTCGCATGCTGCTTACCATGAAGGCGCTGACTGAAGGGGGGCGCGCATTCGCCACCTATCTTGGTCAACACCTGGACATTGCCAAATATTCCGAGGTGGCGACGGAGCGTGCCCGCTCGGAAGGACTGGTCGCGCTGCTAACCCCAATCGCAAAAGCGTTTTTTACCGACACCGGTTTGGAAAGCTGCGTACACGGCCAGCAAGTCTTCGGTGGGCATGGGTACATCCGCGAGTGGGGTCAGGAACAGCTTGTTCGCGATGTACGCATTTCGCAGATTTATGAGGGGACCAATGGTATCCAGGCCCTGGACTTGCTGGGACGTAAAGTTCTGACCAATGAAGGCACGCTATTTAATATTTTTGCCGGAGAAATACGCGCCTTCGTGGCGCAAGTGCCCCATGAAGCCTTCAGCCACCGCCTGCTGGAAGCACTAGGGCAACTGGAGGCGCTGTCCCATTATCTGATCAAAATTGCCAGGACCAACCCTTACGAGGCAGGTGCCGCGGCCGTCGACTACCTGCATATTTTCGGTTACACCGCCTACGCCTATATGTGGGCACGCATGGCACGGGCCGCTACCGGAAAGGAAGACAGTTTCCATCAAGCTAAACTGGCCACCGCCCACTTCTACTTCGACCGCCTGTTACCTCGCATCGAGTCCCTGATCAGTGTCGCTCGCGTGGGAAGTGCCTGCCTTTACGTGCTGGACGCCGAACAGTTCTGAGAGATCGGCGCTGCAGCGCAGCGCCGCCGGGGTCTGGCCTGGATGGCCGACCCAGGCTGGCCAGGGCCGCGAAAATCCAACGCCATCACCCGGTTCAGCACACGCGACGATACTGGGTGACTTGCGCCGGCCCCTGCAGCCATTCGGAAACCTGGACCAGCGCGGCCTCGAGGTGTTCGGTTCGCCAATGCTGCGCTTCGGCCTCTTCGTCTTGCCAGACTTCGAAGGATGTCAGCTGCAACGGATTTTCCAGCGACTGGTAATAGCCATAGTCCAGGCAACCTGGCTCTTGCAGGGTAGTTTCGCTCAGTGTAGTCAACACTTCGAGTACATTTTCGAGCCCTTGGGCTTTGACCATGAAACTGGCAGTGACATACAACGTGGACATCGGCGGGTTCTCTGCATGGAAATATATTGTGTGCTGCTGCCGGGATCAAAACGCAGCCAAGACCCGGTCTACGGCCGCCATCCGCGGCTACTTGAGATAGTCGTGCACGACCTTGCCGGGCGCCAGCATGAAGTTGCCAAGCGTATGGCGCACTGACACGATCTGGCGAACGGGCAGCGCGGCTATCGGGACTGCCTCGTGGTCGAACAGCTCGAGGCTCGCTGCCCCCGTCCAGGCTTCCTTGAGCTCTACCGTCGAATATTCGAACCTCACCAGTTCGGCAATACGCGCTGTCTTGCCGTCCACATCGGGAATGACTTTGAGAACAACCCCGGGGGTGCGCATGGCCGCCGCTGCTTGCGCCAAGTCGACCTCCTGGTACTTGTAGGCCATGCTGGCCCTGGCCACCAACGTGCCGTCGTACTCGAGCGTGCCGACATAAGATTCATTGTTTTGCCCAACACGAGGATGGCCGTATTTCTTGGGCAATCCCCAGACCTCGCGGCCCAGCATGATGGCGGTGACATTCTCGGCCACCATGAGCGGGCGAAAACTGACAGCCTCATCACCCAGAAAACAAGCGATGCTCTGGGCGAACTCGTAATAGTCACCGATCCCGGGCGCAACCATCCAAAGGAACGAAAGGCTGACGAGCGGGTCTTTGACCATCAATGGTTCAGGCACCATTGCCCGCGCGAGCTCAATGTCGGTGCGATAAGTTATCGTCAGCGACGGGCGGTCCAGAAACCAACTTGGCGGTTGCGGGTAACCGGGCGAAACTACTGGCATCGCATAAGCCTTTTGACGAACGCTTTCAGGCGTCCATGGCGTACCGGCGGCAGAATTCGGAAGATAGAGCCCGCCCGACGAGCGAGTGGAGAGCTGTGTGCCATTTAGCGACTGGGCGAGCAAGGGTGACGAAGCTGCCACAAGCCCGATGCCTGCCGTTAGTAAAACCTGCCTGCGTGAAAAATCAACTGGACAGTTCATGACTGTTGCCTCCAAGCGATAGTTGAGAAACAGCTAGTCGCTACAGCGCTAGAGGAATTGCTTCCTCAACTGAGTTGAGTGATATTTATTACGGGCAGCTAGCCAATTTGCTTTTTACCCAGGGCTTGATACCACGTGACGTTATCCCAATAGGCCTTCATCGCCAGAATCAGGCCATCGTCGGTAAGTCCAAGTATGAAGACATGAGGTAACTCGAAGCTGCGCCCCAGGTTGTCAATGCCAAATACATCTTTCGCCTGAGTACCGCGAATAGTCACTTCGACTACAATCGTTTGTGCGTGCTCATCAATATAGTGTGCAGTCACCTGATTGTTCAAATCGGGAAATGCATCAATCAGTGCTCCCCATATTTCAAGGCCAGCAACATCCACCGTCCCCTCTAGGCCAATGGGCAGATAATCAACTCGACCCTCTGGAGAGAAACAGGCCAACATGCCTTGAAGGTCATGAGCGTTATACCGCGAGAAAAAGTGCTTAGCGATGTCTACGGATGCTTGCATCTTAAACTCCTCGATTCATCAGCCGACATATTGGGCAATGCCGATTTCAAGCGCCTCCAATTTTTCTACAGCATCCTGGGCTATTTCAATGAGGCTATCGTTTCCATACGTCTGACTGCTCTTTCTTCACCATTTCTTCAGCACTGGCTGGTCGAACAGTACGATAGCTGGGCTTGTCCTGTTCAATCACCGCAATGATGGCACTGATCATCTCGGCAGGATCATGTTGACGATTGAGCTCACGCACCGGCCAATGAGCGACAACCCTATCACCCTGACCCCACCACTGATCCATGCTCTCCATGCCCGTGTCGTTGAAGCCCGTGCGGTAGGCACCTGGGTTGACCGTCACTACTTGGACACCGTAGGGCATCAGTTCATCGTGCATTGCCGAGCAGATGCCTTCGACCGCGTGCTTGGAGGCGGCATACGCTCCATCGAAAGGCACTTTGACTAAGCCGGCCACCGACGACGTCCAGACGATCCGCCCATAGCCGCGCTGGACCATCACCCGAGCAAAGCCTTGCGCCAACTCAAGGGCCGCAAATACGTTGGTCTCAAAAACCGAACGAAACACTGACATAGGTATTTCGATAATGGGACCTGACTCCATGATGCCCGCATTGTTGAACAGAACATCGATTTCGATTGCCAGCGCATGTTTGCGGTCAATCTCGTTGAGGACATCAAGTTTAATAACTTGCATCTCAATCCCGGCCGACAACACAGCGTTACGCAGCTCCCACACCTGCGGCCATATCTGGCATCCAGCGATCACCTGGTGCCCACGCTCCGACAGCGCCCAGGCCACGCCTCTTCCAAAACCGGTTGCCGCGCCTGTCACCAGCACTTTTTTACCCATCATGTTGGTCTCGACTGTCACCAAGGTCGCCGTTGCGCATGGCGATCTTGATCGCTTGAGCAGTGGTAGCGACACCAAGACGGCGCCGCGCCGCACGAAGATGGTTCTCCACAGTACGCTCCGACAAGCCCAGCGTCGCCGCAATATCAGCATGCCGTCGACCCGCTGCCGTCCAAGTCAACACCTCGCGCTCGCGAACGGAAAGTTGTCGGACACCTTCAGTGTGGGGCGCTTCCAGCAATCTGTGAGCGGCATTGAAAGCAGCGGTGGCCACCATAGCCAATACCAAGCGAGCGTCGGGGCTGCTATCTACCTTATCGCCACCTAGACTCATCGCCCCCTCCAGTCCTTGAGGGCCGAACACCGGCACCTGCAGTCCGTGTGGTCCAGGCCCAATCGGACGCCGGACCACCCGATAACTGTCCCCTGTCACACAGTGGGTTTTCGTCCAGAAGAACGGTTCTCGAGCCTCCAAAATATGACGGGTGACAGGGCAACGTCTGACGTATGTTTTGGCATCAACCGTTTGGCCATCTTCCCACCAATTGCCCTCCACCCAAAAAATACGATCGACCAGGTCATCCCTTGATGGGGCAACAGAGAAAAGAACAAAACGGTCATAGCCGAAGCGCTTGGCGAAGACACGAACAGCATCTTCGATCAACGAGAGCATCGAAGCTCGCTCTATTTCCAGGACGACTTGCATAGCAGCATCGGCTAGACCGGATTTCATTGCCCTGCAGCCTCCTTCAACAGTTCAGCCGCAGCCAGCTTGCCCAGAGCGTTACCCGCCAACGGACTGTCGCCGGTCAGCAATTTACGATCCTTATACACCGCTCCAGATATATCTTTGTTGATGATCTCAAGGCCCAACGCTTTTAGTTTTTCACCAAACTTCCAGGTCAAGTGCCCCGGCATATAGCCAATGTCCGGCGTTTTCGCATCCAGGTCGTCAGGGAACGCACAAATTTTGTACCCGTTGAAAATATAGCTCTCTGGGCTCTCACCCAAACCTGCAGCGATAAGCGCAGCGGGTCCATGGCACAACGAAATCACAAACTTGTCTTTCCTGGACGCCCACTCAAGCACCCTTTTTACATCGACGCTTTCTGGCAACCCGATTAGTGCGCCGTGGCCACCAGGAATAAACACGCCGATGTAGTCGGAGTCGTCACCTAATGCCTGGTCGATTACCTCAGCCAGTTTTTTAGGCTGTTTGAACTTATCGCGATATTTAGCGTATAGCCCCTTCACTTCGACGTCTTCAGATGGCATCGCCCAGAACTCGAACTTGACCGGGTTGCCGGACAAGGTCGCAATGTCGAATTTGAACCCTGCTTTATCCAGATGGTACATCGGCAGCAGCGTCTCTACAGGGTGATTGCCTGTGGAGAACATGGTGCCATTATCGGTTAACAAATAGCGCTCGTCAGCGCCGATGACCAGCACCTTCCACCGGCCACCTTTATAGGGATCAGGATAGTCGGCATCACTGAGATCGGATTTTGGCGAAGTGAATTGGCTTAGCGAATAAGGCGAGGGGAAAAACGCATTGTCCTCTGCGGGGTCTTCGGTTGGGCGCTTGTCTTCAGCTTGTGCATTAGTCATAGCTTACTCCGTCGTGGCTGGCAAAATACGATGATCATGCTAGGGGCCCGCCCATCCCGTCAGCAATGAGGGTTTTCCCCTAACCATGCAGCTCCTCAACTGAGATTTAGATTAAAATTTTAGTGCAACGGCAAGGCGGGTGAAAAACCCCGACCGATGGCTCCGATGGCCCTATCTTCATCCTGTACCTTGGGATAGTCGATCTCATGCAGGGCAGTCGAGAGATGGGATCGTGTCCCTGGAAGTGGTGTAACTCCATCTTGCGGCGCTATTAGGCGTCCTCCCCGCCTATGCTTGATCAGCAGAAAACCAAGATTGACCGAGTAAGGATTATTCCTTACCATCCGATCAATACATCCGGGAGAACACTCATGCCTGCCATCCACGAAATCGCCACGTTGACCTCGAAGGGACAGGTCACACTGCCCAAATCCATACGCCAGCTTTTGGGCATTGACACTGGTGGCAAGATTGCATTCGACGTACGCGAGGGTGAAATCGTGGTCAGCCGCGTAGAAACCACCCACGAAGACCCTGCCATCGGTGCGTTCCTGGGTTTGCTGGAGGCTGATATCCGAGGCGGCCGCAACCTGACCACTCTGCCGGAAGACTTGGCGCAAACCATGCTCGCCAACGCAAACCACTCCGTAAACCTGGACGAAGATATCGATGGTGAGGTCGCGATCTGATGCTGCGACATGGCTGGACACTGTTGTTCCATGAAGGTGTGACTTTACAGCTACGCAAATTGCAAGAAGCCGCCGCCCGAGCCGAGCAGAACGATCCGCGAGGTTTTGAGAGCAACGCCAACGTCAAGCTGTTTCGGGCATTGAGCCATCTGATCATGGAGGCTGTGCCTGCCGACCCAGGCCGTGATGAGTTCCGTCAAGGCAATACGCTGGGCACTGCCTACAGACATTGGCGCCGCGCAAAAATCGGCAGGCGCTTTCGGCTGTTCTTCCGCTACGACTCAAGATCCAAGGTCATCGTCTATGCGTGGGTCAACGACGAAAATACCCTAAGGTCCGCAGGCAGCAAATCCGATCCCTACGCCGTATTCGAGAAGATGTTGGGCCGCGGCAACCCTCCTGATGACTGGGATGCGCTGACTGCTGCAACGCGTAGCGACTGGGACGAGCCCAAAGCATAAATTGCGCAAGTGGGTGAGGGATTGCCCGTTTCGCGCCAGCCCCGCCCCCGGTGCGTCCACTGTAATCCACTCGTAGCTGCTGTAAATATGGGTACATCTGGGGGTACAAAACCAATTCCCCATTCATAACCATTTGATTTATATGAATGGCCAAATGTTCTTTGGCGACCCTGACAGTCTTTAGGGGCTTCGCGCATGCTTGTTAGCTGATCATTTCTGCGTTTTTCTAGCCTCGAATAGCTATTTACTTCCAGCTAATTGCTACATTTGGGACATATTTGAGGGCATGCTTTGGATGGTTTGAAAATGATGCCCCCAACCGAAGATGCTCAGCGCCCCCGACACAAAAAAACTCCTAAGTATTTGGCTCGCAGGGAAAGCTTGGCAAATAGCGAAGAGAACTGAAGAATGGTCTCATCGATCACGGAAGGTCACTGAGGTAGAATTTGGTGATTCACAACTCATCCTGGCCGGAAGCTTCAGCGGATTTGTTCCGCCACGCCACTGCGGAAAAGGCGGCCCTCTATCGTGCCATCATGGAGGTGTTCGCTGCTGCCAAGCGCCAGTACCGCCTGCAATTACGGCCCGACGAAGTATTATCTGAAGCAAACTGGAGTCATCGGACGCCACCGGCTCAGGAAGAGGTTGCCGCTGCATTAGCTCAATTGGCGACCTGGGGCAATCTCGAATCGCAGCCGGACATGACGCGTGTATCCACGCTCAACGATTATTACCGGGCACGTTTTCTCTATAGGCTCTCGCGCGGCGGCGAGGCGGTAGAGGCCGGCCTGATAGCATTCGCGCAGAGCCTACGTCATCGTGCAGAACTGCAGACAGTCGCGCTGGAGGACATCGACAGCCGCTTACGAGCCTTGCAGCGATTGATGGCTGAGGCACAATCCGGCAACGACCTTGATACCGCCAAGGCACATGAGATTCTGCGCGACCTAGTGCGAGTGTTTGAGGGTCTTACTGAAAACGCCCAGGCGTTCATGGCTGGAGTGGCACGTAGTCTAGAGCTGCAGCAAGCCGACGCCACCGCATTGGTCGCTTACAAGCGACGGCTGATCGACTATCTCGAGCGCTTTATGGGTGATCTGATCCGCCGCTCCGATGCCATCGCCCGCACGCTGCATGAACTGTCCGCCATCATCGAGTATGTCTTACGCCAAGTCGCTGCACGTGAAGCGCGTGATGCCGCCCCCGACGACACTGGCGAGCAGGCAGAGGAAACGCAGCGTCGCCAGGATATCTGGCGCGAGCGTTGGAAAGGATTGCGTGGCTGGTTTCTGGCCACCGGCAACGAACCGCCTCAAGCAGAACTACTGCGTGCCCGAGCGCGATCGGCGATTCCGCAACTGCTTAGCGCCATCGCGGCAATTAATGAGCGACGCAGCGGGCGCAGCGACCGATCGGCCGATTTCCGAGTGCTGGCACAGTGGTTCGCTGCATGCGACAGCGACGACGATGCACACCGTCTCGCGCAAGCAGCGTTCGCGCTGCACCCAGCGCGCCACTTCTCACTAGAGGTTGCTGATGCGGACGACGTGCCAGCGAGCACCTCTTGGCTGGATGCACCTCCGCTGATCATCAATCCGCGCTTGCGCGAGTATGGTGAAGCCGCACCGCGCGGCGCACTGGCGAAAGTGCGCGATCGTAGCCGGGATCGGGCGCTGATGGCTCAGCAATTGGCGGAGGAATCGCGCCAGGTCGAGGCCGCGCGCCGGCGATTGGCGAGCGGCCGCCCGACACGCTTATCGGAGCTGGGCGAGCTCGATGTGCATGCCTTCGGCCTCTTTCTGGGATTGCTTGGCGAGGCACTGGCTGAACAACAGGATCCGAACAGCCCTGTCGAGCGCCAAACGGGCGACGGTCTGCTGCATATTCGCCTGGAACCTTTGGCTGAAAACAGCCGCGCCCAAATCTGCACGGCAGCCGGGATGTTCTCCGGCCGGGATCATCTGCTGACGATCCGGCTCACCGAGGACAGATCATGAGCATACCCTCGTCCCGCCGTGGCACCCGACATGTCGGAGAAACACAGAAGGCGCAGCAGCAAGACGAATTCCGCCGGGCTTTGCGTAGCCTGCTGATGTGCCCGCTCATGCCGCCAGGGCACGCGGATTTCCCCGCCGTACGTCGCCAAGCCGAGCGCCTGCGCGAGTGGTTCGCCCGCGAGACCGGCTGGCCGCTGCATGTGGACCGCGAGGGTGCCCGCCTGTTCAAGCGCCCGGCCGACCTGTCCGCTCCGACCCGCGGCCTGCCGGACTATGACCGGCGTCGCTATGTACTGCTGTGTCTGGCTGCTGCAGTGCTGGAGCGAGCCGACCCGCAGATCACCCTGCGACAGATCGGCGAACGGATCGTACAACAAGCCGCCGACCCGGCATTGCAGACACTGGGTTTCGCCTTCACCTTGCACTGCGCTGCCGAAAGACGCGAGTTGGTCATGGTGTGCCGTACCCTCCTGGCTCATGGCGTTCTCGAACGTGTCGCTGGCGAGGAAGAGAGTTACGTACAGGACGGCAGCGGGCCACAGTCCGACGCGCTCTACGACATTCACCGGCGCTTGCTGGCCGGCCTGCTGGCGGCGGTGCGCGGGCCCTCGACCTGGAGCACAGAGGAGACTCCGGGAAATACCGAGGCGCGGCTGCATGCACTGGTGGCCGGCTTTACAGCGGACAGCGAGCAAGGCAGGCGCGACGCCATACGCCACCACCTGGCGCGACGCCTGCTCGACGATCCGGTGCTGTATACCGACAGCCTGGATGAAGAGACGCGCAGCTATTTCCTCAATCAGCGTGGTGTTCTCGCCAACCGCTTGTGTGAAGCCACCGGACTGGTCGCCGAGCAACGCGCCGAAGGCCTGGCCCTGATCGACGAGAGCGGGCAACTGACGGATATAGCCATGCCCGCCGAGGGCACTGAGGCTCATGTAACGCTGCTGGTAGCGGAGTACCTGGCCCGGCGTCTGCGGGATAAACGTGCCCCATTGCGAGCGACAGAAAGCGAGATTGCCCTGTTCCTGCACGAGGCCGCTGGGCGATATGGTCGCTACTGGCGCAAATCGGCGCGCTCGCCAGGCGCCGAACACGAGCTGGCGGAAATCGCCATCGCTCGCCTATGTCGTCTGGGCCTAATGCTGCGTGATATGCATGGCGTACATCCGTTGCCCGCCATTGCCCGCTTCTCCCTCGGACAGACCGAGGTGCGCAACGCCCAAGGGGCCGAAACCCTGTTTCTAACCGAGCCTGACGCATGACCAGCGACCTATTCATCACCCCCTCCCGCCCCGCACTGCCCAAACCTCTGCGCGAACGCTGGCAGCCCTTACGTCTTGGCCTAGTCGAACTGTTCCACTACGACAGTGAGGAGTTCTGGTTCCACGATGGTCATTTACTTCTGCGCGGCAATAACGGCACCGGGAAATCCAAGGTGCTGTCGCTGACCTTACCGTTGCTGCTGGACGCACAATTGCGCTCGTCGCGCGTCGAGCCCGACGGTGATAGCGGCAAGAAGATGGCCTGGAACCTCCTGGTCGGCAACTATCCCCGCCGTATCGGCTACAGCTGGATAGAGTTCGGCCGACGCGAGCGCGATGGCCGCCCCCGCTACCTGACCCTGGGGGTCGGTTTGTCGGCAGTCGATGGCCGGGCTCAAGTGGACAGCTGGTTTTTCATCGTGGAAGGTGACGGCACGACACTAGACCCACGTATCGGCGAAGATCTCTGGCTTACCACTGCCGAGCGCCAGGTTCTTACTCGCGAACGCTTGCGCGATGCACTTGGCGGACGCGGTCAACTATTCGAAAACCATCAGCTGTATCGCCGTGCCGTGGACGAGCGCCTGTTCCAGCTAGGGACACGGCGCTACGACGCGCTGATGGATACGCTGATCCAGCTGCGCCAGCCACAACTGTCGAAGAAACCCGACGAAACCGGCCTATCCAATGCCCTGAGCGAGTCGCTGCCACCGCTACCACCCGAGCTGCTGGGCGATGTGGCCGAAGCGCTCAACCAGTTGGAGGAAGACCGCATTCAATTGGAAGAAACGCGCCTACTGGAGCAAACCGTCACCCAGTTTGAACGACGCTACCGAATCTATACCGGTATGTTGGCGCGGCGCCAGGCACGAGAACTACGCCAGGCTCAAACCCATTTCGACAACGCCAGCGAGGCTCGCAATCAAGCGCAGGCTGAACTCGCCGGCGCACAGAACGCGCAGGGTGAGGCTTTTGCGGAGCACGAAGCCGCGAAGCTGAAGTATTCGGCGGCCCGGGAGCTGGTAGATACGCTGCAGAGCGATCCCGCCAACCAGGACGCCAACCGTCTTGCCCTGGAAGAGCGTAATGCCACTGAACGGCAACATGCAGCTCACACGGCAGGCCGACAGCGCGATGAAGCGCGTAGCAAACTCAATAGCGAAGTAGAACTGAGCCAGCGACGGACCGCTGCGGCCATTCAAGCTCGCGATGAGCTGGACAAGTCGCGTACTCGTACGCTGGACGCGGCCGAAGCACTCGCTATAACCGCAGACCTCGCAATCAACCCACTGCTTAGCCTTGAAGCCGAAGCGCTCGCGGCACATCCGCCCGAGTACAGGGCCGCTGAAGAAGCCCTGCGCGAGCTGGTGAGGAGTCGGCGCCAGGACATCGCCCATCTGCGTAAGCGTCATGCCGAAGTTAGCCAACACCAAGCGGTACTGGCGGACAAGCAAGAACACGCTCGAACCATTCGCGGTGAAATGGACATATCACTGGCGCAACGCGAGCGGGCCGACCAGCAAGCAGAACAGGCAGGCAGCGCGTTGCTCGAAGCCTGGTCCGAGCACTGCACAAGCCTCATCCAACTGCGCTTCAATGCTGAGCAGCCCTTGCTACAACTGGCCGAGTGGGTGGCCCTTCCGGAAGTCGAAAACCCGGCGCAAGTGGCACTGGACAACGCCTGGCAGACGACGCTGCAACGACACGCCGCCCAACAGGCGGAGTTGGACAGTTACCATACCAGCCTGGACAAGCAGCGCGCCGATATCGAGGACGAGCGCACCCGCCTGGCCGCCGGCGAAGATGCGCTGCCCGCCGAGCCGCTCACCCGGGCCAGTGGTGTGCGTCTGCAACGGCACGGCGCGCCGCTCTGGCACTTGGTGGATTTCCACCCGAGCCTGGATGCCGCGCAACGGGCCGGGCTGGAAGCCGCCCTGGAAGCCAGCGGCCTACTTGACGCCTGGCTGTCGCCAAATGGGGTATTGAGCGATAGCGACGGTACGCCGCTGCTCGATAGCAGCTGGCACCAGCGCGCGCCAGTGAATGGTGCCAACCTGAACGCTGCACTGATCCCGGCATTGCCCGAGGCCTGCCCGATCGCACTAGCAACGCTGACTGCACTGTTGGAGGGCGTGGCTTACGGCACGCAGGAGCCGAGCGATGCCGAAGCCTGGTTGTCGCCTGATGGTCGCTATCGTCTGGGGCCGCTGGCAGGTGCCTGGCAAAAAACCGAAGCAGGCTACATCGGCCGCAGTGCACGGGAACTGGCACGACAACGACGGCTGGAAGCACTCGCCACCCTCCTTGCCGAACTCGACATGGCGCAAGCCAAGCTCGAACGACAATACGAAACCCTGGCCGCCGAGCGCAGCCAAGCCGAACGGGAACGGAAAAGCATACCCTCCGAGCGCCCACTGCACGATGCGATTGCTGTTGCGCTGCAGGCCGCTCGTGATGTCGATCGGATCCGGCAGCTGTTGGTGCTGGCCGAAACACGCAGCCAGGAAGCCAAAGACGCATGGCAATCGGCACGCGAGCAGTTACACCACGACGCGACCGACCTGAGCCTGCCGGCAGAGCTCGAGCTGCTACCAGCAACCGAAGAGGCCTTGGAACACTTCGCCACCGTCCAGGCGCACCTGGTCCAGGCGGCACGCGAGTGGCAGCGCGCATGGCCCGATCAGTGTCAGCAGCAACAGCGCGAAGGCGAAGCGCGCAGGGTGCTGGAACAGGCTGAGGAAACCCTGATGGTCGCCGACGAGCAGGCTGAACAGGCCCGGGTCCGCTTGGAGACACTACGCCAGTCCATCGGCCAGCAAGTGGAAGAATTGCTGGCCAAACTGGCCACCGCGCTTGCCGGACGTACCCAGGCCGAGCAGGACGCCGAAACACGCCGCACGGCGCTGGGCGAAGCGGAAAAACGGCAGGCCGTGATCGCAGCGCACGTCGAACGCACTGAGCAGACTCTGAGCGAGCGTAGCAACGAGCGCGCCATGGCCGTCGAACGCCTTCGCCATTTCAGCGCCAGCGGCCTGCTGGCCGCCGCATTGCCGGACCTGCAATTGCCTGAGCATTGGAGCATCGACCCGGCGCTGAACCTAGCCCGCCGCATCGAACAGGCGCTGGCTGACATCGCCGATGACGAAGCCACTTGGGCCCGCGTACAGAAACAGATCGCCGAAGACCTAAGTGAACTGCAGCGCGGGCTGAGCGCCTTGAACCACCAGGCCATCTCAGAACCCAACGATTGGGGCATCACCGTCACAATCCAGTACCAGAACCGTGCCGAGCGCCCCGATACCCTCGCGCTACTGTTGGCCGAGGATATTGCCCAGCGCAGCGAACTGTTGTCGGCTCGTGAGCGTGAAGTTTTGGAAAATCACCTCCAGGCAGAAATCGCCGCCGAGCTCCAGCGACTGATGCGAGCTGCCGACGACCGCGTCGAGGCGATAAACAACGAATTGCACAAGCGCCCAACCACCACTGGCGTACGCTACCGCCTGCTATGGGAGCCGCTATCAGTCGAGGAAGGCGCACCGGCAGGCCTGGAGGCCGCACGCAAGAGCCTGCTCAATACCAGCGCCGACCTCTGGTCGACCGAAGACCGGCGTGCGGTCGGTACCATGCTGCAACAGCAGATCGCCGCCGAACGCGCCCTGGCCGACGCTGACAGCGCAGGTAGAAGTCTTCTCGATCAACTCGCCCACGCGCTGGACTATCGCTATTGGCATCGTTTCCGCATCCAGCGTCAGCAGGATGGTCAATGGCGCAAGCTGTCTGGACCGGCCTCCAGTGGCGAACGCGCGTTAGGCCTGACCGTCCCATTGTTCGCCGCTATCGCCAGTTTCTACGGCCACGGCGGCAGTCCCTTGGCGCCACGCTTGATGCTGCTCGACGAAGCCTTCGCCGGTATCGACGATACCGCCCGCGCCCACTGCATGGGCCTGGTGCGGGAATTCGACCTGGATTTCGTCATCACCAGCGAGCGGGAGTGGGCCTGCTATGCGGAGCTACCTGGCGTGTCGATCTGCCAGTTGCAGCGTCGCGAAGGTATCGATGCGGTGTTCGTCTCGCGCTGGACCTGGGATGGACGGGCTAAGCGACTCGAAGAAGATCCTGATCGCAGGTTCCCCTTGGCATGAAGACCAGCCCCGACCTACGTCTACAGCGCCTGCTCGGCGGGCCAGCACTGGCCGCCCTGCGCCAGCGCCTGCGCCGCCGTTTTGAGCTCGCCGATGCCGAGCAGTCGCTATCCTCGGTTCACTTGAGCAACCTTGCCGCGGAAGAGTACTCGGCTCTTTGCCAACTGACCGGTCGCCCCTCACGAATAGCTTGCTCGATGACGCTGGACATTGCCGAGCTCGATGCACGACTGCGTGAGGCCGGGCTAGCCAACTCGCTACAGGATGCGCTGGCGCAACTGGATGGCCCCATTGTTGCGAAAGCCAGCCTGCGTAAAACGCTAGCGGCACAATGGTCGGCCCTCACGACCTCGGCGTCGGCCGAAGGCAGCCCTCTCCTCTGCGCCTGGCTGCAAAACGCGGCAACCTGCATGCCCCTGCTCAAGCGTCTTGGGCGCGATCCCGTGCGCGCCAATCAGCTACTGGCAGCGACTGATACTGTGCTCCGCCGTCTGCCCGAGGAAGGACTGCCTCGCTCGCAACTTGCCGCCGAAACGCTGGGCGATGCCCATGCGCTGGATCCCGGCCGTCCTGTTGCGACCCTGGTACTGTCGGCCTGGCGCCTGCACGAGCGCACGGGCGGCTCTCAAGAAGATGAGGCAACAACCGAGACTGGCGGTGGAGCCGAAGAGCGTGTGCGGGAGGTCTGGTCGAGGGCGGGAGTTCTCGTCAACGAGCTGGCCCGCCCTGCTCTCTTTCTTAACTTGCCTGCGCTGCCAGACACAGCCCACACCTGGCTGCCTGGCGAGCCCGCCTACCTCTCACTGCGGCAATTGGTTCGCAAGCCGTATTCCTGGGCAGTAGACGGACGGAATGTGTACGTATGTGAAAACCCGAACATAGTAGCCATCGTCGCCGACCGTCTGGGTGCCGATAGTGCTCCATTAGTCTGCACCGATGGCATGCCCGCCGCTGCGCAGCGAATTCTACTCGACCAGTTGGCCGCCGCCGGCGCGCGCCTGCACTACCATGGCGACTACGACTGGCCAGGGATCGTCATCGGCAATCACGTCATGCGTACTTGGCAGGCAGTCCCTTGGCGATTCGGCTGCAGAGACTACCTCGAAGCGGTGATGGTAGTGCAGACGCGACCGCGCGATTTGGCCCTCAACGGGGTCGAGGCTCTATGGGACAAAGAGCTGCACACCGCCATGGACACCCAAGGGCTCGCAATTCCAGAGGAAGCGGTTGCCAGCACTCTCTTAGACGATCTGAGCCATGGGGAAAAGTAATCCGCCCGATCATCAACAGAGCATCTAAGACCAGGCGGCAAACAGGAAACGACTAGAGGCAATCAATCGGGAGCAAACATGCGAATCGAGAAGGTTAGGGTCGAGGGATTTCGACTCCTCCAGGATGTTGAGATCATGCTGGAAGGAAATTCCACAGTAATCGTAGGGCGCAACAATAGCGGGAAGACATCGTTTACCGACATTTTTGATCGCTTCACCGGGGAGACCGGAGCGCGATTTCGTCTGGAAGACTTTTCGCCCCCCCAACGCGAGCGGTTCTTCAATGCAAAGACGCTGAGAGAAAAGTCGGCAAAGCCAGAGGACGTACTCGCAGCACTCCCGACGCTCTCTCTTACTCTAACCTTCCGCTACGACAGCACCGCCCCGAATTTAGGGCCTCTTGCGCCTTTCGTTATTGACCTGGACGTAGACTCCACCACAGCCATTGTGCGCGTCGAGTACAAAGCGACGCTGGCAACTCTCCACACTCTGCTTGATGTACCTGCCGAGCCAGAAGGTGTCGAGCTAAGAACACACTTCTTCCGCTCATTACGCGACACGTTGCCCAAGGCATACAACATCCATGTGTTCGCCATCGACCCCACGGACGATACCAATCGGCGTGACTTTGAGGGTACGACCGCACTAGCGGCTTTACTGCAGTGCAATTTCGTTCGCGCACAAAGAACTCTCGACCATGCAAAGCATGGCGACGCCGATGTCATTGGCAAATTGCTCAGCGCGCTATTCAAGACTGCTTCCGCACCAACGGCCGCAGCAGGAGATCAGGAGCTGGCGGCAAAGCTGAAGGCGTCAGTCGAAGGCATCGAACGCAGCATTCAAGGTAACTTCGATGAAATGCTGAAGAAGCTGCTGCCGGCCATGGAAGTACTGGGCTTTCCAAGCCTCAACGATACCGAGCTTCGGCCCGAGACCTCATTGAATGTTGAGGCCCTGCTGTCGGACCACACAAAGGTGGTCTACACCGGCACAGACGGGGTACATCTTCCGGAAGGCTACAACGGCCTCGGCACTCGCAATCTGATCTACATGTTGTTGCAGCTCGAAAGCTACCACAAGGCCTACCGAGCCAAGGCAACCCGCCCAGCCACACATCTAATCTTCGTTGAAGAACCTGAGGCTCATTTGCATCCGCAGATGCAAGAAGTTTTCATCGGCCAACTGAATGCCGCCATTAGAAAGCTGTCGGCGAGCTACCCCGAAGAGGCTGCGTGGAACGTTCAGTTCGTCATCACGACGCATTCTCCGCATGTTGCAAATGCCGCATCGTTTGAAGCAGTACGGTATTTCCTAAATGAGTCGCCGGGCCAGACAAATGCTCGTCAGACCAAGGTTAAAGATTTCAAGAAGGGCATGAGCAGTATCTCTCCCGACGACCAGAACTTCCTGCACCAGTACATGACGTTGACCAAGTGCGATCTGTACTTTGCGGACAAGGCCATTATGGTCGAAGGGACGACGGAGCGGCTGCTGATGCCTCGGCTGTGCGAATTGGTTGATAGGTCGCTCGACGACAAGCACAAGCTGGCCAGACAGTACGTAACCTGCGTCGAGGTCGGCGGAGCTTATGCGCACATCTTCTATCCACTCCTCGACTTTCTCGAACTCAAGACCTTGGTCGTCACCGATCTGGATTCAACCAAACCGGTGGAAAAGCAGAACAAGAAAGGAAAGACGATTACGACTTGGGACAAGTGCCCTGTGGCTGAAGGCGAGCGGACGTCGAACGCGGCTATCAAGGAATGGTTTCGCCCCGAAGATACCGAGGGAAAGGATGACTGGCAAATCACTCCTGCCGAGCTTGTTGCCAAGACTGCCGAGGAGAAGCAAAGCGGCTACCGTCGCATTGCCTATCAGATTGCAGAGAAACCTGGTACGAACGTATGCGCCCGCAGCTATGAAGACGCGCTCGTTCTAGCAAACCCGGATCGATTTGAGTGGTTAAAGGAACAGGACGAGGCCAATGAAGCGTGGGAGATCGCCCAGGGGCTCGCGAAAGCGGATACGGCCTTGCGGTTCGCCATTCGCGAGAAAGAATGGGTGGTACCCCGCTATATCCAGGAAGGCCTGGCATGGCTTTCCGAACCCCCTCCTCCACCCGCACAGAACGTGGAAGCGCCAGCCAAGGAGGAGGCAGTATGACTAAACCTGACGAGAATCCCGCACTCATCGCTGCACAAGAGGCTCAAAGAAAGATCAATGAGGCCCTTGATACGGGTCACAGCTTTCGCCTTGAAGCTGGTGCCGGCGCAGGCAAGACGTATTCCCTGGTCACCGCGCTGAAGCGATTGATTGCGGAGCGAGGCCCAGCCTTGGTTCGAGCGGGGCAAAAGGTAGCCTGCATCACCTACACCGAAGTTGCCCGTAATGAGATTGCCCAAGAGATTGAGGATCATCCCGCCATTCTGGTCAATACCATCCACGGCTTCTCGTGGGCATTCCTACGCCAGTTTCAGAAGGCGCTACGTGACCTCGTGGGGGAAATGGAGGATCGGAAAGAGAAAGTCGAACAAGGCGGAGGTATCGGCTCAAAGCCCGTGGATTACGACCTGGGATTCTTCGGCGTCGACATGGACAGAGTCACGCTGAGTCACGACGACATCCCAGAGATGATGGCCAAGCTTCTGCAGAAGGAAAAATTTCGACGCATCTTGACCCAGCAGTTTCCAGTGATTTTTATCGACGAGTATCAAGATACCCATCGCCAATTCATGGAGGCGATTACCGAGCACTTCTTAAAGCCCGCAACCGGGCCCCTCGTTGGTCTATTTGGAGACCACTGGCAAACCATTTATCGAAGTGAATACGAGCTCGCGGAATATCCGATCAAAGAAATTGCCAAAGGCTCCAACTTCCGGTCGGTTCCCGCAGTCGTAGATGTGCTGAACAAGCTGCGACCTGAACTACACCAAGCCGTTCATGACCCCGAGGCAAAGGGCGAGGCGCGCTTCTTTCACACCAACGCTTACAAGGGTCAACGGACAAATGACCGGCACGCCAAGGAGGATCTGCCACCTGATCTGGCCCGATGCACTCGGGAAGATTTGATGCAACAGCTGCAAGCCGAGGGCTGGGACCTGAGCAGGACGAAGGTACTGATGCTTACCCACAACGTCCTAGCCGCTGAACAGGGCTATCCCAACCTCGCTGAGGTATTCAGCGGCCGTAACGATCTATTCGCAAAAAAGGAAGACCCGGCGATCAAGTTCTTTGCAGAAGTCGTTGAACCCATATGTGCAGCCTACGGCGCATCTCGCTACGGCGATATGTTCAGGGCATTCGGCTCCGGTCCTGCGATAACCAAACATGAAGACAAAGCCAGTTGGCGTCGCGACATGGATGCCCTCCAGAAGCTGCGTGCAGAAGGCACGATCGGACAGGTCATTGACCACCTGAAGGTGACAAGACGTCCATCGCCACCAGACCGCGTATTGCGGCGCGACGAAGAACTCATAGCACTAAACGGCGACCCCATACCTGAGGATGCATCCGCACTTATGCGGTACAGCAAGCTGCGGGACATTCCTTACGGAGAGGTCGTTGAGGTGGTCAAGTTCATCGAAAAGCAGACATCCTTTGCCACGCAACATAGCGTCAAGGGCGCCGAGTTTGAGAACGTTCTTGTAGTGCTGGGAGGCGGTTGGAACCACTATAACTGGCCACAACTACTCGAGCTAATTGAGACAAATGCGCTGAATGCAAAGAACACAAAGGGCTTCTATCGTGCTCGTAATCTCTTTTATGTATCCATCTCCCGACCTATGACGCGACTCGCCGTGCTGGCCACACAGGCCATGCCGGATACAGCTCTCGCAGCGGTGAATCGTCTTTTTGGAGGCGACAACGTAGTGGAACTTGCTATCCCGACCTGAAGCTGTGTGACAGCCCCCCAACAGTTCCGCCTAGCCAGCGGGGCGATTCAGAGTGGCCTGCTGCTGAGGAGCAAGATCGTCAGTCAGTGTGGGGTTCTCGGCTGATCGGAACAGCTCCTGTTTGCGCGCTGGTCTTGTGCGTAGCGACTCCGCAGCCCTCCCGATCTCCTACCATGAACGCCTCCAGCATGTGTGGAATCAGACTTAGAGCGTCAACCCTCTCACCATAGGCCTCTGCATGCAGCGCTGCGTAAACGACAGCGGCGCAGCATTGCCATCTGTCCCTCGCTCAGATACGCCCGGTACTACTCGGCATTCTGCGCAGTGATTATGAAGAATGGCTTTTCACCTGCGAAAGGGTTGGGCAGGAAACCCTTGCTGTCGACACTCGCCGCATTGGTCGGTAACCCTATTAGTGCCTGATCAGCAGAAACCAAGATTGACTGCGTAAGGATTATTCCTTACCATTCAATCTGTATATCCGGAGAACACTCATGCCTGCCATCCACGAAATCGCCACGTTGACCTCAAAGGGGCAGGTCACACTGCCCAAATCCGTTCGCCAGCTACTGGGCATTGACACAGGTGGCAAAATTGCATTCGACGTACGAGGCGGTGAAATCGTGGTCAGCCGCGTAGAAACCACCCACGAAGACCCTGCCATCGGTGCGTTCCTGGGTTTGCTGGAGGCAGATATCCGAGGAGGCCGCAACCTCACCACCCTGCCGGAAGGCCTGGCGCAAACCATGCTCGCCAACGCAAACCTCTACGTAAACCTCGACGAAGATATCGATGGTGAGGTCGCGATCTAATGCTGCGACATGGCTGGACACTGTTGTTCCATGAAGGTGTGACGTTACAGCTACGCAAATTGCAAGAAGCCGCCGCCCGGGCCGAGCAGAACGACCCGCAAGGTTTTGAGAGCAACGCCAACGTCAAGCTGCTTCGGGCATTGAGCCATCTAATCATGGAGGCTGTGCCTGCCGACCCGGGCCGTGATGAGTTCCGCCAAGGCAACACGCTGGGCACCGCCTACAGACATTGGCGCCGCGCAAAAATCGGCAGGCGCTTTCGGCTGTTCTTTCGCTACGACTCAAGGTCCAAGGTCATCGTCTATGCATGGGTCAACGACGAAAACACCTTACGGTCCGCAGGCAGCAAATCCGATCCCTACGCCGTATTCGAGAAGATGTTGGGCCGCGGCAACCCTCCTGATGACTGGGATGCGCTGACTGCCGCAACGCGTAGCGACTGGGACGAGCCCAAAGCATGAGTTGCGCAAATGGGTGAGGGATTGCACGTTCTGCGCGAGCCACGCCCCCGGTGTGTTCACTGTAATCCACTCGTAGCTGCTGTAAAAAGGGGTACATCTGGGGGGGGTACAAAACCAATTATCCATTCATAACCATTTGATTTATATGAATGTCCAAATGTTCTTCGGGGATCCTGACAGCCTCTGAGCACGATCCCCAACACCTCATCGCGCAAATGGCCCAGGCTATGGATCAACAGTGCATAGTGCACCACACAAAGCCCGGCATCATTCGCCATCAGGGCATTGTGCTGGCGCACGAACAGCGGCACGCCGAGACGTTCCTCGACGGTGCTTAATGCACCACACCAGCCAATACAAGCTGACGAAAGTCACCCACAATCGGTCGCAGATCAACACGATGCCAGGCGGCCCAGCGGCCGATGCTTTGCTGCAACCTTGGCCCAGCATGGGCTTTCACGCTTGGCCGGCAAGAACGCCACGCCCTCCTGTGGGAGCGGCTTCAGCCGCGAAGCAGGCGCCGCGGTATCACATGGATTTCATCAGTCCCGGTCGATCTTGGCATTTGACAAGGCTAAGGACAGGGTCGATACCAATGACATCCCTGCCAAAGGAGTCACCCATGTCGAAGCTTTATCCCAGCATTGATCCTGAGGGGCTGGTCGAGTACTCGGTGGTGTACAGCGACCGCTCGCTCAATCACATGTCGCAGACGTTTCAAGGCGTGATGAAGAACATTTCCAGGACCCTGAAACAGGTCTATAACGCCCAGGCTGTTGCGGTAGTGCCCGGCAGCGGTACATTCGGCATGGAATCGGTAGCGCGCCAGTTTGCCACCGGTCAGCAATGCCTGGTGATACGCAACGGCTGGTTCAGTTATCGCTGGAGCCAGATCCTTGAGATGGGCAACATCCCGGCGGCGACCACGGTGCTGAAAGCCCGACCGGTCGACACTGGTCGCCAGGCTGCCTACGCTCCGCCCCCTCTGGACGAAGTGCTGGCGGCGATAAAGGCGCACAAGCCGCAGATTGTCTTCGCCCCCCACGTTGAAACCTCATCCGGGATTATCCTGCCCGACGATTACCTGCGGGCCGTCGGCGACGCTGTGCATGCGATGGGCGGCCTGTTCGTGCTCGACTGCATCGCCTCAGGCACGATCTGGGTTGATATGCAAAAGTGCGCAGTCGACCTGCTGATCAGCGCTCCACAGAAAGGCTGGAGCGCCTCCCCTTGCTGCGCCCTGGTGATGCTCAGTGCTTTGGCCCTGGAGCGCATCGAGCAGACGCAAAGCAGCAGTTTCGCCTGCGACCTGAAAAAGTGGCTGCAGATCATGCAGGCCTACGAACAGGGCGGGCATGCCTACCATGCGACCATGCCCAGCGACTCTCTCGCGCGATTTAACAAAGTAATCAACGAGATGCGAGCCTACGGTTTCGACAAGGTCCGCGGCGAACAACAGGCTCTGGGCGATCGGGTGCGCGCCATGTTGACTGGCAAAGGCATCAAGAGCGTGGCCGCAGCCGGCTTTCAGGCCCCGGGCGTAGTGGTGAGCTACACCGATGATGCCGATATCAAGAGCGGTAAGAAGTTTGTCGAGCACGGCCTGCAGATAGCCGCCGGAGTGCCGTTGCAATGTGACGAGCCGGCCGACTTCCAGACCTTCCGCATCGGTCTGTTCGGGCTCGAAAAACTGCACGATATCGAGCGCACGGTCAGCACCCTTGAGCAGGCACTGGACGAAGTGATGGTGAACTGAGGCCTCATCCTGGCATTTGCCGCTTTCGTGTTCTCGGTGATCGAAAGCGGCACGCCACCGGCACAGATGGCGGCGATTCGCGAGCGTCTGCGTGAACTTGGCCTGGAACCTTGCGACTGCTTGTCGCCCCCACTCATGGATGCACTCGCGGTTCACGCCGCCAAGCAAAAAGGCACCTACCGCGAATGATGGTGATCTGAACCCTTAAACTGCTTGCAGTTGCCGGTCAGCGTGATAGGACGAGCGCACCAGAGGCCCGGAGGCCACGTTTCTGAACCCCATCGCCAAGGCCTGCTCGGCAAGCATGGCGAAGGTGTCAGGGTGCACGAAGCGCTGCACCGGCAGGTGGCTGCGAGACGGTTGCAGATACTGCCCCAGGGTCAGCATGTCAACCTGATGCTCACGCATGCGCTGCATCACCTCGACCACCTCGGCATCGGTCTCGCCCAGGCCGAGCATCAGGCCGGACTTTGTCGGTACCGCCGGCAGGCGTTGCTTGAAGCGCTCCAGCAGGTCCAGCGACCACTCGAAGTCCGAGCCCGGCCGTGCCGCCCGGTACAGGCGCGGCACGGTCTCCAGGTTGTGGTTGAACACGTCTGGCGGCTCTTGCGCAGTGATGTCCAGAGCAACGTCCATACGGCCACGGTAATCCGGCACCAGGGTTTCCAGCTGAATACCCGGCGACAGCCTGCGGATCTCGCGCAGGCAATCGGCGAAGTGGCGGGCGCCGCCATCGCGCAGGTCGTCACGGTCCACCGAGGTGATCACCACATACTTCAGGCCAAGGTCGGCAATGGCGATGGCAAGGTTCGTCGGCTCATCGGCATCCAGTGGCTTGGGCCGGCCATGGCCGACATCGCAGAACGGGCAACGGCGGGTACAGATGTCGCCCATGATCATGAACGTCGCCGTGCCGCCCGAGAAACACTCCCCCAGGTTCGGGCAGGACGCCTCTTCGCACACGCTGTGCAGCTTGTGCTTGCGCAGCAGGGCCTTGACCCGTGCCACTTCCGGTGTGGTGGGAATCTCCACGCGAATCCAGTCGGGTTTGCGCGGCACCTGCTCGGTGGGCAGGATTTTCACCGGGATGCGCGCCACCTTCTCGGCGCCGCGCAGTTTCACCCCAGCCTGCAAGGGCTGCGGGCGCGTAGGGGCAGTCTGGATTTCACTCATGCTCATGCTCCGACAGTCTGGCCTTTAGCCACGGTAGTAACGTTGCGCCACGAACGGTGTGCGCACCACCTGCATCGGCACGTGCTTGCCGCGTACCAGGGCGAACACTTGCGTGCCCAGCGCTGCCTGCTCGCTCTGCAGGTAGCCCATCGCCAGCGGCGCGCCCAGGCTGGGGCCGAAACCGCCACTGGTGACCCGGCCGATCACCTGCTCCCGAGCATCGACGATCTCTGCCCCTTCACGCACCGGCACGCGCTCTGCAGGCAGCAGGCCCACGCGCTTGCTGGCCACGCCTTCGTGCTGCTGGGCAAGGATGCGCTCGGCGCCGGGGAAGCCGCCAGCGCGCTCACCCTCGGCACGCCGGGCCTTGGAGATCGCCCAGCCCAGACTGGCCTCGATCGGCGTGGTGTGCACCGCCATGTCATGGCCGTACAGGCACAGCCCGGCCTCCAGGCGCAGCGAATCACGGGCCCCCAGGCCGATGGGCTGGACCTCGGCTTCGGCCAGCATCGAACGGGCAAGCATGGGCGCCGCCTCGACCGGTACCGAGATTTCGTAGCCGTCTTCGCCGGTGTAGCCCGAGCGGCTGACGTAACAGTCGACACCCAGCAGCCTCACACTGGCGAACTGCATGAAAGTCATGCCGGCAACCTGGGGCGCCAGTCGCGCCAGTACCTTGGCCGCCGCCGGGCCTTGCAGGGCCAGCAAGGCCCGGCTGGCAAACAGCGACTCGACCTCGCAATAACCTTCCAGGTGCTGGCGCAAGTAGGTCAGGTCCTGCTCCTTGCAGGCGGCGTTGACCACCAGCAACAGTTCGTCGTCACCCAGCCTGGCCACCATCAAATCGTCGAGGATGCCGCCGTCGTCATTGGTGAACAGCGCATAGCGCTGCATGCCCACCGGCAGGTCGATGATGTCGACCGGCACCAGCGCTTCCAACGCCCTGGCGGCCTCTGCGCCACGCAGGCGGATCTGGCCCATGTGCGAAACGTCGAACAGACCAGCCCGTTCACGGGTGTGCAGGTGTTCCTTGAGCACACCCAGCGGGTACTGGACCGGCATGGCATAACCGGCGAATGGCACCATGCGTGCCCCCAGCGCCAGGTGCAGGTCGTGCAGCGGGGTTTGTTGCAGTTGTTCTGTGGTCATGGCTGGCTCCTGGCCTTCGATGATATGGGCTGCCGGCACACTGCCGGCAGCCGCCAAGCCCTGAGGTCAGGCCGGATAGACAGGGAACAGCTTGCACAGCGCTGCCACCTGGCGCGCCACCTGGGCCTCGACGTCGGCATCACCGAGATGGTCGAGGATGTCGCAGATCCAGGTCGCCAAGGCGCGGCATTCCGCCTCCTTGAGCCCACGGGTAGTCACTGCCGGGGTACCGATGCGCAGGCCCGAGGTCACGAACGGCGACTGCGGGTCGTTGGGCACCGCGTTCTTGTTCACCGTGATGTGCGCACGGCCCAGCGCGGCGTCGGCATCCTTGCCGGTGATGCCCTGGCGGATCAGGCTGACCAGGAACAGATGGTTGTCGGTGCCACCGGAAACCACGTCGAAACCGCGCTGCATGAACACCTGCGCCATGGCCTGGGCGTTGCTGATGACCTGGCGCTGGTAATCCTTGAAACCAGGCGCCAGGGCCTCCTTGAAGCACACCGCCTTGGCCGCGATCACGTGCATCAGCGGCCCGCCCTGCCCGCCTGGGAACACCGCCGAGTTGAGCTTTTTCTCAAGCTCCGGGTCGGCCTTGGCCAGAATCAGGCCGCCACGCGGCCCGCGCAAGGTCTTGTGGGTGGTGGTGGTGACCACATCGGCATACGGCAGCGGGTTGGGGTACAGGCCTGCCGCGACCAGCCCGGCGACGTGGGCCATGTCGACGAACAGGTAGGCCCCGACCTTGTCGGCGATCTGCCGGAAACGCGGGAAGTCGAGGGTCTTCGAGTAGGCCGAGAAACCAGCCACGATCATCTTCGGCTGGTGCTCGACCGCCAGGCGCTCGACTTCGTCGTAGTCAATCAGGCCGTTGGCATCGATGCCGTATTGCACGGCGTTGTACAGCTTGCCCGAGGACGACACCTTGGCCCCGTGGGTCAGGTGGCCGCCGTGAGCCAGGCTCATGCCCAGCAAGGTATCACCGGCCTGCAGCAGGGCCAGGTAGACCGCCGCGTTGGCCTGGGAGCCCGAGTGTGGCTGGACGTTGGCATAACCGGCACCGAACAACTGCTTGGCGCGGTCGATGGCCAGCTGCTCGACCACATCGACATGCTCGCAGCCCCCGTAGTAACGCTTGCCCGGGTAGCCTTCGGCGTACTTGTTGGTCAGTTCGGTGCCCTGGGCCTGCATCACCTGCGGGCTGGTGTAGTTTTCCGAAGCGATCAGCTCGATGTGGTCTTCTTGGCGCTGCACTTCACGGCCGATGGCCGCGGACAATGCAGGGTCGAAATCGGACAGGGTCAGGCTCTTGTGGAACATGGGTGAGATTCCTTGTTGTTCGGTCGACAAGCACGGCCCGGAAGCGTCCGGGCCAGCAGGGTCAGGCATCTTGATAGCTCGACAGCGGCGGGCAGGCACAGGCCAGGTTGCGGTCGCCGTAGACGTTGTCCACGCGCCCCACCGGCGGCCAGTACTTGCTGTCGCGCAGTTCGGCCAGCGGGTACACCGCCAGCTCCCGGGCATAGCCGTGGGGCCATTCGCCCACCAGCTCGGTGGCGGTATGCGGGGCGTTCTTCAGCGGGTTGTCGAGCTTGTCCAGGGTGCCGTTTTCCACGGCGCGGATTTCCTCGCGGATGCAGATCATCGCTGCGCAGAAGCGGTCCAGTTCTTCCTTGGACTCACTCTCGGTCGGCTCGACCATCAGCGTGCCAGCCACCGGGAAGGACATGGTCGGGGCATGGAAGCCGAAGTCGATCAGGCGCTTGGCCACGTCCTCGACGCTGATACCGCTGCTGTCCTTGAGCGGGCGCAGGTCGAGGATGCACTCGTGGGCAACCAGTCCGTTCTCCCCGGTGTACAGCACCGGGTAGTGTTCCTCCAGGCGGCGGGCGATGTAGTTGGCATTGAGGATCGCCAGCTGCGAGGCGCGCTTGAGCCCTTCCCCGCCCATCATGCGGATGTACATCCAGGTGATCGGCAGGATGCTGGCACTGCCATAAGGCGCCGCGCTGACCGCGCCCTGCGGGTTCGCCAGATGGGCGTGACCGGGCAGGAACGGCGCCAGGTGCGCCTTGACGCCAATCGGGCCGACACCGGGGCCGCCACCGCCATGGGGGATACAGAAGGTCTTGTGCAGGTTCAGGTGCGACACATCGCCACCGAACTTGCCCGGGGCGCACAGGCCGACCATGGCGTTCATGTTGGCGCCATCCAGATACACCTGGCCGCCGTGCTCGTGAATGATGTCGCAGATACGGGTGATGGCATCTTCGAACACGCCGTGGGTCGAGGGGTAGGTGATCATCAGCGCAGCCAGCTGCGCCCTGTGCTGCTGGGCCTTGAGCTGCAGGTCGGCGACATCGACGTTGCCACGCTCGTCGCAGTTGACCACCACCACCCGCATGCCGGCCATCTGCGCCGTGGCCGGGTTGGTGCCATGGGCCGACGACGGGATCAGGCATACATCGCGCCCTGCCTCGCCACGGCTGGCGTGGTAGGCGCGGATCGCCAGCAGGCCGGCATACTCACCCTGGGAACCGGCATTGGGCTGCAGCGACATGGCGTCATAGCCGGTGGCCGCGCAGAGCATGGCCTCCAGTTCATCGGTCAGCTGGCGGTAACCCTGCGACTGCTCAGCCGGGGCGAATGGGTGCAGGGCGCCGAACTCGGGCCAGGTGATCGGGACCATCTCGCTGGCGGCATTGAGCTTCATGGTGCACGAGCCGAGCGCGATCATGCTGCGGTCCAGGGCCAGGTCCTTGTCGGCCAGGCGGCGCAGGTAGCGCATCAGTTCGGTTTCGCTATGGTAGCGGTTGAACACCGGGTGTAGCAGGAACGGGGTCGCACGCAGCAGAGGCACGGGCAGGCAATCGCTGCTGCCGGCGGCCAACGCGGTGAAGCTTGGAAGCGCCTGGCCGGGTTCGGCGAACACCTGCCACAGGGCCTCGACAGTGGCCTGTTCGCAGGTTTCATCCAGCGATACACCAACCCGCAGTTCGTCAATCAGGCGCAGGTTCAGGCGTGCCGCATTGGCGGCAGCCAGCACATCGGCCACGGGCCTCGCGGTGACCACGCTGATGGTGTCGAAGAAGTGCGCCTGCTCGACCTTGTGCCCGAGCTGTTTCAGCCCTTGCACCAGGATCGCGGTCAGGCGGTGCACCCGCCGGGCGATCTGCTCCAGGCCCTGGGGACCGTGGTAGACCGCATACATGCTGGCGATGTTGGCCAGCAGCACCTGCGCGGTGCAGATGTTGCTGGTGGCCTTTTCACGGCGGATATGTTGCTCACGGGTCTGCATGGCCAGGCGCAGGGCCGGCTTGCCGAAGCGGTCGATGGACACGCCGACCAGGCGGCCGGGCATGTCGCGCTTGAACGCATCGCGGGTGGCGAAGTACGCCGCATGCGGGCCGCCAAAGCCCAGCGGCACGCCGAAGCGCTGGGCGCTGCCCAGCACCACGTCGGCATCGAACTCACCCGGTGGGGTCAGCAAGGTCAGTGCCAGCAGGTCGGCGGCCACAGCCACCAGCGCACCCGCCGCATGGGCGCGTTGTACCAGGGCGCGGTGGTCGGTGATGGCACCCGTGCTGGCCGGGTACTGCAGCAACAGGCCGAAATAGCCGTCCAGGGCTTGGCCTTCCAGCAACGCTTCATCAGCGATGACCACTTCGATACCCAGTGGCTGGGCACGGGTACGCAGCACATCGAGGGTCTGCGGGTGGCAATGGCTGGACGCGAAGAACGCCGGGGCCTTGTTCTTCGCCAGGCGCTTGCAGAAGGTCATGGCCTCGGCGGCGGCGGTGGCTTCGTCGAGCAACGAGGCGTTGGCGATCTGCATGCCGGTGAGGTCGCTGACCAGGGTCTGGAAGTTCAGCAACGCCTCCAGGCGGCCTTGGGAGATTTCCGGCTGGTACGGCGTGTAGGCGGTGTACCAGGCCGGGTTTTCCAGCAGGTTGCGCAGGATCGGCGTGGGCGTGTGGCAAGGGTAATAGCCCTGGCCGATGTGGTTGCTGAACAGCTGGTTGTTCGCAGCGATTGCCTTGAGTGCGGCCAGGGCTTCAGCCTCGCCCTGCCCCTTGCTCAGCTCGAGCACGCTGGTGCCCCTGATGCTGGCGGGGATGACGCTGTCGATCAGGGCTTCCAGTGAGTCATGGCCGACCAGCGCCAGCATGGCGTCGATATCGCCCTCGCGCGGGCCGATGTGACGGGCGATGAATTCGTTGTCAGTGCCCAGCGGGATGGATGCGTTTGTCATCTCTGCCCCCTGGCTCAGGCGTTGTCGGCCAGGAAGCGGTCATAGCCGTCCTGGTCCATCAGGCCGTCGAGCTCCGACGGGTTGGCCGCCTGGATGCGGAAGAACCAGCCGTCCTGCATGGGCGAGGTGTTGACCAGCTCGGGGTCGTCGGCCAGGGCCTGGTTGACGGCCACCACGGTGCCGCGCAAAGGCATGGTGATGTTGCTGGCGGCCTTGACCGACTCGAGCACCGCGACTTCGTTGCCCTCTCCGTACTCGCCCGGCTCCGGCAGTTGCACGAACACCACGTCACCCAGGGCCTGCTGGGCATAGCTGGTGATGCCGACGGTCAACTCGCCAGTCGCTTCCAGACGCAGCCATTCGTGTTCAGGAGTAAAACGCAGCGTGCTCATGGATCTTCCTCTCTTGTTATCAGATAGGTCCTGATGCAGGACTGACTGATACAGAGCAAGGGTGATGCCAACTCACTAAAACCCTTATACATCAATGCCTTACTGTTTTATTTCGGTCCATCCCAAGCCTGCGCGATGGAGCGTATTCGCTCCGTGGCCTGGGCCCGGCAGCCAACCCTGACAGCACGGGCCAATGAACCCGGGACCACGCCCGCCTGGAGCACAATCACTCCAGCGGAGCGTATTCGCACCGGGCCGGCTACGAGACCCGACTGGCGATGCCGTACTTGCGCAAACGCTGGCCGATCGCCGTGTGCGAAGTCTGCAAGCGCACCGCAAGTTGCCGGGTCGAGGGGTAGCTCGTGTACAGCTTTTCCAGCAAGGATTTTTCAAATGCCTGCACGGCCGCTTCCAGGCTGACGATCTCCTGCCCCTCGGCTTGCTGGCTGCTCAAGGCGGTGCCAGCCAGCTCCAGGTCATCACAGTCGATCACATCCCCTTCGCTGATGGCCGCCGCGCGGAATATCACGTTCTGCAACTGGCGCACATTGCCGGACCAGCGATTGCCCAGCAGTAGCGGATGGGTGGCCAGCGCCAGCCGGCACGGGGCGCGCTGGATCTGCGCACAGGCCTGGCGCAGGAAATGCTCGGCCAGCAGCAGGATGTCCTTGCCGCGCTCACGCAGCGGCGGCACCTGCAGGTTGAGCACGTTGAGGCGATAGTAGAGGTCTTCGCGAAAGCCGCCCTCGATCACCATGTTTTCCAGGTTGCGGTGGGTGGCGCAAACCACCCGCACATTCACCTGCACCTCGCTGCCACCGCCCACCCGGCGAAAACTGCCGTCATTGAGAAAACGCAGCAGCTTGGCCTGCAGGTACGGCGACATCTCGCCCACTTCATCGAGAAACACCGTACCGCCATCGGCCAGTTCCAGCAGGCCCGGTTTGCCGCCCCGCTGGGCGCCGGTGAAGGCACCGGCGGCGTAGCCGAACAGCTCGCTTTCGGCCAGGCTCTCGGGCAACGCCGCGCAGTTCAGCGCCAGGAACGAGGCATCTCGCCGGGCACTCAGCGCGTGGCAGGCACGGGCCACCAGTTCCTTGCCCGTACCGGTCTCGCCCTGGATCAATACCGGCGCCTCCAGGCTCGCCACCTTGTGCAGGCGGGCCTTGAGCGCCTGCAGCGCCGCCGACTCGCCCAGCAACGCCCCCAAGCCTTCGCTGTTGTCATGCAGCAGCGAGGCCAGGCGCTCGCCGATGCGGCTGGGTGGGTACAAGGTCAGCAGGCCACCCACCAGGCCATCGGCGCCACCGCTTATCGGCGTGGCCTCCAGCAGCAGGGCCTGGCCCTGAAAGCCCACCTCGCACATTGGCAGGCGGAAGCCCTTGTCGATCAGGGTCTGGGCCAGGTCCGGCTCGGCAAACAACCTGTTCAACGGCTCACCGGCCGGCTCGCGCCCCACCAGGGCGACCAGGGTCGGGTTCGCCAGCAGCACATGACCGCCAGGGTCCACCGCCAGCACCGGGTCGCTCATCGCCGCCAGCAATGCCTCCAGCTGCAGGCGCCGGCGGTGGCCGGGGAGGAAGTCGACCAGTGCCACCTTCTGCACGCCGTCCACGTCCATCAGGGCAGCGTAGAGTTCGTCCAGCACCACCGGGGACAAGGTTGGGGCATCGATGTAGACGTTGGGCGGAATCATCTCCACCGCATCAAGATTGAGGTTGCGCGCCCCAAGCAGCGAGAGGATTTCCTGAGTGATACCGACACGGTCGACAAAGTTGACGTGGATTCTCATAAAGATTCCCTGCTTGGCAGAAAGACGACAGGGGGACAGCGCAGCGCGCCGTCCCCCTTGGGCAAAACGTGAATAGGGTGATCAATCGGCATCGAATGACAGCTGCATGGCCTGCTGCCTTTTCCGCCGGATCGATCGATAGGCCAGGCCCAGCACGGCAAACCAGACCGGCATCAGGTACAGCGCGCTGCGGGTGTCGGCCTCCAGCGCCAGCAAGGCCAGGATGAAAGCGAAGAACACCAGGCACACCCGGCACATGAACGTGCCGCCCGGCATCTTGTACCTCGACGCCTGGTGCAACGGGTCACGCTGCTTGCGGTACGCCAGGTACGACAGCAGGATGATCGACCAGACGAACATGAACAGCAGTGCCGACACCGTGGTGATCAGCGTGAAGGCCTCGAGCATGTTCGGCACCAGGTAGATGACCAGCGCCCCGCCCGTCAGGCACACACAGGAAAAGATCAGGCCGTTGGAAGGTACCGCACGGCGGGACAGCGCACCGAACTTGCCAGGCGCATCGCCATCCACTGCCAGGCCGTAAAGCATGCGGCTGGTCGAGAAGACGCCGCTGTTGGCCGACGACATGGCCGAGGTCAGCACCACGAAGTTGATGATGCCCGCGGCTGCCGGCAGACCGGCCAGTACGAACAACTCGACGAAGGGGCTCTTGTTGGCCACCACTTCACGCCAGGGTGTGACGGCCATGATGGCGACCAGCGCGAGCACGTAGAAGACGATGATGCGCAAGGGAATCGAGTTGATCGCCCGTGGCAGGTTGCGTTCCGGGTTCTTGGTTTCGGCGGCGGTGGTCCCCACCAGTTCGATGCCGACGAAGGCAAACACCGCAATCTGGAAGCCGGCAAAGAAGCCCATGGCGCCATGGGGGAACATGCCACCGTCATTCCACAGGTTGGCCAGCGATGCCGCATGCCCGGCCGGCGACTGGTAAGCCAGCGCCACCATGTAGAACCCGGTGCAGACCAGCGCGCAGATGGCGACGATCTTGATCATGGCGAACCAGAACTCCATTTCGCCGAACATCTTCACCGTCATCAGGTTCAAGCTGAGCAACAGGCCGACACACGCCAACGCCGGTATCCACAAAGGGATGTCGGGGAACCAGAACTGCGAATAGGCAGAGATGGCGATCACGTCGGCGATACCGGTGACAATCCAGCAGAACCAGTAGGTCCAGCCGGTGAAGAACCCCGCCCACGGGCCGAGCAGGTCAGCCGAGAAATCGATGAACGACTTGTACTTCAAGTTGGACAACAACAGTTCACCCATTGCCCGCATGACAAAGAACAGCATGAAGCCGATGATCATGTAGACGAAGATGATGGAGGGCCCCGCCAGGCTGATGGTCTTGCCAGAGCCCATGAACAGGCCGGTGCCGATAGCACCGCCAATGGCGATCAACTGGATATGGCGGTTGGACAGGTTACGCTTGAGTTCGTGTGCGTCACCATCAGGCGGGCGGTGACCGTGGGGCAAGTTATTCATTGTTTTCTACCTTGCTAGTCTAATTGTTTTTATAACGTCACAAGTTCAAACCTCGAGACCGGATGAACAACTTTCAAGTCCGATCGCGTGCAAGGTAGAGAGCAAGCTCTGTGCCAAACGCCAATAGCGCTAGTTGGCGGGGTTTTATTCAATCAGGGCTTTCGTGGCTGTAAAGAAGTCACTCCAGAAAACCGTGCCAATCAGGCGTTCGAGCAGCCCCGGGCACACTGAGCGCTGCCCCTCCCCACTCTGTATCGAAATCATTCCAATGGAGCGCATTCAGTCCGCCAGGCTGACGCGATCCCCTGCAGGAGCGGCCTTGTGTCGCGATAGGGCTGCGCAGCAACCCCTGGATTTCAGCGAAGAAGCGAACATTGCCGGGGCCGCTTTGCGGCCCTATCGCGACACAAGGCCGCTCCTACAGGGGATCGTGTCAGCCCGGCTATTTAGCGGACAGGCATCTCGCGCAGCGGCGCACGGCTGCGTTGCTGCTCCTCCCAGCCCCCAACCAGGCCAACCGGCACATCGCTCGGTGCCAGCGGCTGGCGCCCGCGCACCAGGTCGGCAGCGCGTTCGGCCAGCATGATGGTCGGCGCGTTGAGGTTGCCATTGGGCTCGCTCGGGAACACCGAGGAGTCGATCACCCGCAGCCCCTGCAGGCCATGCACACGCAATGTCGAATCGACCACTGCCATGTCATCCTCGCCCATCCGGCACGAGCCGCACGGGTGCATGGTGCTTTCCATGTTGGCGCGCACGAATGCGTCGATCTGTTCATCGGTCTGCACCTGCGGCCCAGGTGCCAGCTCCTCGCCGCGGAAACGGTCCATGGCCGGCTGGGCGATGATTTCGCGGGTCAGCCGCACACAGCGGCGGAAGCCCTCCCGGTCTTCCTCGCTTTCGAGGTAGTTGAAGCGGATTTCCGGATGTTGGTACGGGTCGGCCGACAGCGCCCGCACATGGCCGCGGCTCTTGGGCTTGTTGGGCCCGGTCAGCACCATGAAACCATGGCCCTTGAACGGTTTGTCGCCGTCATAGCGCATGGCCGCCGGCAGGAAGTGGAACTGGATGTCCGGCCAGCGCAGGCCCTTGGATGAGCGGATGAAACCGCCCGCCTCAAAGTGGTTGCTGGCGCCCAGACCGTCCTTGAACAGCAACCAGCGCAAACCGATCATCGCCTTGCCCAGCAGGTTCATCTTGCCGTTGAGGGTCACCGGCTCCTTGCACGCATACTGGATGTAGATTTCCGAGTGGTCCTGCAGGTTCTCACCCACCCCGGGCAAGGGGTGGCGCACCTCGATGCCAGCCTTCTTCAGCACGGCCTCGGGGCCGATGCCGGAGCGTTGCAACAAGTGCGGCGAACCGATCGGGCCGGACGCCACCAGCACCTCGCGGTTGCACAGGACCTTGTGGGTCTGGCCGCCGTGATCATATTCCACGCCCACCGCCCGCTTGCCATCGAGCAGGATGCGCCGGGTCATGGCATGGGTGATCACGGTCAGGTTCGGCCGGCTCATGGCCGGGCGCAGATAGGCGTTGGCCGTGGACCAGCGCACGCCATCCTTGACCGTCATGTGCATGGCACCAAAGCCTTCCTGCATGTAGCCATTGCAGTCGTCGGTCTTGATATAGCCGGCTTCGGCACCGGCCTCGACCCAGGCGCCGTACAGCGGGTTCTGCATGTTGTTGCCGTTGTTGGTGGCCAGCGGCCCCATGCCGCCGCGGTAGTCATCACCGCCAAACTTGTACTGCTCGGCACGCTTGAAGTACGGCAGGCAGTTACGGTAGCTCCAGTTCTTCGCCCCCAGGCTTTCCCATTCATCGAAGTCGCAGGCATGGCCACGGATGTAGACCAGCCCATTGATCGAGGACGAGCCGCCCAGCACCTTGCCCCGCGGGCAATGCAGGCGGCGGTTGTCCAGGTGCGCTTCGGCGACGGTCTCGTAGCGCCAGTTGTACTTCTTGGTGTTCATCGGCAACGAGAAGGCACTGGGCATCTGGATCAGCACACTGCGGTCGCTGCCGCCGAACTCCAGGACCAGCACCGAGGTACCGGCGTCTTCGCTCAAGCGGTTGGCCAGCACGCAGCCAGCAGAGCCTGCGCCGATGATGATGTAGTCGTATCGCTTGGTCATGGTTCTAGTCCTGTACACGAAGGCCGGCGGCCTGGATGTTGTGTTCATTGCGCTTTGGGTAGCCGCCCCAGCCCAGGCGCGCCGCCAGCAGCCGGGTCAGGCCGTAGTGCACCAGCCCGGCCAGCAGGCAGGACGGCAGCGAGGCGGTGGCGAAGGTGAAGAAGTCGGTATGGGCCAGCGTCTGCGGGTTGAACACCACCACATAGATCGCGAAGCCCGCCACCAGCGCCAGCAGCGCGATGGGGTTGAAGCCTTTGCAGTAGCGCAACGGCGACACGCTCTGTTCGGCGTAGAGCTGGCGCAGGTTCAGGCGCTGCTTGCGCAGGAAGAAGTAATCGGCGATGCCGATGCCGGCCAGGGCGCTGTTGAGCGCGGATGTCCACACCAGGAAGATGAAGAAGCCGTCGTAGATCCCCGGCAGGAACACCACGATCAATACCGGGATGATGCAGAACAGCCCGATCAGTCCCCCCCAGCCCACGCTGCGCAGGCGCTCGCCGCCCAGCTGGCGCAAGCCGATCGCCGCGGTGTAGAGGATGTTGACCATGCCGGTCAGGTTGGCCAGCGCCAGGAAGCTCAGGGCGATGACGCCGAACCCCATGCCGCCGGCCAGGCGCATCCACGCGGTAGGGTCGCTGCTGCCCAGGGTAGTGGCGGCGAACAGGCTGATTGACTCGCCCAGCGACGCCGCAGCGAAGATGCCCACCAGGTTGGGCCAGAAGGCCGTGCGCTGGTTGCTGCACAGGCGCGACAGGTTGCCGATGTAGGGCCACCAGGAGAAGCCCGCGGCGATGTTGATCTCCACCGCGACCATGAAGTTGACGTGCGGGTTCTCGAACGGTGGCTGCAAGGGCGGCATGGCCAGCAGTTTGTCGAAGCTGTAGCGACCGGAGATGAAGTACATCAGTGCCAGCATGATCAGGATCAGGCTGGGCGCGATCACCGCGCTCAGCCGGCGGATCATGTCCGGCCCGCGCATGGCCACCAGCGCCGCCAGCACGATGGCCAGCAAGCCTCCCGCGGTTACCAGCCAGCCATCACCGTTGGGCTGGCTCTGCTGCACCAGGGTTTCCAGGTTGTCCAGCGCCCGCCCGCACATCAGCCCCAGCACCGCCAGCCAGCCCATGGTCAGCACCACCACCGAGAGGAAGTACACCAGGCGGCTGCCATTGAGGCCGAACATGCTGCGCAGGAAGGTGAACTGCTCGACGCCGTACTTGCCACACGGCAGGCAGGTGGACGACGCGGCGAGGACCACGCCGATGATGTTGCCGATGATGATTGCGGCAATCCCTTGCAAGGGCCCGACGAACAGCGCGGTGGCGCCGCCGATCAGGAACACCCAGGTGGCCACCGCCAGCGCCGAGTTGGCGTAGGCAAACCCCCAGAAACCCCAAACCCGCTCATTGGGCAGCAAGGGGGTGTCGCCACGTTCCGCGCTCAGGCGAAATTCTTGCTCGCGGGAAGCACTCATGGCTGGCCTCCCAGGTAGTACGCGCCGGCAACCATCACCAGCGTCAGCAGGGCCAGTGCCACCACGTCGGCCACCGTCAATGCGCCAGGCCAGTGCGCTTTGTTCTCCAGTTCTTCATAGGCGCGCAAGCGCCTTTCCAGGTCTTGCGCTCGCTCGATATCCACTTGGCTGTTCATCGGCATCACCTCGACAGGTTCTTGTTCTTGAAATTCGATGCATTCGATAAACCTGCGCCGCTCGCCAACCTTCAGCGGCGCAGGACGGCCCTGTTACCTCAGGGCAAGGTGATCCAGACCGCCTTGGTCTCCAGCAGGAACTCCAGTTGTTCTGCGCCCATGTCCTTGCCGTAGCCCGACTGCTTGTAGCCACCGAACGGCATGGACGGGTCCAGGGTGCTGTGGGCATTGACGTACACCGTGCCCGCGCGCAGGCGCGGAATCAGCCCATGGACCTTGCCCAGGTCGTTGGAGTAGATCGCCGCCGCCAGGCCGAACTCCGAATCGTTGGCCAGGGCCAGCGCTTGTTCCTGGGTGTCGAACGGCTGGGTCACCAGCACCGGGCCGAAGATCTCCTCGCGAACCACGCGCATGTCGTTGCTGCAGTTGGCGAAGATCGTGGGCTGCACGAAGAAGCCCGGGCCGTCGAGCAGCTCGCCGCCGTAGTACACCTGCGCGCCTTCGGCCTTGCCCAGGGCGATGTAGTCCAGCACCCGCTGCTGTTGCTGGAGCGACACCATGGGGCTTATGAAACAGTCCGGGTCCAGGCCCGGGGCGATCTTCAGGGTGGCGGTGTACCTGGCCAGCGCTTCGAGGAACGCCGGGTAGACACTGCGTTCGACATACGCACGGGTGCCGGCGTCGCACACCTGCCCGGAGTTGAAGAACACCCCGTTGGCCACGGCCTGCGCCGCTGCCTCGATGTCCGCATCGGCGAACACGATCACTGGCGACTTGCCGCCCAGCTCCAGGGTCAGGCGTTTCATCTGGTCCATCGCCGATTTGCCAACCGAGCAGCCGACCGGTGTCGAACCGGTAAAACTCAGCTTGTCGATGCCCGGATGACGGGACATCGCCTCGCCGACCACGCTGCCGCGCCCGGTCACGATGTTCACCACCCCGTCGGGAATACCCGAGGCCTGCACCAGCTCGGCAAAGCGCAGCGCCGACAACGAAGTCAGCTCTGCCGGCTTGACCACCACCGTGCAACCGGTCGCCAGCGCCGCGCCGAGCTTCCATGCCATGGTCTGCAGCGGGAAGTTCCACGGCACGATGGCACCGACCACCCCCACCGCCTCCTTGCGCGTGTACGCCAGGTAATTCCCAGGCAGCGAAGGCTCGACCGTGCGGCCGTGGATCTTGCTGGCCCAGCCGGCGAAATAGCGCAGGGTATCGACCGTGCCCTGGATATCGACCGCCCGTGCCTGGGCGACCGACTTGCCCATGTCGATGGCTTCGATCTGCGCCAGCTCGTCGCCGTGGGTCTCGATCAGGTCGGCCAGGCGATGGATCAGGCGCTCGCGCTCCAGTGGCTTGAGCTGGCTCCAGGCACCGCCATCGAACTGCGCACGTGCTGCGCGCACGGCGCGATCAAGGTCATCCGCAGTGGCCATGGGGATGCGCGTCAGCACACCCTCGGTGGACGGCTCGACCACCTCGGCACTGCCGCCGTCGCTGGCCTCGAGCCAGGCGCCGGCAATGAACATGCGCTGCGGTTTGCCGAGAAAGTGCTGGGTCGCCTCGGATACACCAAAGGCCTGCAAGTAGTCTTTTACCTTGTGGTCCACAGGACAGTCTCCGGGTCAGCGGGCTTTGGCGCGCGCGTGGAAGATGAAGCCGATGCTGTTCATCAGCAGTTGCGCGGCGAGGATCGAGGTCATGCCGGTGGGGTCGTAGGCCGGGGCCACTTCTACCAGGTCCATGCCAACAATGCGGCCGTGGCTGCGCTGCGCCAGAGCCTGGATGATTTCCAGCACTTCGTAGTACAAGAATCCGCCATGGCTCGGCGTGCCGGTGCCCGGGGCGATGGACGGGTCGAAGCCGTCGATGTCGATGGTGATGTAGTAGTTGCGGCCTTCGGGGATTTTCGCCAGCACGCCCGCGCAGCCCAGGCGGCGCACGTCACGTACCGACAGGATCTGCGAACCGGCCTCACGTGCGGCATCGTAGTCGTCGCGGTTGGAGGACGACACGTTGCGGATGCCCATCTGGGTCATGCCGACAATGTGTTCCAGCTCCGAAGCGCGGCGCAGCGGGCTGCCGTGCCCGTAGCGCACGCCATGGCGCTCGTCGACGAAATCCAGGTGGGCATCGAAGTGCACGATATGGATCGGCCCATGGCCTTCGAACGCCTTGATGACCGGGGCGTGTACCGAATGGTCACCGCCCAGCACCACCGGCATGGCGCCCGCTGCAAGGATCTGCCGCACCGCCGACTCGATGTTGGCGTTGCTGCTGGCCATGTCGGTGTGCACGATATCGGCATCGCCAACGTCGACCATGCGGACCTGGTCTTCGGTCAGGTAGGTGGCGTCATCCTCGAAGTCGTAGGCGCCGGCATGGCCGAAGGAGAACAGGGTCGATGCCTCGCGAATGCCGCGGGGTCCGAAACGTGCCCCCGAACGCCACTGGGTGCCCATGTCGTTGGGCGCACCGAGGATTGCCACATCGGCGTCGATCGCCGCCCAGTCGGTGCACACTGGGGCCTTGGCAAACGTGCAATGGCCCACGAAGGGCAGGTTCAGGCGGCCGGACTCGTAACCGTGCTTTGCCATGTTCTGGTTTCTCCAGTTCTTGTTCTGTTTCAGGAGACGGGGCGACTGCTCGACCACCGTTGCGATCCACTATGGCAACCGTGCCAGCGAGGAAAAATGCGCAAGTGCAGATACATACATCGCCCTATCCGAAGTATCTGCCGGTGGTTGAACCCCGCGATACCAGGCATTGCAGCGGCCAGGTACTCATGGTTAGCTTGCGCGACAAGAACAATGCACGGGTGTTCATATCAGCACTGGCGATGTGACACCCGGCCGGGAGGCTACGGTGATCCAGCTGCACGATGTCGACCTTAAACTGCTCAGGGTATTCACCACGATCGTCAGGTGCGGCGGCTTTTCTGCGGCACAGGCCGCGCTCAATGCCGGCCAGTCGACCATAAGCGAACAGATGTCGCACCTGGAAACCCGCCTGGGGGTCAAGCTCTGCCAGCGCGGGCGCAGTGGCTTTCGCCTGACCGAGCAAGGGGTGGCCATCCATGAAGCGACCCTGCGCCTGCTCAGTGCCGTGGAAAGCTTCTGCATGGACGCCGACGTGCTCAAGCAGCACATCAGCGGCAAGCTCAACCTAGGCATCATCGACTCCACCCTGACCGACCCCGTCTCGCCCCTGCCGCGCACCACCCAGCGCTTTGTTTCGCGTGGGCACGATGCCCACCTGCACATCTATATCGGTGCCCCGGCGGAACTCGAAGAGCGCGTGCTCGACGGCAGGCTGCACCTGGCCATCGGCCACTTCCCATTGCGGGTCGCGGGATTGTCCTACCAGCCGCTGTATGACGAGGCACTGGGACTCTACTGTGGCCGGCGCCACCCGCTGTTCGCCAGCAACGCGAGCAACGGTCGGCTGATGGAGGACGTGCGCCAGAGCCGGATCGTGGTGCGCGGCTACATGCAGCAGTACGACCTGGAGCAGTTGGGCATCACCAAGGCCGATGCAACCGTGGAGAACATCGAGGCAGCGGCGATCCTGATCATTTCCGGCGCCTATATCGGCTTCTTGCCGGTGCACTTCGCCGAGCAATGGATCAAGACCGGCGACATGCGCCGCCTGGGTGCCAGCCTGCTGGACCTCTGCTCGCCGTTCGATGTGGTCACCCGCCGCGGCGTATCGCGCCCACCCATCCTGCAGGCGTTCCTCGAAGACCTCGATGCCTGCGCCTCCCAGCCCGGCTCCCCCTGATTCACCCCGCTACTCGAAACGGACGATCCCCGCCCGCCAATACTGCGCTGCCGGCGTTGCCCCCTGCCCGCCGCCCCAATATCAATGACTGGAGAACCTATGAGGGTACTGGTAAGCGTCAAGCGAGTGGTCGATTACAACGTCCCCGCCTGTGTCGCCGCTGACCGGCTACAGGTCGCAGGTAGCTGATCGCGACCGACCGCTTTCGACCCGTAGCGGTCATTTTGCCCCACAGCAATCATTGTGGGAGCGGGTTCACCCGCGAACACCGGCACGGCCGGTGCCATCCACCGCGGCGCCTGCTTCGCGGGTAAACCCGCTCCCACAGAGTACGCGTCGCGCTTACGAAACCAGTTATCTTTTAGCGTCCGTTTTGGGTCGATAGCAGCCGTTCGTGAAAGCCTCTACCGCTAACCGGCAACGCTTGACTCTACCGTAAGGGGCAGACTTTACCCTTGGCACTTCATTACCTGGAGTTTGTCATGAAGAGCAAACGCATGCTCGTAATCCTCGGCCACCCTTCGAACGACAGCTTTTGCGGCGCTGTATCCGAACGTTATGTCGAGGCCGCCACGCAAGCAGGCCATGAGGTGCGCCTGCTGCGCCTGGACACCCTGGATTTCGATCCGGTCTTGCACGATGGCTATAACCAGGTCCAGTTGCTTGAGCCCGATTTGATCAACGCACAAAACGACATTACCTGGGCCGAACACCTGACATTGGTGTACCCGATCTGGTGGGGCGGCATTCCGGCGCTGCTCAAGGGGTTCTTCGACCGCGTGTTTCTGCCAGGTTTTGCCTTCAAGTACCGCAAGGGCTCGCCCTTCCCGGATAAGCTGCTCAAGGGCCGCACGGCTCACCTTCTGGTGACCATGGACACGCCGCCGTGGTACTACCGGTGGGTGTATCGCATGCCGGGCCTGCACCAAATGCGCAAGACCACCCTGGAGTTCTGCGGCATAAAACCCCTGAAAACCCTGACCTTCGGTCCGGTATTGGGCTCCAAGCCGGAACAGCGTGAAGCCTGGCTCAAACAAGTCCAGGCAGTCGCCAGCCGCTGATCGGCCCCGGTCGGGCCGTGCCCCCGCGCTGCCCAGCCGAGCCTCCCTGCTGTGACACCTTGCCCAACTTGGCTTCCCACCCCCTGACGCTTGTGCAAAGATGTCGCGCGCCTGTGCGGGCCCGCGACACCTTTTCGCTTCCGATGCGTCAAAAAAGGGATTTTCATGTACATCGGCAAAGCCGCCCAGCTGTCGGGCACCACCGTCAAAAGCATTCGACATTACGAAGAAATCGGCCTCTTGCCCCCACCGCAACGCGAAGGCAAGTACCGCATCTACAGCCAGCAAAGCGTAGAGCTGCTGACCTTCATCAAATGCGCTCAGCAACTCGGTTTCAAGCTCAAGGAAATGCAGGCCATTCTGCAGGATCATCGCGGCCAGGAGCTGCCCTGGGATCTGGCCATGCAGGCCATCGAAAACAAAAAGCAGGAATTGATGGGGCAGATCCAGGCCTTGCAGCAAGTGCATGACGGCTTGGTTGAGTTTGAGCTGAGCCTCAAAGATGCTCAAATGCAATGCCAGTTCGAACACCTGGAAAAAGCCCGCTGAATCCGCACCACCGCCGCTGAACGATCATGGCGCCCCGTGCGGTTTTCAGCACGCAGGCAGCCCGGCGATTTAGCCTGACACAGTCTCACCCCCCGGCTGCTCGCCCTCTTGCACTGCTGGCTGCGGCACAATCGAGGCAAAGAACCACGGCGAAATCAGCATTCTGCCAGCGACGCCAGCTTCGTCAACGGGGCCGAACTGTTCGTCGACGGTGGCCAGGCGCAAGTCTAACGAGTAAAGGCCGCGACAAATGCGGCCTTCCCTCACTATTTGAGGAAGCCTGTCGGTGTCGTCTCGGCCGCCCTCTGGACATTGCACCTTACCTCGAAACATTAAGAAACATCTTTGCTGGAATTTAAGTTGTACGACATCCTATCTACTGTGATCGACTACGCTCCGCTCTCACAAAAAAAACAATGGAGTCACCATGTCGAGCATACCTTCTGTCGAGGGGAAAACTGCCGTAACCCCTCAAAATCGCCTGTCAAAGCTGATCAAATTGCTTGGCCCCGGCGTCATCGCGGTTCTGTCGTGGTTGGGGGCAGGAGATCTGATAACCTCATCTGTCGCCGGGGCGAACTACGGTTACGCCATGATGTGGGTGCTGGCCGTTTCGCTGCTGCTCCGGTACCTGATCGTAAACATCATCGCCCGCTTCCAGCTGTGCAATAACCAAGGGATGACCATTCTGCAGGGCTATGCGCAGCTGCACCCGGTGTTCGCCTGGTTCATGTTGGCCTATGCCCTGTTGATGGGGCACCTGATGAACGCCTACATGATCAAGGGTGCGGGGGAAGCGCTGGCGATGTTGCTGCGGATCGACTACCCACTGCTGTGCTCCATGGCCGTGGTGCTGGCCGTGTGGATGCTGGTGGGGCGCAACATATACGCAATGATCGAAGGCGTCATGAAAGTACTGTTGGCGGTGATGACCTTGGCCTTCCTGGCGCTGGCGGTGATGTCCGGCCCCGACGTGGCGGGTATCGTCAAAGGCACCATCGGTTTCAGCATTCCAGCCGATGAAGGCGTTCACGGCGCACTGCTGGTAGCGGTATCGGTGATCGGTGCCGTGGCAGGTTCTGTAGCCAACTTCGTGCACCCTTATGTCATGCGTGAAAAAGGCTGGGTCGGCCCGCAACACAAACGCATCCAGCGCAACGACCTGCTGTTTGCGGTATTCGTCGGTATCGTCATCAACCTGGCGATCTGGATCGTCGGCGCGGAAATCCTGCGGCCCAACGGCATCGAGGTGAAAACGCTCGGCGATCTGGGCAAGGCATTGGAACTGTTCTTCGGCCCGATCGGCTGGTACATCTTCTTCGTCGGCGTATTCGCCACTTTGTTCGCCAGCATTTCTGGCAAGACCACTGCGTTCCCCATGCTGATCACCGACGCTTTCCAACATGTGAAGCCCGAGCGACGCGAACGCCATGGAAAGGAATTCCACAACGACCCGATGCACAAGTGGTTCATGTTGTTCATCCTGGTGACGCCACTGGTCTGGTCGATCCCGGGCATGCCCGACTTCGTGACCCTTACCATCGGTGTCAGCGCGCTGAACATCATCGGCCTGCCGGTGATCTCGCTGGGCCTGCTGATCATGTCCAACCAGAAATCGCTGCTGGGCAAGGCGTACCGCAACAACTGGTTCGAAAACATCGCGCTGGCATTCGCCACTGGCCTGGCGTTATGGGTAGCCTTCCAGCTTGCAGTGGACCTTATTGCCTGAAGGTAACGGACAGCCCTGGCTCAATGTTGGCCAGGGCTGATTGGCGCTGCGCCTCGGCCTGATACTGGCGTGACCGGTATTTTTTCTGCCTGCATTCCATTACGCAGCGTACCACCGGACTTGTTGGTTTGAACTTTGCGGCCAGCCTTGGCTTCCCCTGCATATCCATCACGCGAAGATGCCTAGCACAGCAAAGGCTGACATTTTCGAGATCTACAGGGGTTCGCAAAATGATCAATCAAGCGACAGGTATGAAATCTGGTGAACGCAATCGCGTGAAAAACACTGGTGGGCGCTGGTCATCGCATCATTCCCTGCGCCTCGAAATACCGGCTCAAGGTAGTCGCCTCCCCCTCAGGATCAGCCAGCGCGACATAGTTGTCAGGCCGCAACAGGTAAGCAGCATTTCTGGCAACGCCGGCTTTCTCGTACGCATGCTCCCAAGCGAAAACATGCAGTGCAATACCGTGTCTTGCGCACCATTGGGACAAATCGGCCTTGGCTTCGCCGTAAACATGCACCTGCCACTGAATGGCTGCCAGTGAAGCGTAGTTGTCCTCGGTGCCCACAGGCAGCCATGGCAGGCGATCACCGCCCTGAACTCCACCGGCCTTGCCTTGGCTCAGCGGGCTTTCGCGGTAATCGAGGGTGGTTTGCGAAACCACTCGGAACAGGTACTCACGGACGTTTTCGCTCTTGTATGCAACGCTCGCGAAGAGCGGCGCGATGCGAGTGCGTACAAAGTCGGCAAATCCGCCCTGAGCGGTAACGAAGGTGAACAGTTTGTCAGTTGTCTCCACCAGCGTGCGGGCAAATGCCTGGCGTTCGATCTGGTAGCTGTCGAGCAATGTGTCGGGCGCCTTCCCTTTCAACACCGCGGCCAACTTCCATGCCAGGTTGATCGCGTCCAGAATGCCGGTGTTCATGCCCTGCCCTCCCGCCGGGCTATGGACATGCGCTGCATCACCGAGCAGAAACGCCCGGCCACGGCGGAAATGGTCCGCGACGCGATGGTGAACACGGTAGGTGGAAAACCAGTTCACGGCGGTAATCCTGAGGTTCAAGCCGTTTATGGCATCATGGCCAACGTCCTCGAACGTCAGATGTTCAGGATGCTCGGCTCGCTCATCACGCACGGTGCCAATCAAGCGGTACTGGTCCCTTTCGCCATAGCACAAGAGCAACACAAAATCGGATTTGTCAAAAGCGATATGCCCCTCACCTGCCGGCTCGACGCCAGCTACCCTGACATCCGCAACATAGAAAAGCTGTTTGTAGGTGCCGCCCTCGAAACCGCCGCCAATCTCTTGCCGAACAAGCGACCGAGCGCCATCGCACCCCGCCAGAAAAGCCGCAGTGCAGGACTCTTCTCGCCCATCAGCATGTTTCAGGAGGGCCGTGACATGGCTTTCACCCTCCTCGAAGGACAGCAGTTCGGTCTGCCGTTCCACGTCCACGCCGAGTGACTGGAGCTGCTGCACCAGCAGGCGCTCATGGCGGTCCTGGGGGTAGATCAACACGAAGGGATACGCTGAAACCTCTCTGCCTGCGTCGCCCAAGGGGATACGCGCCCTGTGCCGACCGCGTGCCCACATGTTCATGGCGGGGGTTTTATAGCCGGCCTCTATCACTGGCTCGGCCAGATCGAGCTGGCGATAGAGCTCCAGCGTGCGGGCTTGAACAGCCATTGCGCGAGAAGCTTCGCCAGGACCACTGCTCCTGTCGACGATCCTTACGGCGACGCCTTGCCTGTTGAGCCAAAGAGCAAGAACCAGCCCGGTCGGACCAGCTCCGACAATGAGAACGTCGGTCTGCGCCATGATCTCACCTCGAACATCAATGACCTTGGAATCATGAATGTTCCTGATAGCGCGCAAAGTCAACGATTTATAGGCCGTTCGCAATCAAGGGGGCATTTGCCCCCCGATTGCACAAGCTTCGCCCCTCACGATCCGAAGCCATGAGTGGCCCTTGCATCGGTCATAGCAGCTCGGGGAATGCAGCGCCAAGCAGGCCCGGATCCTTCAGGATCGATGCGCTGCTGGCGATATCCGGGGCCAACCAACGGTCCTGGGCATACGCCGGGACCCGTTCGCGCAACAACCGCCAGGCAACGCTGGTACCCGCGCCAAAGCGCTGCTCCTTGAGGAACTCGAATGCCTGGGCCGCCAACAGGTATTCGATGGCGAGGATCTGCGTGCAGTTCTCCAGGGCGCGGTGCAGCTTCAACCCGGCATTGGTGCCCATGCTCAGATGGTCCTCCTGCAGGCCGGAGGTGACGTAGTTGTCGACGACTGCCGGTTGTGCCAGCTGACGGTTTTCTGCACACAGTGAAGCAGCCACGTACTGGACAATCATCATGCCCGAATTCACCCCCGGCTGGCTGACCAGGAAGGCCGGCAAGCCGCTGACCAACGGGTTGATCAGGCGATCGAGACGACGCTCGGCAATCGCCCCGATCTCGGCCACCGCGATGGCCAGCAAGTCGGCTGCCATGGCCACCGACTGGCCGTGCGGATTCGCCTGGGAAACCACCCGATACGACTCGGGCGTACCCAGCAGCATCGGGTTGTCGGTGGTGGAGTTGAGTTCGGTTTCGATCTGCCGCGCAGCGTGTTCCAGCTGATCGCGCGCGGCGCCATGAACCTGCGGAATCGAGCGAATGCTCAAGGCGTCCTGGGTGCGAATGCCTTGGCTGCTGGCAATGATTTCGCTGCCGTCGAGCAGGCGCCGCAGGTTACTGCCCACGCGCTGCATGCCGGGGTGCGGTTTCATCGCGATGATTTCAGGGTCGAAGGCATCGAGCTGGCCGCGCAGGGCCTCGAAACTCATGGCGCTGATAACGTCCGCCCATTGGCTCAACCGAGTGGCGTCGTCCAGGGACAGGCAGCTCAGGCCGGTCATGCAAGGGGTACCGTTGACCAGGCACAGGCCATCCTTGGCACCCAGTTTGACCGGCGCCAGGCCGACCTCGGCCAAGGCCTGCTGCGCCGGCATGATCTGGCCGCGATAGCTGACCTGGCCGACGCCCAGCAAGCTGATGCTGATATGCGCCATGTGGGTCAGGTACCCCACCGACCCCTGCTTCGGCACCTGCGGCGTGATGTGCTGGTTGAGCAGGGTCAGCAGCGCCTCGACCACCTTGCGCTGCAGGCCGGAACGGCCCTGGCAGAAATTGATGATCGCCGCGCACATGATCGCCCGGGTCTGTTCGTCCGACAGCGCCGTACCCACGCCACAGGCATGGCTGAGCAAGGTGTTGTGCGACAGCTGGCTGAGTTGTTCGTCCTGCAACGAGACATTGCACAAGGCGCCAAGCCCGGTGTTGACGCCATAGGCGCGGTCACCGCTGGAAACGATGCGCTGGACAATCGCCTGGGCGTTCTCGATCCGCGCCCAGGCCGATGGGGCCAGCTCAAGCTTCGCGCCATGCCGGGCCACAGCCACTACGTCCTGCCAACGCACTGGCGCCTCGGCGATGATGATTCTTTCGGCAAACGACATACACGCGTTCCTTAAAGCGAAGCTACGCGACGCTGCACGAAACGATCGACGTATTCGTCCGCAGGCTGGTAGAGGATTTCTTTCGGTGTGCCGACCTGGACCAGGCGACCGTCCTTGAGAATGGCAATCCGGTTGCCGATACGCACTGCCTCGTCCAGGTCGTGCGTGATGAAGACGATGGTCTTGTGCAGGGTCTTCTGCAGCTCCAGCAACTGGTCCTGCATTTCGGCGCGAATCAGCGGGTCGAGCGCACTGAAGGCTTCGTCCATCAGGATGATGTCGGTGTCGGCAGCCAGGGCGCGGGCCAGGCCGACGCGCTGACGCATGCCACCCGACAACTGGTGCGGGTACGACTTTTCGTAACCCTTGAGGCCCACGGTGTTGATCCAGTGCAGGGCACGCTCTGTGCACATGGCCTTGCTCTCGCCACGGACTTTCAGGCCGTAGGCGACGTTGTCCAGCACGGTGCGGTGCGGCAACAGGCCGAAGCTCTGGAACACCATGCTGATCTTGTGCCGGCGGAATTCGCGCAGGGCCTCCATGTCGTACTGCAGAATGTCTTCGCCATCGACCAGGATCTGGCCGCTGGTCGGGTCGATCAGCCGGTTGAAGTGGCGCACCAGGGTCGACTTGCCCGAGCCCGACAGCCCCATGATCACGAAGATCTCGCCGCTGCCGATGGACAACGAGAGATCGTTGACCCCGACCACGCAGCCGGTTTCGGCCAGGACCTGATCCTTGGCTTTTTGCTGGCGGATCAGTTTCAGGGCATCTTCGGCGCGAGCACCGAATATCTTGAAGACATTCTTGACTTCGATCTTGTTCATTGTCTGTTTGGCGCTCATTTGCCCACCCCATGCCGTGGTCGGCCATAGGCCTGGGTAATACGGTCGATCACGACCGCCAGAATCACGATGGCCAGGCCCGCTTCAAGGCCGCGGCCCACATTCAGGGTCTGGATGCCGACCAGGACGTCTTCACCCAGGCCACGGGCACCGATCATCGAGGCGATGACCACCATCGACAGGGCCATCATGGTGGTCTGGTTGATACCGGCCATGATGCTCGGCAACGCCAGTGGCAGCTGCACGCCGAACAGTTGTTGCATGCGATTGGCACCGAAAGCGTTGATCGCCTCCATGACCTCGCCATCCACCTGGCGAATGCCCAGGTCGGTCAGGCGAATCAACGGCGGCGCGGCATAGATGACGGTGGCGAAGATCGCCGGCACCTTGCCCAGGCCGAACAGCATCAGCACCGGTATCAGGTACACGAAGCTAGGCATGGTCTGCATGATGTCGAGCAGCGGCATCAACACCGCCCGCAGGCGATCGTTGCGCGCCGACAGCACACCCAGCGGAATGCCGACCAGAACCGATATCAGCGTTGCGACCAGCATCAGCGCCAGGGTCTGCATCAGCTTGTCCCAGAGGCCGACCGCGCCGACCAGGAACAGCAAGCCGACGATCACGGCAGTGGTCACGACTTTGCGGGTGGCGTGCCAGGCGATACCGGCGACGATGGCCAGCATCAGCCACCAGGGTACTGCGCGCAGCAGGCCTTCGAGGTTGACGATGGCCCACAGCAGGGTGTCGGAGATGTGCCGGAACACATCCCCGTAGTTTGTTACAAGCGCATCGACCCAGCCATTGACCCAGTCGGCAATGGAAAACGTGAAGTTCTTGGGAAACATGGAATTCTCTCGAGCAAGTGCATGAAACGGACTGTCGCGTGCCTTGTCCGGCAGGAGCCGGACGAGCCCACACGCTCAGAGTGCCGCGTCCACCTTTTTGGCTGCGTCTTCGCTGACCCAGCTGTGCCAGACCTCGGGGTGCTCCTTGAGGAACAACTTGGCCAGCTCCGGCGACTCGATGCGATCTTTGCTCATGCGCGCCAGGTTCTGGTTCAGCAGGTCGATCGGCAGATTGACCTTTTCCAGCACCGCCACCAGTTCCGGCGCCTGCTCGTGGAAGGCCTTCGACAGGCCCACTTTGATGGTCAGGGATTTATCCACGCCTGGCTTCTCGTCCAGCTTGACCAGGTCGACCAGGCCCATCAGCGGCGTCGGCGACCAGTAGTAGAACAGGATCGGCTCGCCACGCTTGTAGCTCGACAGCACGGCGGCATCCAGTGCCGGGCCGGTGCCCGGGCGGAAGTTGGTGTAGCTGCTTTCCAGGCCGTAGTGCTTGAGCATCTCGCTGTTGTCCAGCTCGCAGGTCCAGCCGGCCGGGCAATTGTAGAAGCGCCCCTTGTCCGGTTCTTCCGGGTCCTTGAATACCTGGGCGTATTGCCCAAGATCGGCGATGGTCTTGAGGTTCGGTGCCTTGGCTTCGAGTTTGCGCTTGGGGTCGCCTTCGATCACGTAACGCGGCACATACCAGCCTTCGACTGCGCCAACGACCGGCGCGCCGACGCCAACGACCTTGCCGGCAGCGGCAGCCTTGTTCCAGACCTCGCTGCGCCCTACCCACTCTTCGGCAAACACCTGAATATCGTTGCTGCTCAGGGCGTTTTCCATGGAGATGGAGTTACCCGGCAGGCTGTCGGTTTCACAGCCATAACCATTTTTCAGCACGAACTGCATCACGTCCGTGAGCAGCATCCCGCTTTCCCAGTTCAATCCGGCGAATTTCACCGGTTTGCCAGACTCGCACCAGCCGGCCGCCTGGCTGGCACCAGCGGCCGCCAGCAGCCCGAAAGATAGTGTCGTGGTCAGCAGAGCCTTTGTAATTTTCATTGTGACGCTCCCAAACAAGAACATGGATTGCAGTAGTCGAGGGCATCCGGCCCAAAGAGGGTCGCCAAACTGGCTGATCAGCCTTGCAATCGGCATCGGCGTGGCACCTTTGATCGGTGGCCACTGCACAGAGGAAATATTTCACAACCTCAAAAAAGGATAAAATAATATGTCCTGATGTATCACAACGGAAAAACCTATGAAGTTCACACTGCGACAACTGCGCTATGCGCTCGCAGCGGCCAAGCACGGGAACCTGACGACTGCCGCTATGGAGCTTCATGTTTCACAGCCCTCCATTTCGGCGGCCATCAGCGAATTGGAAGAGGTGCTGGGCCAATCGATTTTCGTGCGCCAACGTGGCCTCGGCATATCGCTGACCCCGTTCGGGCGTACCGTCATGGTCCAGGCCCGGCGCGTTCTGAGCGAGGCTCGGACCTTTGCCGAGATCAATGCCAATGCGGGAGAGTGTGTCGGAGAGTTGGTGGTCGGGTGTTTTGAAGACCTGGCGCCCTATTGCCTGCCACAGATCGTGCGCCGGATGCAGGAGTCCTGCCCGAGGGTCACGGTCGATATGCGCGAAGGCAGCTTCGATTATGTGGGCAAGCGGCTGAGTGAGGGCGCGATAGAGCTGGCGATCACCTACGATCTGGGTCTGCCGCCGAACACTCAATGCACCCAGCTGTGCCAGCTGACCGCTCAGGTACTGCTGGCTGCCGATCACCCGTTGGCCAAGGAATCGCGCGTCAGCCTCAAAGCGCTATCCGAATACACACTGGTAGTCACCGATCAGGTCCACAGCTGGCAGCATGTGCTGGACCTGTTCAGCTTCTACGATCTTTCGCCCGCCGCTGTGCACCGCGTGCGCACCTTCGAGATGCAGCGTAGTCTGGTCGCCAACGGGTTTGGCGTGGCGCTGATCTACACCCGGCCATTTGGTGACCGCAGCTATGATGGCCAAGCGCTGGTTTGTCGGCCGACCGAGGAGAAATTGCCAACGCACAGCATCGTGCTGGCGCATGATCAGCGCTATCCGCTGACGCCTTCGGCTGAGGCGTTCAAGGACCTGGCGGTGGCATGGTTCGCGGAGCGGCCGTCGTTTGCATCCGAATGAAACGGCCCTCCTCTGCGAGGCGTCATTGCGCTAACGATATCTGGTCTTTCATCATCCCCATCAGTACCTCGTTTTCCAGCGGTTTGCTGAGCAGAAAGCCTTGTACTTCATGGCATTGGTCATCGCTGAGCAAGGCCAGTTGCTCGGCGGTCTCGACACCTTCGGCAGTCACCGTCATGCCCATTGCATTGCCGAGGTTAATGATGGCCTGGACCACGCTACGGTCGCTGCCACTCTTGCCCAGGTGCTGCACGAAGCGCTTGTCGATCTTGATGCTGTCGAACGGGTAGGTACGCAGGTAACCCAACGAGGAGTAACCGGTCCCGAAGTCGTCCATGTTCAGGCGCACGCCCAGCTCCTTCAGTGCAAGCATGGTGTGCAGTGCGCCTTCGACATCGTTGAGCATGACGTTCTCGGTAATTTCCAGCTCCAGGCGGTGGGCTGGCAGCCCGGTGGCGCGCAACGCGTTACCGACGTCGCGGACCACATCGCTGCGGCTGAACTGGGCCGGCGACATGTTGACCGAGACCATCACCGCCTGCGGCCAGCCCCGCGCCTTGGTACAGGCTTCCTGCAGCACCCAGTTGCCAAGCAGCACGATCAGGTCGGACTCTTCGGCAAGCGGGATGAAACGATCCGGGCGGAGCAAGCCCAGGCGCGGGTGTTGCCAGCGCACCAGGGCCTCGGCCGATGCGATCGAGACCCCATCGACCTTGAAGCGCGGCTGAAAATGCAGCACCAGCTCGCCACGCGGTATGCCCTCGCGCAGCTCGCTTTCCAGCACACGCTTCTCCATCAATGCTGCATTCATCTGTGCCGAAAAGAATCGCCAGGTGTTCTTGCCCGCCTGCTTGGCGCTGTAAAGGGCCACGTCGGCGTGCCGGATCAGGTCGCTCGGCGTACCAGGGTACTCGGCCGACAGCACTACACCCAGGCTTACCCCCACTTGCACGACATGCCCTTCGACCTGAATGGGGCGTTTGATCGCCTCGATCACGCGCATGCAGAATCGGTCCATGTCCTGGTGATCGCCTGGCCGGGTCAGTACGACGATGAACTCATCGCCTCCCAGACGGGCGACCAGATCACTGTCGCGGGTAACTTGACCGAGGCGGCTCGCTACCTCGAGCAGCACCGCGTCGCCGGCCGGATGCCCAAGGCTGTCGTTGATTGGCTTGAAGTTGTCCAGATCGAGCATCAACAGCGCCACCTTGGGTAGCTCAGCGCCAGGGGCTGATTGTTCGAGGAAACGGAACAGCTTGTTGCGATTCGGCAGGCCGGTCAGGGCGTCGTGCAAGGAGAGGTGCTGAATCTGGGCATGGGCGGCGACTTCGTCGGTGATGTCGCTGCACGTGCCACGAAAGCCGGTACACACGCCCTCGGCCACGATCGCGCGCGAAGCGATCCTGCAGATACGCTGCTGGCCTAGATGGTCCTGGTACTGGCAGCGCAGCGTGCCAGAGGAGCCTGTCGCGGCCAGGCTGTGCAGCGAGGTCCGGAGGTTGCTGGTATCACACGACAGCAACTCGGTAATCGGGCGCTGTCGCCACGCTTCGACGGGGTGCCCGGTGAGTTCGGTGAACCGGTCCGAAAGGTAGGTCAGGCGAAGGAGCACATCCGTTTCCCAGATCCAGTCCGAGGCAGCTTCGGCCACTGCCTTGAAGCGCTCTTCACTTGATTGCAGGGCAACCCTGGAAGTCACCAGAGCACGGTGGCTGCGATCGATCCTGGTGCTGGCGCGGATCGCATAGCGTGCAAACAATGCCATGCTCAGCGCGATGAACAGAACGGCGATAGCCAAGGGCGCGATTACCGTGTGGATCAGTTCGGTGCCGGGCTGCGGTATATCCCATGTCAAGGTGTGGCCGCTGCCTTCGAGTGGCAAGGCACCGCGCCCTTGGCGCTGATCGGCCGAATCGCCCACGGCCAGGCCGGACAGCCCCGCCGCCTGGCCCAGCGGCAAGAGCACCTGTGGCGATAGAACCCGAATGAACACCAACACCGCAGTGGGTCCCGGCGGGCGGGCCGGCTGGGTCTGCGGGCGGATCAGTGCAGCGACGTACACCGCCGGCTGGCCACGAAACACCAGATAGCCTGAAGACGCCTGATCGTGCTGCGCTGCTTGCCGAGCCTCCTGCAGGATCTTGCCGGCACTGACGGTATGCTGCTCCAGGCCCTGCTGGCTGAGCCTACCGTCCAGTATTGCGTACCGCGTACCGTCGTCATCGAGCACATATACGCCTTCGTACCCATCGGAGGTATAGAGCGTGGCGCCGACATTGTCCTCGTCGTATGCCCAATGTGCATCGACCTGCCCGCCCAAGTGATCATAGGCGGCCTGCCAGTTGGCATGGGTCAGCAGGAACGTCTTGTCGTTCTTCTGCAGCTGGGCCATGGCGGATTCAGCATAGAAGCGGCTCTGCTCCACTTCTCGGGCGTCCAGCGCCCCGGCGAGGCGGTAGAGGGAGAACAGCCCCAGCAACAAGGCCAACAGCAGAATCAGGGAAAACGCCACGATCAGTTGCCCGACCACATCACTGCGGGTCGACATTTCATTGTCAGCAAAGACGTCCATTGGTTCACCATCGCGGCCTAGGGTCTCCCGGTTGACCGGGCGACAGGCTTGGAGGTCGATGGAGCTGACGATCGGTGGTTGGCGAAAGGCGACCTAAAGCCTGATCCGGGGCTATGGTCAGTACAGCGCGGGGGCCTGCCAGCGGTGAACGACCGCCAGGTTGGATCTGGTGCGTTCCGCGGATAACGACCCATAGCTGTCGTTTTGCCCAACGGCGATCATTGTGGGAGCGGGTTTACCCGCGAACACCGGCACAGCCGGTGCCATCCACCGCGGCGCCTGCTTCGCGGGTAAACCCGCTCCCACAGGGCCGGCGTCGCACTTGAGATCACGCGGTACCTGTGGGAGCGGGCATGCCCGCGAACACCGGCAAAGCCGGTGCCATCCACCGCGCCGCTTGCTTCTCGGGCGCGCCCGCTCCTACAGGTACTGCCCGGGCTTCGAGTTGGCGCTGTACCTGTGGGAGCGGGTTCACCCGCGAAGAGGCCCTCGAGGTCAATCACGGCTGCCGCTTGAGTCCAACAAAGCCCAAACGCTCGTCAGACACCCGGCACCGTCTTCCGCCCAACCAACTGCTGCCTCTCCACCCCATCCAGCAACGCCTCCACCACCGCCTTGGCCGAATCCAGCCCATGGTCATTGCTCAACAACAGATCACGACAGGTTCCCTTGGCCAGCTCCAGTGCCTTGAGATTGGTCGCAAACGCGCCTTTGAGCAGCGTGGACAGATGCACCAGCGCATCTTCGTAGTCCACCCCAGAACGCACGGCAAACAATGGCGGATGGCTGCATTCGCACGTGGAGAAACTGGAGGACGCCGTGGTGGCGCGTACGGGAGGATCGGGTAAGCCTTTTGTCATTGTGTCGCTCCTTGATTCACTGGAGCCGCCACACAACGTGACCAAACGAATGGGTGGCGACTGTACGCGGGTTGGTCAACCGGGAATCAAGGAAACCGGCGCGCACGGAGGCGCCCCACGCACAGCCGCCATAAAACGAAACAGCGGGCACAAAAAAGCGCCAACTGTATCGCAGAGCGGGCGCTTGTGCGCCTTGATGATTGCGGGTGACCAAACCCGGCCGCTGGACTTACAGCAGCGGGCAAAGACTACCGGTGTCAGGGAAGCGTTTCAAGCGAAGGGAATGTGCAGTAACACTTCCGTTGGCGCCTCTCACTCATCACCTGCTGGCCAATCAGCAGTGATCACCATGTTGTGTCGCCTGCACCGGCCTCTTCGCGGGTAAACCCGCTCCCACAGGGACGGCGTCGCGCTTACGAAACCAGTTATCCTTTAGCGTCCACTTTGGGCCAAAAGCGATCGACCGCGAATGGCGGCTAACGACCCAAAGCGGACGCTAAAAGATAACTGGTTTCGTAAGCGCGACGCGTACTCTGTGGGAGCGGGTTTACCCGCGAAGCAGGCGCCGCGGTGGATGGCACCGGCGGTGCCGGTGTTCGCGGGTAAACCCGCTCCCACAATGATTGCTGTTGGGCAAAATGACAGCCAAGGGTCGTTAGCAGCCATTCCCGACTGAGCGTCAACGACCCAAAGCGGACGCTTTAATCGGTCTTTTCTGCAGTATCCAGCCACCAACCTGCGCCGGACATCAAAGCCGGACGGATGACTTATCGGGTATCGCTCGCTACCCTGAAAGCCCCGTCGCCTGACGGTTTCCAGGCCAAGTCCCATTTCACCAGACGAGCATGTCATGAAATCCCCCACAGGTTTGCTGCTGTCGGCTATCGAACTGGACCGTGCCAGTGCCATACCCCTGTACCGCCAGCTGTATCTGCAGATTCGCAAACAGATACTCAACGGCAGAATTCAGGGGGGCGTGCGCCTGCCGTCGACCCGGACCTTGAGCATCGAGTTGGGGCTGTCGCGAATCACCATCCTCAATGCTTTCGATCAGTTGATCGCCGAAGGTTTCCTGGCCTCGCGCACGGGTGCAGGTACGTATGTCGGTACTGAGTGGGAAAGCCGGCGTATCGAGGACGAGCAACCGCGCCAGCCACCGCGCCTGTCCGAACTGAGCCAGTCGATGCTGTCGCTGCGCAGCGATCATTTTCGCGGGGTGTCCTATGCAGACTGGGACCCCGCGACGCCGACCTCCTTCCTGCCCAGTCACAGCACCTATGAAGAATTTCCGCAAGCCATCTGGCGGCGCCTGATGAACCGTCATTTGCTCAAGCCGACCAAGGCGATTCTGGGTTATGGCGAGTTGCAAGGCTTGCAGGCGTTTCGCACAGCGATTGCCGAATACGTCTTCGATGCGCGGGGTATCGACTGCAATGCCGAGCAAGTGGTGATCGTTTCCGGCGCGCAGCAAGCGTTCAACCTGCTGGGCATGCTGCTGCTCAATCCGCAGGACAGTGTCTGGATGGAAGACCCTGGGCACATCGCCGCGCGAATTGCGTTGCAAGCCCAGGGGGCCAAGATCATTCCGTTGCGTATTGATGAGCAGGGGATCGATGTCCAGCAAGGCCTTGCCGAGTGCCCTGATGCGCGCCTGGTATTTTGTACGCCTTCGCGTCAGCATCCTTTGGGTGTCACCCTGAGTTATGTGCGGCGCCAGGCACTCATCGACTGGGCTGCGCAGCATCAGAGCTGGATCATCGAGGACGATTGCGACAGCGAGTTTCGCTACAGTGGTCGACTTCTCCCGGCACTGTATGCCTTGGACCAGATGGCCCGGGTGATCTACGTCGGCACGTTCAGCAAAGTGCTCTTTCCGTCACTGCGACTGGGTTACGTGATTCTGCCGCAGGCTCTGGTCGAGCCCTTCTGCACCCTGCGCGCGGTCATGGATCGCAGCCCGCCCACGCTGCTTCAGGCCACAACGGCGGACTTCATGAGCGAAGGCCACTTCCTGGGGCACATCCGCCGCATGCGTGCACTGTACAAGGCGCGCCAGCAGGCATTGATCGAACAACTTGAAAAGCAGATCGGCAGCTTTTTCAGGATTACTCCGACGGATGCCGGCATGCACCTGATCGCCTGGCTGCCCCCCGAACTCAGTGACACTGACATCGCCCGGCAACTGGCCCGACACAACATTCACACCTACGCCTTAAGCGACTACCGCATCAAGCATGACCTGCCGCCTGCCCTGTTGATCGGCTTTGCCGGCACGCCCGAAAAGCAGGCCCGAGAGCGTGTCGAGGAGCTGGCCCAGGCCTTGCGCGCGCTGGGTTACCTTCCGCCAGCCACTTGATGCGAGGCAAGTGGCCTTATCAATTAGTTGATAATGGATCTATCGAGAGTTCCTGACTGGCGCGATAAAGGCTGCGCCGGTAGACCCGGAGTCTGAACCAGGAACGACTCTAATGAACAACAAGATCCAGGAACGATTCAACGCCTTGCTGAGCCACAAGGTGGTCGAACAGGTAGCTGCTCCAGTGCTGACCGAAGCACTGGCCCAGCGGTTGCTTGAGCGTCTCGGGCAATTGCGCCTGTTTGCCCACGCCTATCCGCTACTGACCAACCTCACCCACGGTCGTGTCACCCCCGCCGACCTGCTGGACTTCGCCTATCGCCACGAGCTGCAAGGCCTGAGCCTGCACTTGCTCGACGGCGAGGAAAACAGCCTGAGCCAGATGTCGCCAGAGCAGCTCCAGGCGTTTGCCAGCAAGGCCAAGGCGCTGGGGCTGGATGTGCACCTGGAAATCAGCAGCACGCTGAAAAAGGATGTCGACCAGGTGATCGCCATCGCCAAGGCCCTGGGGGTGCGCAACATCCGTGTCTACTCACGTTACGAGGGCACGCTGTCGCGGGTGATGGACGTGATCGAGACCGACCTGCACTACCTCGCGCAACAGGCCGACGCCAACGATCTGTACTTTGACTTCGAGCAGCATGAAGAACTCAAGAGCAGCGAAATCGCGCAGTTGCTCAACCGTCTCAACCACCCTCGCCTGCATGCCCTGTTCGACTTCGGCAACATGATCAATGCCTGCGAACAGCCCCTGCAGGCCCTGCACAACCTGGCGCCGCACATCCGCCAGGCTCACCTGAAGGGCGTACGCATCGTCCCCGAACAGAACGGCTTCGGCCATTACGGCGTATTGCAAGGCAGCGACGAAGACGATCTGCCCAGCGCCCGCATGCTGTTCGAACTGTTGATGCTGGGCGAAGCAACCCCACAGGTGATCGCGTTCATTCTCGAGCAGGAAAATCACTACGTGGCCCCGGCCTTCCGGCAGAGCCTTGAAGCGGCCGATCCATTCATTGCTTACCGGGAGATGAGCGAAACGCCGCTCCCGAAAGGCTACTCGCTCGAGCGCATGCTGGCCGACGAACACCGCTGGGCGAACAATCAGGTGGCCTATGTCCGACGCTTGCTGGGCGAACTGCGCACCTTGGCTGAACTGACCCTGGCCACCCCTTCCAACGCCTGAACCTGACGACCCGATTACGCCCGGAGAACAATAATGACAACTCAAAACAAGGCCAAATGGCTCAGACTCCTGATTCTCATCCTCGGTGGCGGCACCATTTACAAGTTGGCGAACCTCAAGGACGCCTTCTATGTCCCCATGCAGGAATTCATGGGCCTGAGCCACACTGAAATCGGCGTGCTGTTGAGTGCCAACGCGATCATCGCGACTGCACTGTTTGTGGTTGGCGGCCTGCTCGCCGATCGCTATGACACGCGCAAACTGATCCCCCTCGGTCTGATCGGGACCGGAGCTCTTGGGTTGTACCTGGCAACCTTTCCGCCCTTCAGCAGCTTGCTGATCGTGTTCAGCCTGTTGGCCGTCTGTGCCGACTGCCTGTTCTGGCCATCGCTGCTCAAAGCCATCCGTAATCTGGGTGACGATCAGGAGCAAGGCCGGTTGTTCGGCCTGCTGGAAGGCGGGCGTGGCGTGGTTGATACGCTGGTGGCCTTTTCCGCACTGGGCGTGTTCGTCGCCATGGGCTCGGGGGAAACCGGCCTGAAGTCGGCGATCCTGTTCTACTCGGTCATCGACATTCTGGCCGGCACCCTGACCTGGCTCCTGCTCAAGGGCGGTAACACGCAATCGGCCGCCAAGCCGAAAAACGGTCTGGCGAACCTGATGGAGGCGATCAAGGTACCCGGTATCTGGTTGGTCAGTCTCAACGTGTTCATGGTCTACATCGTCTACTGCGGCCTGACCTATTTCATTCCCTACCTCAAGGAAATGTACGGGTTGCCCGTGGCGTTGGTAGGTGCCTACGGCATCATCAACCAGTACTTCCTGAAAATCCTCGGCGGGCCTGCCGGTGGTTTCATTGCCGACAAGCAGTTCAAGAGCACCAGCCGTTACCTGAAGTGGGCATTCCTGGCCTTACTGCCGCTGATGGGCGTGATCATGCTGATTCCCAAAAGCCCGGGCTTCATCTATGCGGGGATGGCGGCCACCCTTTCCTTCGCCCTGATTGTGTTCTCGATGCGCGGCGTGTTCTGGGCACCCATGGGCGAAGTCGGCATTCCCCAGCACATCACCGGCTCGGCCTTCGGCATCGGTTGCCTGATCGGCTATGCCCCCGGCATGTTTGCCTACGTCATCTATGGCGCGCTCCTCGACCACTTCCCTGGTCAACAGGGCTACAACTATGTGTTCACCTTGATGAGCATACTGGCCATCGTGGGCTTCATGGTGTCCAGCCTTCTCTATCAAGCGGTGCGCAAAAAATCCATGCCCACTGGCGGGGTCAATGCGGTACAAGCCTGATCATCGTTGCTCTCGAGGTTGTCGCTGTACCTGTAGGAGCGGCCTTGTGTCGCGAAAGGGCCGCATCGCGGCCCCAGGATTGATGCGCAACAGTTGAAGTTGCCGGGGCCGCTGCGCGCCCCATCGCGACGCAAGGCCGCTCCTACATGGGCCCTGCTGATTCAATGAGTTATGTACAGTTCCATGAGAGATGACAAAAGCTGAGTGGCTTGCCAAGGTCGATCGTTAGCCATTGCAAACAGGCCTGAAGGTGCCATAGGCTGCCTTTCCATGAATCGGCCACTGACACGGGATAAACGATGATCGACCTACAAGGATGTGGAAAGTTTTCAGGCTTGGAGTGCCGGCGTGTCGAGCCCGCTGACGCAGAAATGATCTGCTCACATCGCCAGGAGATGTTTCTTGAGGCAGGTGGCGACCCTGAAAAGCTGCAAGTCATGACTCAGCACTTTCGCCCATGGCTTGAAGAGCGGCTCGGTGACGGTCGGTACTACGGTTTCAAGCTCCTGGATGGCGACCAACCTGTCGCAGCCATTGGCTTGATGAGCATTGATTGGCCTCCCCATCCATCGCACCCGACCCTGGACAAGCGTGGGTACGTGCTGAATGTTTTCGTCCAGCCGGCCTACCGCCGCCGTGGCCTGGCTTCAGCCTTGATGCAAGCTGCTGACGCCGAGTTCGCTCGCCGAGGCATCACCTTCGCTGTCCTGCACGCAACCGAGACGGGTAAACCGGTCTATGAGCAGACCGGTTGGACTGGAACGTCGGAAATGGCCAAATCCATTAGTTGATAGTTACCGCTTTCGTCCGAAAGCGGAGATTGAAAACAAGACAGAACAAACCAAACAGACAACCCACGCTAGTCTGCAACCGGCTGATACAAGCTCACCGCCTTGGCATCCACCGCCTTGGGCAACAACCCTTCGCGGTAGAACGCATCGGCGATGCGCTGCTGCTCGGCCAGGTTCTCCGGCTTCACCGGCTGCACGTCGTAGCTGCGCCGGGCATTGGCCTGCTGCACCGTGGCACTGTCCAGGTTGCCCCACAACGGCCCGAGGATGCGTGCTGCGGCCGCCGGGTTGGCCTTGGTCCAGACACCTGCCTCACGCAGGGCCTGGTACACCTGCTGCAGCACTTCGGGGTGGGCCTGGGCATAGTCGCTGCTGGCCAGGTAGTAGCGCTGGTAGCTGGCCAGTTCGCTGCCATCGGCCAGGATGCGGGCGTTCTGCTGGCGCTGGGCGCTGGCCACGTAAGGGTCCCAGGTTACCCAGGCATCGACCTTGTGGTTCTCGAAGGCGGCGCGGCCGTCGGCAGGGATCAGGTAGGCCGGGGTGATGTCCTTGAAGGTCAGCCCAGCCTTGGCCAGGGCCTGGATCAGCAAATAGTGGCTGCCAGCGGCCTTGGTCACCGCCACGCGCTTGCCCTTGAGGTCGGCCAGGGTCCTGAGTGGCGAGTCCGCGGGTACCAGGATGGCCTGGGCCGTTGGCGATGGCGTCTCCCGGGCGAAGTAGGTGAGCCTGGCGCCAGCAGCCTGGGTGAATACCGGTACGGTGTCGGCAACATCCGCCGACAGGTCGACATTGCCCAGGTTCAGCGCCTCCAGCAATGGCAAGCCGCTGGGGAACTCGTGCCAGCTGACGCGAATGCCCTCGGCCTGCAGGCGTTGTTCGAGGCTGCCGCGGGCCTTGAGCAGGGTCAGCAGGGTCGAGGATTTCTGGTAGCCGATGCGCAGGGTCTGTTCGGCGCTGGCGAGGCTCGGCAGCAAGGCGCTGGCCAGCAGCGCCAGGCCAAGCTGGCGCAGGGGTTTGAAGGACATGTAGAGGTCTCCGGAGTCAGGGTTGCGCGGCCAGCGTGGCGGCATCGGGCAGGGTGAAGCCGGTGGCGAAGGTCGGTGCCACATCGAGGCGTTCGCTCATCAGGCCGTGGGCGTTGTAGAAATCGGCGGTGTCCTGCTGTTGCGCCACGGTCTGCGGGTCGATCACCTGCCAGCGCAGCTGGCGGCGCTCGAACTGCAAGCGAGCGGCGTCCTCGGGGAAGGCGATGATCGCGGCCAGGGTTTTCGAGTAGCTGTCCAGGTGCTGGTTGGCCCAGACCTGCGCCCCGGCCAGGCGGTTGAGGTAGTCCTGCAACGCCGCGCGCCGCTCGGGTTGATCCAGTGCCTTGTCGGTGGCGGCGAGGAAGCTGTTGCCGCTGGAAAGGCCGCGGCCGTTGACCAGCACCCGGCCCTGCCCGCTCAGCTCGGCCAGCGCGGTGTAGGGTTCCCAGGTCGACCAGGCGTCCACCGAGCCGTTGGCCAGGGCGATCTTGGCATCCACCGGCCCAAGGAAGCGGAACTCCACATCCTTCTCACTCAAGCCGACCTGGTCCAGCGCCTTGAGGGCCAGATGATGGCCGATCGACCCGCGACCGGTGGCGATGCGCTTGCCCTTGAGCTCTGCCGCGCTGTGCAGCTGCGCGTCAGGACGCACCAGCAGCGCCGTGCCATAGGGGTCGGACTTGTCCACGGCAATGGCCTTGACCGGTGCCCCCGAAGCCAGCACGAACAGCAGCGGCGCATCACCGATGATGCCGGCATCGATCGCCCCGGCATTGAGCGCCTCGGCCAGCGGCGCGGCAGCGGGGAACTCGGCCCAGTGGATGTCGTACGGCAGGTCGCGCAATGCGCCTGCGGCTTCCAGCTGGGCGCGCATGTTGCCCTTCTGGTCGCCGATGCGCAGGGTCAGGCGCTCGGCGGCGCCGGCCTGGCTGGCCAGCAGCAGGGCCGCGGCCAGGGTCAGCAGCTTCGATCGGATGGACATGGCGTTCCTCGGTGTCTGGGCGGGCAGCATCATGCGGCCCGTGCCAGGCGACTCTAGCGAGATCCGTCAAATAAATTAAATTGATTTTAGGAATATCCTAATATGCGTTTTCATCTATCAAAACAGAACCGATGGCATTACCCGCCAGGCAGATTATGCTAATGCCTTATTTTCCCTCCGACCCTGTGAGCGCCAATTATGAAAATCGATGATATGGACGCCTTCGTCGCGGTCATCCGCTGCCAATCCACCAACCTCGCCGCCGAGGCCCTGCAACTGACGCAACCGGCGATCACCCGCCGGGTGCAGAACTTCGAGGAAGACCTTGGCGCCACCCTGCTCGACCGCAACACCAAGCCGCTCAAGCCCACCCCCATGGGCCTGCGGGTGTACGAGCAGTGCAAGGCGATCCTGCGCGAGATCGACTCGCTGCGCGAACTGGTGGCCAACGATGGCGCGCCTTCGGGCACCCTGCGCCTGGGTGTGCCGCAAACCCTGGGTGACGTGGTGCTGCTCGATGCCCTGGCGCAGATTCGCGAGGCCTACCCGCAATTGCGCACCCAGGTCAGCAGCGGTTGGGGCAGCAGCCTCATCGCGCGCATGGAAAACGCTGAACTGGACGCCGCCGCCGCGCTGTTCCCACCGGGCAAGATCTTCCCCGAAGGCATCGCCAGCCGTTCGATCGCGCGCATGCCGCTGAAGGTGGTAGCCGCCAAGGGCAGCGTCACCAAGCGCAGCTACAAGCTCAAGGACTGCTACACCCGTGGCTGGGTGCTCAACCCCGACGGCTGTGGTTTCCGCGCCGGTCTGCAGCGGGCGCTGAGTGAACAGGGGCTGAGCCTGTCAATCAACCTGGAAACCTTCGGCACCGAGTTGCAACTGGGCCTGGTCGCCAATGGCCAGGGCCTGGGGCTGGTGCCCGAACCACTGTTGCAGGCCAGCCGCCACCGCGATGCGCTGGATGTGATCAATGTCAGTGATTTCAAGCCGCAGGTAGACCTGTGGCTGTTCCATCCACGTTACCTGGGCAACCTGCAAGAACCGGTCGAGCTTTTCGGTGAGGTGGCAGGGCACAGGCTCCTGGGTTGACCACGCAGGGGCGCCTGGCGCCCCGCCAATAAATGCAATTCATGCATAACAGTAAAAACAATAAATTCTTAAAACAAATAATTAGCATAGAACCAAAAAGACTTTTACAGCGTTCATCCATACGAATACGGTCTTAGCAACACACCGTCATTCAGGGATGAAACCCCATGAGTCACCCCTCCGACAGCGCCCTCGCCGAGCTGACGCAGGCCCTCGCGGCCAACGCCGAACGCTACGACCGCAGCGCGCAGTTCCCCCAGGACAATTTCGACCTGCTGCACCGCCACGGCCTGCTCGCCTTCACCGTACCCCGCGCACTCGGTGGCACTGGCGCGGACCTGGCCAGCGCCCGTCGGGTGATCGGCGCGGTCGGCAAGGGCGACCCGGCTACCGCGTTGATCCTGGTGATGCAGTACCTGCAGCACTTTCGCCTGCAGGACGAGGCCCGCTGGCCCGAACACCTGCGCCAGCGCGTGGCCCGCGATGCCGTGCATCAGGGCGCACTGATCAATGCCCTGCGCGTTGAACCCGAACTCGGCACCCCGGCCCGCGGCGGCCTGCCCGCCACCGTGGCGCGGCGCACAGCCGAGGGCTGGCGCCTGAGCGGGCGCAAGATCTACTCCACCGGCAGCCACGGCTTGACCTGGTACCTGGTCTGGGGCCGCAGCGACGACGCCGACCCGCTGGTCGGCGGCTTCCTGGTGCATCGCGACACGCCCGGCATCACCATCATCGATGACTGGGACCACCTGGGCATGCGCGCCACCTGCAGCCATGAAGTGCGCTTCGATGACGTGCTGATCCCCCTCGACCATGCCGTCAGCGTCAGCCTGGCAAGCGCACCGAAGGCCGAGCTCGACGGCGAGAGCCTGCTGTGGATGGCCGTACTGCTGCCGGCGGTGTACGACGGCGTGGCCCGTGCCGCCCGCGACTGGCTGGCGGGTTTTCTCAAGCAGCGTGCCCCCTCCAACCTGGGCGCGCCGCTGGCCAGCCTGCCGCGCTTCCAGGATGTGCTGGGGCGCATCGACACCCTGCTGTTCGCCAACCAGGGCCTGCTTGACGCAGCCACCGCCGGGCAGGTCGCCGCGCAGCATGCCGGGCAGCTCAAGCACCTGGTCAGCGCCAATGCCATCCAGGCCGTGGAGCTGGCCATCGAGGCCGCCGGCAACCCCGGGCTGTCGCGGCGCAATCCGCTGGAACGGCACTACCGCGACGTGCTCTGCAGCCGCATCCACACCCCGCAGGACGATGTGGTGTTCGGCCAGGCCGGCCGCGCGGCGCTGGCGGAGGTGCAGGCATGAGCCATTCGATCATCGCCAGCCAGCTCGACGCCCAGGCCAACCAGCACCTGCGCGAACACCTGCCGGACCATGAAGTCATCGATATCGCCCCCGGCCAGCTGGCCCTGCAAGCCCCTGCCGATGTATTCATCCTGCGCCCGATCAACGTGCGCGGGCAGCGCATCGACACCCCGCCGCCAGGCTGGCCCTGGGGCCTGAAGTGGGTGCAGCTGGTGTCCTCGGGCATCGACTTCTACCCCGACTGGGTGTTCCAGGGCACACCGGTCACCAGCGGCAAGGGCGCCAATGCCGAGCAGGTGGCCGAATTCGCCCTGGCCCTGGTGTTCGCCGCCGCCAAGCAACTGCCGGGGCTGTGGGTCAAGGATGCCGACTGGCGCCTGACCCCGCTGGCGCCATTGCGCGGCCGCACCCTGGGCATTCTCGGTTTTGGCAGTATCGGCCAGAGCCTGGCGCGCAAGGCGGTGGCCCTTGGCATGCAGGTGCTGGCCTTGAGCCGCCCCGGCCAGGCCATCGCCGAGGTGCCCGGGGTGGAGCGCGCCGCCGACCTGCAGCAGTTGTTCGCCGGCAGCGACCACCTGGTGCTGGCCGCCCCACTCACCGCCGCCACCCGTGGCCTGGTCGACCGTCAGGTGCTGGCCCATGCCCGCCCTGGCCTGCACCTGATCAACATCGCCCGCGGTGGCCTGCTTGACCAGCAGGCCCTGCTCGAGGCCCTGGACATAGGCCTGATCGGCCGCGCCAGCCTGGATGTCACCGACCCCGAGCCGCTGCCCGCCGGCCACCCGCTGTATCACCACCCACGGGTGTTTCTGTCGCCGCACACCTCGGCCATTTCCGAGGACGGCTACCCGGCCCTGCTTGAAGCCTTCATCGCCAACTTCCACCGCTACCGCGAGCAGGCGCCCCTGGCCAACCTGGTCGACACCGCGCGCGGCTACTGATTACCGGAGAGCACACCATGAGTTCACTGTCTGCCGTCACTACCAGCACCGACAAGGTGCGCGACCGGGTCAGCGCCGAAGAGTGGGAGGTACGGGTCAAGCTGGCTGCCGCCTACCGCCTGGCCGCCCTGTTCCGCTGGACCGACCACATCTACACGCACTTTTCGGCCCGCGTACCGGGGCCGGACGAACACTTCCTGATCAACGCCTTCGGCCTGCTGTTCGACGAAATCACCGCCTCCAACCTGGTCAAGGTCGACGTCGACGGCACCATCATCGACGACCCGCTGGGGCTGGGCATCAACCAGGCCGGCTACGTGATCCACAGCGCAATCCACCGCGCCCGCCCCGACCTGAAGGCCGTGCTGCACACCCACACCCGCGATGGCGCAGCGGTATCGGCCCAGCGCGACGGCCTGCTGCCGATCTCCCAGCACGCCTTGGCCTACTACAGCCGGGTGGTCTACCACGACTACGAAGGCGTGGCCCTGGACCTGGACGAACAGCAGCGGCTGGTGGCCAACCTGGGCGACAGCAACATCCTCATCCTGCGCAACCACGGGTTGCTCACCGGGGGGATCAGCGTCGAGCACGCGTTCCGTGAGCTGCATGGGCTGGAGCGGGCCTGCAACATCCAGGTGGCGGCCCAGGCCGGGGGCAATGACCAGCTGCTGCATGCATCGCAGGCGGCGATTGCCAAGGTGCATGAACAGTCGAAGCGGTTTTCCGATGGCAAGGGGGAAGGCATCCAGCGGCATTGGGATGCGTTGATCCGGCAGCTGGACCGCGAGGGCCGCGATTACCAGGACTGACTGGAAGGCAGCTGTCGCCTGTACCGGCCTCTTCGCGGGTAAACCCGCTCCCACAGGGATTTCACCTCCCTTGAGTGGAGCGCCGTACCTGTGGGAGCGGGTTTACCCGCGAAGAGGCCGGCACAGATAACCCCAATTCAATGAAGGACCATCCCATGCCCCCACTGCACCGCCTGTTCGCCATCGGCTCCCTGGCCCTGGCCCTGACCGCCTGCTCCCCAGCCGACAACACCTCGGCCAGCAACACCCTGAGCATCGCCTTCTGGGGCGACAACACCACCCTGGTCAGCGTCGACCCCTTCCAGGTCTACTGGCTGGAGCACCGCGTGCTGCTGCGCAATGTCGCCGAGTCCCTGACCGACCAGGACCCGCAAACCGGCCGCATCATCCCCTGGCTGGCAAAAAGCTGGGAGGTCAGTGCCGATACCCTGAGCTACACCTTCCAGCTGCGCCAGGACGTCACCTTCAGCAACGGCGAACGCTTCGACGCCCACGCCGTGAAAACCGCCTTCGACAGCAACAAGGCCTTCGCCACGCAGCTGCCGGCCACCTTCGGTGCTACCTACCTGGCCGGCTACGACCACGCCGAGGTACTGGACGACTTCACCGTGCGCCTGGTCCTGGCCAAACCTAACGCCGGTTTCCTGCAGGCCACCTCGACCACCAACCTGGCCATCCTTGCGCCGGCCTCCTACAAGCTGACTGCCCAGGCGCGCTCACTGGGCAACATCATCGGCACCGGCCCGTTCATCCTCGAGCACTACACCCCGGAGGTGGGCGCCCGGCTGGTCAAGCGCGCCGACTACGCCTGGCCATCAGCCAACATGCACAACCAGGGCCCGGCGCACCTCGATGCCGTGGACATCAGCTACATCCCCGAGGAAAGCGTGCGCAACGGCCTGTTCCTGCAGGGCAAAGCCGACATCCTGTGGCCGCGCAACCCGTTCTCGGAAGTCGACCTGAAGCTGTTCCAGTCCAAGGGCGCGACCATCCAGAGCCGCTCACTGCCGGGCCCGGCGCTCAACCTCTACCCCAACACGCGCAACGACCGCCTGCTGGCCGACCGCCAGGTGCGCCTGGCACTGCAGAAGGCCATCGACCGCACCAGCTACGCGCATACCGTGTACAACGCCGCGTTCCCGGTGGTGAGCAGCGTTTACGACGTCACCACGCCGTACTTCAAGCCCCAGGCCGACAAGCTCGCCTATGACCCTACGGGCGCCGAGCAACTGCTCGAGGCCGCCGGCTGGCACAAGGGCGAGGACGGCTACCGGCACAAGAACGGCCAGCGCCTGACCCTGCGCTACAACCTGACCCCGGCCGAAAGCGCCGGTGACGTGCTGGTGCAGGACCAGTTGCGCAAGGTCGGCATCGACCTGAAGCTCAATGTGCTGACCCGCGCCGAATGGGTGGCCGGGAACGCGTCCGGCAACTACGACCTGACCTCCACCTACATGACCCGCGCCGACCCGATCATCCTGCAGACCATCCTCGACCCGCGGGCAGCAAGCAGCACCACGTTGGCCACCAACACCTACGAACCGCACACCCTGGCCAGGGCCCAGGCGCTGTTCGACAGCGGCATCACCGCCACCGCCACACCGCAACGGGCCCAGGCCTATGGCCAGCTGCAGGACCTGCTGGTCGACGAGGCGTCGGCGTTCCCGCTGTACGAGCGCGTCTGGCAAGCCGCCACCGCGCCGCGGGTCAAGGACTTCCGCTGGACTGCAGAAGGCTTCGCGCTGCTCAGTGACATCCAGGTCGGCCAGCCATGAAACGCTACCTGATCGGCCGCATCGGCCAGGCCCTGTTGGTGCTGTGGGGCGCCTACACCATCACCTACTTCATCCTCTACCTGCTACCGGGCGACACCCTGGCGATCATGCTCAGCGCCTCGGGCATGGAGGCCGATGGCCTGTCACCCGAGGACCTGGCCAAGGCCCGTGCCTACTACGGTCTGGACAAGGGGCTGCTCGAGCAGTACTTCGACCTGCTGTGGCGCGCCCTGCACGGTGACCTCGGGCAGTCGTTGTCACTGGGCCGGCCGGTCACCGCGCTGCTGGCCGAGCGCCTGCCGCAGACCCTGGCCCTCGCCGGCGCGGCCATCGCCCTGTCGCTGCTGGCCGGGGTCGGCCTGGCCTACCTGACCGCCTACCTGCAATGGCGGCCACTGAAGACCGCCCTGGCACGCCTGCCGTCGCTGGGTTTCTCGGTGCCGGTGTTCTGGATGGGCCTGCTGCTGATCCAGGTATTCGCCTTCGCCCTCGGCTGGTTCCCGGCCACCGGCAGCCAGGGCCTGGCCAGCCTGGTGCTGCCGGCGATCACCTTGGCGATCCCCAGCGCCGCGGTGTACGCCCAGGTGCTGCAGCGCGGCTTTCAGGGCGTATGGCAGGAACCCTACATCACCACCGCCTTCGCCAAGGGCCTGAGCCGGGCCCAGGTGCAGGCGCGCCACGGCTTGCGCAACGCAGCCTTGCCGCTGCTGACCCTGATCGGCCTGCAGGTCGGCAATACGGTCTCCGGCGCGGTGCTGGTGGAAACCATCTTCTCGCGCAACGGCGTCGGCCGCCTGGCCCAGGAGGCCGTGCTGCGCCAGGACATCCCGGTGGTGCTGGCGATCGTCGCGGTATCGGCCACCGCCTTCGTGGTGGTGAACCTGATCGTCGACCTGCTCTACCCGTACCTCGACCCACGCATCACCCACACGGCCAAGGTGAGCTGAGATGACCATCGACCTTTCCCTGACCCCGATCGACACCCAGCCCACGGGCGAGGTGGCACATCCTGCCAGCGCCTGGAAGCGGCGCACGTACCTGCAGCGCGCCCGTCAGGCCCTGATCCCGCTACTGCGCCGGCCCGGCTTCAGCCTGGCGCTATTGATCGTGCTGTTCGCCCTGTTCGCGGCACTGGCCCCACAGCTGTTGACCAGCTTCGACCCCTACGCCACCTCGCCCGCCGACAAGCTCAGTGCCCCCGGCGTGGTGCACTGGTTCGGCACCGACGAGCTGGGCCGCGACCTGTATACCCGGGTGGTCTATGGCGCGCGCCTGTCGGTGCTGGCCGCATTGCTGGCGGTGGCCATCGCCCTGCTCGGTGGCCTCGGCCTGGGCGTGCTGGCCGGCTTTGCCGGTGGGCGCGTCGACGCGGCGCTGATGCGCCTGATCGACGTGTTGCTGGCACTGCCCGGCCTGCTGCTGGCATTGGCCATCGTCACCGCGATCGGCTTCGGCACGGTGCCTGTGGCAGTCGCCGTGGGCGTCGGCATCATCCCGGGCTTTGCCCGCACCACCCGCGCCGAAGTGCTGCGCATCAAGACCCTACCCTATGTCGAGGCCGCCCGCCTGGGCGGTGCCAGCTGGGCGCGCACACTGCTGCGCCATGTGCTGCCCAACGCCTGGGGCCCGGTGGCGGTGCTCGCCACCCTGGACTTCGGCGCCGCCATCCTGGCCACCGCCGGGCTGAGTTTCCTCGGCTTCGGCGCGGCGCCGCCGGCGGCGGAATGGGGCACGCTGATCGCCAACGGCCGCCACTTCCTGATCACCGCCCCTTGGGTCTCCCTGCTGCCAGGGCTGTTCGTGGTAGCCGTGGTGTTCAGCCTCAACCACCTGGCGCGCAGCGCCGAGGAGCATGCCCGATGAGCCTGCGCCCCCTGATCGAGGTCCGCGACCTGAGTGTCAGCTACACCTTCGCCGGGCAACCCATCCAGGCCTTGCGCCAGCTGTCGTTCAGCCTGGCCCAGGGCGAGACGCTGGCCATCGTCGGCGAGTCCGGCTCGGGCAAGTCGACCCTGGCCAATGCCCTGCTCGGCCTGCTGCCGGGCAATGCCCGCATCGAGCAGGGCCAGCTGTGGGTCGACGGCGTGGATGTGGCACGGGCCAGCGAGCGTACCCGGCGCCAGGTGCGCGGGCGCACCATCGGCCTGGTACCGCAGGACCCGATGGTCAGCCTCAACCCGACCCTGCGCATCGGCCGGCAGATTGCCGAGGCCTTGCTGCTGGCTCGCGGCCGACGCTACCCGACGGTGGATGCCGATGTGCTGGAGCTGCTGGCCCAGGTCGGCCTGGACGACCCGGCGCTGCGCGCCCGCCAATACCCCCATGAACTTTCCGGCGGCATGCGCCAGCGGGTGCTGATCGCCATCGCCCTGGCCGGCGAGCCGCGGCTGATCATCGCCGACGAGCCCACCAGCGCGCTGGACGTGACGGTACAGCGGCGCATCCTCGACCACCTGCAACAGCTGGTGGCCGAGCGCGGCATCTCGCTGCTGATCATCACCCATGACCTGGGCATGGCCTGCGACCGCGCCGACCGCCTGCTGGTCATGAAACAGGGTGAGCTCGTCGAGCAGGCCTCGCCCAGGCAGATTCTCTGGGGCGCACGGCAGCCCTACACCCGCGACCTGCTCAACGCCGCGCCGGCCTTCGTGCCACGGCGCAGGCCTGGCGCGCCGAGGGGCCAGGCAGCGCTGCTGCGCCTGAGCAACGTCGGCAAGCACTTCGCGTTGCCCGGGCAGGATGCCCACTTCACCGCCCTGCATGACCTGAACCTTGAGGTGCATGCCGGGCAGACCCTGGCCATCGTCGGCGAGTCGGGCTCAGGCAAGAGCACCGCACTACGGATCGCCCTCGGGCTGGAAAAGCCCAGCCACGGGCGGGTGGAGTTCGCTGGCGTGGACGTCAGTGCCTGCAGCTGGCGGCAGTTCCGCCCCCTGCGCCGGCGCATCCAGCTGGTGCAGCAGAACCCGTTCGCCGCGCTCGACCCGCGCTTCACCGTGTTCGACAGCATCGTCGAACCGCTGGTGTCGTTCGGCCTGCTCAAGGGCGAGGCCCTGGAGCGCAGGGCCCGTGAACTGATCACGCGGGTACAGCTGCCGGTGCACTTCCTCGATCGCCTGCCCCGGGAGCTGTCGGGCGGCCAGCGCCAACGGGTGGCGATCGCCCGGGCATTGGCCCTGGAGCCCGAGGTGCTGCTGCTCGACGAACCGGTCAGTGCGCTGGACGTGTCGGTGCAGGCGCAGATCCTCGCCCTGCTGGATGAGCTGCAGCGCGAGCTGGGAATGGCCTACGTGCTGGTCTCCCACGACCTGGCGGTGGTGGCGAGCATGGCCGACCAGGTGCTGGTGCTGCAGCGCGGCCAGGTGGTCGAGCAAGGGCCGGCGGTGCAGGTGTTCGGCCAGCCGGCCAGCGCCTATACGCGGGCGCTGATCGAGGCGATACCCGGGCATTCGCGCAGCGTGCTGCCCGTGGCGGTTTGACCGTTTTGCCGTGCGGCACGGGCGTGCCGCGCGGATCAGACATTGAGGCTTATCTGGCAAGAGGTATTGAACATGAGCAAAAGACAGATCCATCTTGGCGCAATGATCCACGGTGTCGGCCACGGCTGGGGCGAATGGCGCCACCCCGAGGCGCTGGCCGACGCCAGCGTCAACTTCGGTTTCTACAAGCAGCAGGCGCAATTGGCCGAGGCGGCCAAGTTCGATTTCGCCTTCATCGCCGACAGCCTGCACATCCATGCCCGTTCCAGCCCCCACTACCTCAACCGCTTCGAGCCGCTGACCATTCTCTCGGCACTGGCGGCGGTCACCACCCATATCGGCCTGGTGGCCACGGTCACGGTCAGCTATACCGAACCGTTCCAGGTCGCCCGCCAGCTCGCCTCGCTGGATTTGATCAGCGGCGGCCGCGCCGGCTGGAACGTGGTCACCTCATGGCTGTCGGGCACCGCCGACAACTTCGGCAAGGACCAACACCCGCCCCACGCCGTGCGCTACCGCATCGCCCGTGAGCACGTCGAAGTGGTCAAGGGCCTGTGGGACTCATGGGAAGACGACGCCTTCACCCGCGACAAGCAGAGCGGCGAATTCTTCGACCCGGCCAAGTTGCACACCCTGGGCCACAAGGGCGAGTTCTTCAAGGTCAAGGGCCCGCTGAACATCCAGCGCTCGCCCCAGGGCCAGCCGCTGATCTTCCAGGCCGGCGTGTCGGAGGACGGGCGCAACTTCGCCGCGCAGAACGCCGATGCGATCTTCGTCAACCCCGAGTCGTTCAGCGATGCCCGCGCCTACTACCAGGATTTGAAGCAACGCGCTGCAAGCCATGGCCGCGACCCGGACCAGCTGTTCATCCTGCCGGGCATCCGCCCCATCGTCGGCCGCGACGAAGCAGAGGTGGAGCGCCGCTACCAGCAGGCCGTCGACCTGGTGAGCATCGAGGACGCCCTGGTCGCCCTCGGCCGCCCGTTCAACGACTATGACTTCAGCCAGCACGAGCTGGATGCACCGTTCCCCGACCTGGGCACCCTCGGCGACAACAGCCACAAGGGCACCGCCGACCAGTTGAAGCAACTGGCCCGCGACGAAAGCCTGAGCCTGCGCCAACTGGCCTTGCGCTTCTCGCGCCCAAGACGCGACTTCACCGGCACCCCCGAGCAGGTCGCCAACGCCTTGCAGGACTGGTTCGAAGACGGCGCCGCCGACGGCTTCATCATCAACTCGCTGCTGCCCGATGGCCTGCAGTATTTCACCGAGCTGGTGGTGCCCCTGCTGCAAGCGCGCGGCCTGGTGCGCAGCGAATACAGCGGCAGCACCCTGCGCGACAGCTTTGGCCTGAGCGTTCCGACCAACCGCAACACGCTGCGTCGCGGGCAGATCGCAGCTGCCTGAATCCGCCCCACACGAAAAGGAGTTCCATTGCATGAGCCTAGAATTCATCGGCCTCATCGGCCCCCAGGAAAGCAGCGAATCACAGGCCCCGCGCGGCCCGCTGGTCGACCTTGATTTCATCAAGGCCTTCGCCCAGGCCCAGGAATACGCCGGCTTCGACAAGGCCCTGCTGGCAGTCAACACCAGCGCGCCGGACTCGATGATACTGGCCAGCTACGTAGCCGCGCTGACCGAGCGCATCGGCCTGCTGGTGGCGCACCGCCCCGGGTTCCAGGCGCCAACCTTCGCCGCTCGCCAGTTCGCCACCCTCGACCAGCTCAGCCGCGGCCGCGCCTCGATCAACGTGATCACCGGCGGCGACAGCGGCGACCTGCAGCGCGACGGCGACTTCCTCGACAAGGACGCCCGCTACGCCCGCACCGACGAATACCTGCAGGTACTACGCAATACCTGGACGCAGACCACACCGTTCGACCACCACGGCGAGCATTACCGGGTGGAAGACAACCTGACCCTGGTCAAGCCGGTGGGCAAGCTGCCGGTGTACTTCTCCGGCGCTTCGGACGCGGCGGTGGAGGTCGCGGCGAAACACGCCGATGTGTACATGATGTGGGGGGAGCCACTGGAGCAGGTGCGCGAGCGCATTGCCCAGGTGCGCAAGGCCGCGGCTCGCCACGGGCGGGAGAATCACATCCGCTTCAGCCTGTCGCTGCGGCCGATCCTGGGGGCCACCGAGGAAGAGGCCTGGGCGCGGGCCGAACGCATCCTGGCCGATGCCAGGCAGCGCATCGGCATCCGCCAGGGCAACCGCCGCGAGAAGAATTTCGGCAAGAGCAATGTCGGCTCCGAGCGCCTGGTACAGCTGGCCGGCCAGCGCAAGGTGCACGATACCCGGCTGTGGACCGAAATCGCAGCTTTGGGCGGCGGGGCCGGCAATTCCACCTCACTGGTGGGCACGCCCGAGCAGGTGGCCGAAGCGGCGCTGGCCTACTACGAACTGGGTGTGAGCACCTTCCTGTTCCGTGGCTTCGAGCAGTTGCGCGATGCCGTGGAGTACGGGCAGGAGCTGATTCCGCGGATCCGCGCACTGGTGGCCCAGCGTGAGGCAGGACGCAGTACGCGTTCTGCATAGGCCCTGCCGCCTGTGCAGGCCCTTTCGTTGCCTTGGCAGGGACCTTGTGGGAGATCGCCCAGCCCTTTGGGCCGCGCTGTCGGACAGATAACTGAACTCGCAAGCGATCCTCGTACCCTGTGGGAGCGGCTTTAGCCGCGAAGAATCCAACACGGTGCATGGCACCGGCTGCGCCGGTGTTCGCGGCTAAAGCCGCTCCCACAGGGTCCCCGCCAAAACATCAGCATTACGCATTTATACTGATTAGCTTTATCAGTAATAAACATAATTAACATAGAACCAAAAAGCCTTTCACAGCACCGTGAAAGTCCATTAGGTTCTGTAAACCGACCCCAACATGGCGGAGGCAAATGGATTTGTGCCAGCCGCCGTCGGGTCCCTCCCTTCGATCCGCCCGTTGCGCACATCCGAACCCAACCTTCTCGGAGCATGCGACATGGGATTGTCCCGTAGAGACCTGATCACCCGCCTCGCCGCCATTGGCGGCTATTCGGCAGCCCTGGGCGCGCTGGGGCAGAATGCCCTGGCTGCCACCTTCCAACCCCTGCAACTGGCCGCAAGCGGCGGCAACGGCAAGCGCGTGGTGATTGTCGGCGCTGGTATTTCCGGCCTGGTATCCGCCTACGAGCTGCGCAAGGCCGGCTTTTCGGTCACCGTGCTGGAGGCCCGCGAGCGGGTCGGTGGCCGGGTCTGGACCTTGCGCCAGGGCGACCGCGTCGAGCACAACGACGGCAGTTCGCAAACCGTCGAGTTCGACCAGGGCCACTTCTTCAACGCCGGCGCCGCGCGCCTGCCCAGCCATCACCTGACCATCCTCGGCTACTGCCGTGAGCTGGGCGTGGAGCTGCAGGTGCTGGTCAACAGCAGCCGCAACGCCCTGGCCCAACCAGACCTGGCTCGCCCACCGCTGCTGCTGCGCCAGGCAGTCAATGACACCCGCGGGCACTTCAGCGAACTGCTGGCGCGCAGTGTCAGCCGCAACTCCCTCGATGCCGAGCTCGACAGCAGCCAGCGCAAGGCCTTGCTGGACTTCCTCAAGGTCTACGGCGACCTCGACAGCCAGCAGCAGTACCGCGGTTCGGTACGCGCCGGCTACACCCGCTTCGCCGGCGCCGGCGACCAGACCCCGATCCAGCGCCAGCCGGTGCCACTGGACCAGCTGCTGGACAGCAACCTGCTACTGCCGCTGGTGTTCGACGAAATCCCCGAGTTCTCCTCGACCATGTTCCAGCCGGTCGGCGGCATGGACCAGATTCCCAAGGCGTTCTATCGCCAGGTCAAGGACAGCGTGCGCCTGGGCGCCGAGGTGCTGGGGGTGGATACCGGTGACAACGGTGCCAAGGTGGTCTGGCGCGACCGCAAGAGCGGCCAGCAGCACGTCGAACAGGCCGACTACGCCATCGTCACCCTGCCCCTGCCGCTGCTGGCCAAGCTGCCGAACAACTTCGACAAGGCCTTCAGGCAGGCCATCGCCAGCGCCGAAGGCGACAAGGCCAACAAGGTGGCCTGGCAGTCGCCGCGCTTCTGGGAAACCGACTTCCAGATCTATGGTGGGCTCAGCTACATCAACCACGAAGCCCGCACCCTGTGGTACCCCAGCGATCACCTCAACAGCGCCCAGGGTGTGCTGGTCGCCACCTACAACACGGGCGCGGTGGCCCACCAGTTTGCCGCCAAGCCGCTGCAGGCCCAGGTCGCCTCCTCGCGCCAGGCGGTGGAATCGCTGCATCCGGGCCACAGCCACAAGCTGGCCAGGCCGGTGGTGGTGAACTGGTCGAAGATCCCCTTCAGCGAAGCGCCGTGGATCGTCCACGACGAAGTCGCCCAGCCCGGCTACGACCTGCTCAACCAGCCCCAGGGGCGTACCTGGCTGGCCAGCGACGCCCTGGCCCATGGCGGCGTGGGCATCTGGCAGAACAGTGCCGCCGAGTCCGCCCGCCGGGTGGTCGGCCTGATTGCCAAACACGCCAGCCAGACCACCCGCGGCGTTGCCGCCTGACCTGCAAGGAACCACCCCCATGCCTCGTCTTCTTCTGCTTGCCGGAGTACTCATGTCGCTCACCCTCAACGCCCACGCCGACGGCATCAAGCGCGTCGCGCCACCCGGCTCGAACTTCCCCATCTCGCAGCTGGTCACGGTACCGGCCGGCAGCCAGCTGACGTTCATCAGCGGCACCCTGCCGGACGTAGCCGACCCAAAGGCGCCCAAGGGTAGCGTTGCAGCGCTGGGCAACACCGAAACCCAGGCCCGCTCGGTGCTGAACAAGCTGCGCACGGCGCTGCGCAGCCAGGGCCTGGACCTTGGCGACATCGTCCAGTTACGGGTGTTCCTGGTAGGCGACCCAGCCAACGGCGGCGCCCTCGACTTCGCCGGGCTGCAGGCGGCCTACACCGAGTTCTTCGCCACCGCCGAGCAACCCCGTACACCGACCCGCACCGCCATCCAGGTGGTGGCCCTGCCATTGCCGGGCGCGCTGGTGGAAATCGACGCGATCGCGGCCAAGGCGCCGTAAGTGCGCCAGCCATGCCAGACAAGGAACTGCGTGCATGAAGCCAGCTTTTAAAACTGCCTCTTTTTTCGGCGTGGCCCTGGCCGCCGGGCTGCACAACGCACCCAGCCTGGCCGAGGAACCCGCCGCCCAGGCCCTGGGCACGGTGATCGTCACCGGCAACCGTGGCAGCGAGAAACGCACCGTAACCAGCAGCCCGGTGCCCATCGACGTGATCAGCGCCAAGCAGTTGCAGGAAACCGGCAAGCCCGGCCTGATGGAAGCCCTCAGCGCCAGCGTGCCGTCGCTGACCTTGCCGGAAAAGACCGGCTGGGACGCCAGCGGCATGGCCCGCGCCCCTAACCTGCGCGGCCTCAACGCCGCCCAGGTGCTGGTGCTGGTCAACGGCAAGCGCCGCCATACCAGCGCCACGCTCAACATCAGCGGCATCAACGCCGGCGCTGCCCCCGCCGACCTCGACCTGATTCCCATCAGTGCCATCGACCATGTCGAGGTGCTGCGTGATGGTGCGGCCGCCCAATACGGCTCCGACGCCATCGCCGGGGTGATCAACGTGATCCTCAAGGCCGACGCCAGCGGCACTGCCGTGACCACCGCAGGCCAGGGCTACGACGGCAAGAAGCAGACCGTGCAGCAAAGCCTGAACAAGGGCTTCGAGATCGGCCGCGACGGCATCGTCCAGCTGGCACTGGACGCCCGCAGCCAGAACGACGACAACAAGGCCAGCGCCAATGGCTACAGCCAGGCCGAAGCCCTGGACCGCGCCGGCAAGGTTACCTACGGCGGCTATGGCACGCCGAAGATCAATCTTCTGACCCTGGGCTACAACGCCGAACTGCCGCTGCAGGACGACCTGACGCTCTACTCGTTCAGCACCTGGTCGTACCGCAAGGCCGAGCAGGGCCAGAACTTCCGCCTGCCGACCATCGTCAACACCATCACCACCGGGCCCAACGGACGCCCCTCGGGCTACACGCCCACCTGGTACATCGAGGAATATGACTACCAGGCGGCGTTTGGCGCCAGGGGCCTGGCCGGCGAATGGGACTGGGACCTGTCCAGTACCTACGGGCGCAACGAGGCCGAACAGGGCACCTGGAACAACCAGAACCCGTCACTGGGCGAGGCCACGCCCAACCATTTCGAATCCGGCACCTGGGTCAGCTCGCAACTGACCAGCAACCTCGACCTGCGCCGCAGCTTCGAAGTTGGGCTGACCAAGCCGCTGGACTTCTCCTGGGGCCTGGAACAGCGCCGCGATACCTACCAGGTGCAGGCTGGCGACTGGGCCAGCTGGGCCGACGGCGGCTACTGCAAGGCGCCCGGCAATTGCGCCGCCTCCGGCGCCCAGGTCACCAACGGCATCTCCCCCGCCGAGGCCGCCAGTGCCAGCCGCAACAGCTACGCCGGTTACCTGGACGTGGGTTTCAACCCGCTGCCGCAGTGGTACTGGGGCGCTGCCCTGCGCTACGAGCACTATGATCGCAACATCGGGGCCACCCGCAGCGGCAAGCTGACCACCCGCTACGAGCTGACCCCCGAACTGGCCGTGCGGGCGACGGTGAGCAACGGCTTCCGCGCGCCGTCCTTGGCCAACAACCTGTTCAGCGCCCGCTCCACCACCTACGGCGTGGTCGACGGCGTGTACCAGTCGATCAACTATGGCGTGCTGCCGGTGGATTCGGCCGCCGCCAAGGCGCTGGGCGCCGAACCACTGAAACCGGAGAAGTCCACCAACTACAGCCTGGGGCTGGCCTGGCAGCCCGGCGAGCGCCTGGCCTTCACTGCCGATGCCTACCTCATCAACGTGCGCGACCGCATCACCCTCACCGGTACCCTGCTCGGCCCCGAGGTCACCCAGGCCTTGCTCGCCAACGGTATCGACTCGACCTCGGGCGGCCAGTACTTCACCAACGGCGCCGATACCCGCACCAAGGGCCTGGACCTGGTGGGCAGCTACGACCAGGACCTGGGTGGTGCCGGGACGGTGAAGTGGACGGCGGCCTTCAACTGGAACGACACCGAGATCCTCGACTACAAGCAGAGCGTGAACATCCTTGGCACGCCCTACGAACTTATGAATCGCCAGGCGCGCAACCTGCTGACCGAGGTACAACCGCACACCAAGCTGATCCTTGGCGGCAACTGGCGCCTGGACCGCTACCGGGTCAACCTGGGGCTGACCCGCTACGGATCCTGGCGCGAGGTGAATGCCGCCAACGACCGTTCGCTGGACCGCGAGTACAAGGCGCGCTGGATCACCGACCTGGATGCAGGCTACCAGCTGACCAAGGACCTGGAAGTGGCGATCGGGGCGCGCAACCTGTTCGATATCTACCCCGAGCGCCAGGCACCGAGCAGCAAGACCATGGTCAAGGGATACGGGGTGTACTCCCCCTATGGCTTTACCGGCGGGTATTACTTCGGGCGGGTGACCTACACCTTCTGATTCGTGACAAGCCGGCCGACGATGTCGGCCGGCAACCGGTATCAACCACGCAACATATGGACCGCCACACCGGCCAAGGCGCAACTGAACAGTACCTGGATCACGCCACGCTTGAAGCGGAACAGGGCCACTGCGGCAGCAATGGCGATCAACGCCGAAGGCCAGTCGAACGCCCCACTGAAACCCTTTGGCCAGAGCACGTGATAGCCGAAGAACATGGCGAGGTTCAGGATCACCCCCACGACCGCGGCCGTGATCCCCGTCAGCGGTGCAGTGAACTTCATCTCGTTGTGGGTCGACTCCACCAACGGGCCACCGGCGAGGATGAACAGGAACGACGGCAGGAAGGTGAACCAGGTGACGAGGCTGGCCGCGACTGCACCGGCCAGGAACGGGTTTTGCTCACCGAACATCGGATGCACGTAGCCACCGACGAAGCCGACGAAAGCCACCACCATGATCAATGGTCCTGGCGTGGTTTCTCCCAAGGCAAGGCCATCGATCATCTGAGTGGGTGACAGCCAGCCGTAATGCCCGACGGCGCCCTGATACACATAGGGCAGGACGGCGTAGGCGCCACCGAAGGTCAAAAGTGCGGCCTTGGTGAAGAACCAGCCCATTTGCGTCAGAGTGCCGGCCCAGCCAAACGTCAGTGTCAGCAGCCCCATGGGCAAGGTCCACAATACTGCGCCGATCAGCACCAGACGCAGCAAATGCCCCACCCGAAAACGCGCATGCTCAGGCGTTGGTGTGTCGTCGTCGATCAGGGCCGGGCCGTAGCTGTTCCTGGCAGCCCCATGACCACCACCGATCACGAATTTGCCGGGGGCGAAGCGACCGCCCACATAGCCTGCGATACCGGCAACCAGCACGATCAACGGGAACGGCACATTGAGGGCGAAGATGGCCACGAACGACGCTGCGGCCATGGCCCACAGCCAGCCGTTCTTCAGCGCGCGCGAGCCGATCCTGTGAGCCGCGTGGACGACAATGGCCGTGACTGCAGGCTTGATGCCGTAGAAGACCCCCGCCACCACCGGGACCTCGCCAAAGGCGATGTAGACCCAGGACAGGCCAATCAGGATGAACAGCGAGGGCAATACGAACAATACGCCGGCAATCACCCCACCCCAGGAGCGGTGCATGAGCCAACCGATGTAGGTGGCCAGTTGCTGTGCCTCGGGGCCTGGCAACAACATGCAGTAGTTCAGCGCGTGCAGGAACCGCTTCTCGCTGATCCAGCGCCGGCGCTCGACCAGTTCCTGGTGCATGATCGAGATCTGCCCGGCGGGCCCACCAAAACTGATGAAGCCCAGCTTGAGCCAGAACAGGAATGCTTCGAACAGTCCGATCGGCCGCTGAACCGCTTGCGATGGTGGCTGTTCGCCCACTGCGGAGGTGCTATCAACCATTTTGCGCTTCCTCACTCGCGAAAGCCGTCAGAAGGCCATCGAAGATGCCCCCGGCGACCGTTGTCAGTTGATCGTCATCGCCAATGCTCTGTCTCAAGCCCGCGAGGACACGTTCGATACCTGGTGCTTCCGAGGGCTGGTTGCCTCCCACATCCAGGTAGTGAATGACCGCGGCCAAGCGTGCCAGGCCCGGCTGCTGTAGGGCAAAGCTCTCGATGAGGGTTTCAAAGGACACTCGCTGGCCGACATGGCTGAACCTGGCCCCATCAAAATCGAAGCCCAGCGCATCGCCCGGGCAGTCTTCAGGCCTGTCCAGCCAGATGAATCGAGCGTCGGCATCGATGAAGCGACGAATCAACCAGGCACATGCCAGCCGATCCACCCATGGGCGCTTGCGGGTGGCCCAAAGGCGCCCCTGGTAGTCGTTGCGTTCCAGTCGGGTGATCGCCTCGTCGTGGGCACTCGGCTCATCGGAAGACAGTGCGCGGCCAATCGCGGCTTCGAGCTCTTGCAGCGCCGCATCGGCTTGTGCCTTGGGCACGCCCGGGAAAAAATCGGTCGCCGCCAGCTGGCTGAAGGCCTTTCTGAGCTTGCGCACCTGCCGTGCGGTCTGCAGCGCATTCTCTGGCGCCAGCTCGGCCCTGCAGCCTGCAATTTCTTCCATCAGGCTGGCGTACTCGTCGCTCCTGTCGAACAGCCTGCTGAAGCGCTCTTCACGCTCAGGAAGCGACAGGAGAAATGCGGTGCCGTTGATAGCCAGCACGTCACGCTCGACTGCCTCGAAAACTTCCCGACCCGCACATTGTTCGGGCAGCAGGTAAACACCATCCCTCAGCACTGCGGCTCCGGAGGCCTTCAGGCTTCTCCAGGCACGCATGCGCTCGGTGGCATTGGCCGTCGGCAATCCGAGGATCAGTAGCGACCAGTGGAGCATGTAGAGTACTCAACACAATATGTTTGTATCTCTACATTAAACTGAAACTGTGCAAAATCAACAGGCCCGTAGCTTTTGGGGCTGCTGCGCACCCCATCGCCGGCAAGCCGGGCTCCCACAGGGACCGTGAAAATCTTGAGGTCTGCGCCGTACCTGCGGGAGCCCCGCTTGCCGGCGATGCGCCGCAAAGCGGCCCCAAATCGCTCAACTGACTGGCACCAGGGTAAACCCGCTCCCACAGGGTCCCTGCTAAATCAAGGAGTTATGTGGAGTTCCATAGGAGCGGGATCCTACTCCAGTGGAATGGTCAGGCGATCGATCACGGCACGGGTTTCTGGCCTCACCCCGCGCCACCAGGCGAACGCCTCCGCCGCCTGCTCGACCAGCATGCCGACACCGTCGGCCAGGCGACCCACACCCTGCGCCTGGGCCATGCGCAGGAACGGCGTCAGGCCTTTGCCATACGCCAGCTCGTAAGCCAGCCGCGTCTCGCCCAGCACACCTTCAGGTAGCGGCGGCTGCTCTCCGGTGAGGCTCGCGGAGGTGGCATTGACCACGATGTCGAAGGACTGCCCCTCCAGTTCCTCATAGCGGCTGATGCGCAGCCTTGGGTGATCCAGTTCGTTGCGCAAGGTGAGCGCCTTGGCCATGTCACGGTTGGCAAGCACCAGCTCGCTCGGCCCTGCCTTCAGGAATGGCAGCAGCGCGCCGCGCACCGCGCCACCGGCGCCGAGCAACAGTACCCGCCGATTGGCCAGTGGTTCACCGAGGTTTTCCTCGATATCCCGCAGCAAGCCGATGCCGTCGAAGTTCTCGGCAAAGATACGGCCATTCTCGAACTTCAATGCATTGGCCGCCCGCGCCAGCTGTGCGCGCTCGCTGCGCTGGTCAGCCAGCTCGAAGGCGCGCAGCTTGAACGGTGCGGTGATGTTCATGCCCAACCCGCCATCGTTGCGAAAGTTCAGCACCTGGGCCTCGAAGCCCTCTAGCTCGCCCTCGATGGCGCCGTACTCCAGGCACTGGCCACTGGCCTGGGCGAACAGGCCATGAATCAACGGGGACTTGGTGTGGTTGATCGGTCGGCCGATCACTGCATAGCGGTCGCTCATCGTGCATCTCCATGGGTGAACAGCACACCGTCTGCCTGCATGGCGGTGATTTCTTCAGGGCTGAAACCTAGGCCGGCGGCCACTTCGGCATTGTGCTGACCGAGGTCCGGGGCCACTTGGTGGATCGTGGTGTCGCACTCGGAAAAGCGGAACGGCAGGTTGGGCAGGCGCAAGGTACCGTAGCGCGGGTGCTGCTGCTCGATGACCATGTTGCGCGCCTGGATCTGCGGGTCAGCCACGACCTCGTCGATGCGCTGCACCTTGGCGCTGGGGATGTCGATGTCATCGAGCAATTGCAGGATATCGGCTACCCGGCGCGCACCGACCCAGTCACGCACCACGGCCAGGATCGCCTGGCGGTGGGCGTTGCGGCCATTGAGGCAGTGGTAGCGGCTGTCGCTGCCGAACCCGGGCGGGCAACCGTTGGCCTCGAGCATCGCGGCAAAGCGCTTCCAGGCGTCGTCGACCTGGGCGGCGATTACCAGGTCGCCATCAGCCGCACGAAACACGCCGTACAGGGTGGAGGTGGGCATGTCATGGCCGGTCTGCTCGGGCAGGACGGTGCCGTCGGACAAGGTGTAGCACTGCACCGCGTATTCATGCATCGACACCAGCGTGTCGTACAGGGCCATGTCGATGTGCTGGCCACGACCACTGCTCACCCGGCCCAACAGCGCCGCATTGATCGCCGCCACGGCATGGATACCGGTGTACATGTCACCCAGGGAAATGCGCAGCAACGGCGGCGCTTCGCCCGGCACGCCGACCATCTGCATGATCCCGCTCTTGGCCTCGGCGATCAGCCCGAAGCCGGCGCGGTGGGCATCCGGGCCGGTATGGCCGTAGGCGGAGATGGAGCAGTACACCAGACGCGGGTTGCGCGCTGACAGCTCGGCATAGCCCAGGCCCAGTTTGTCCAGGGCGCCGGGGCGATAGTTTTCGATGAACACATCGGCCGAGTCGGTAAGGCGCTGCATGAATGCTTTGCCACGCGGGTCCTTCATGTTCACGCTGACGCCCTGCTTGCCCATGTTCAGCTGCAGGAAGTAACCGCTCTGCTGTTCATCAAGGGTAAACGCGTGCTGGCGGCCGGCATCGCCGCTGCCCGGCCGTTCGACCTTGATCACCTCGGCGCCCAGTGCTGCCAGGCAACGGCCCACATAGGGCCCGGCCAGGAAGTGGCTGTAGTCGATGACGCGAATACCCGCCAATGGCAATGCCTGGCTCATGCCTGCACTCTCCTCGGCACCATCAGCCGGTGCTCGCCACGCTGCACGACTTCGCCATGCTGGTTGATCAGCTCCGACGGCAAGACCACGATGCCCCAGCCCGGTCGGCTGTTGCTCGGGCGCATCGCCCCCACGCGCATGCGCACGTGCAGCACATCATCGACCTTGATCGGCAGCACGAAGTCCCAGGTCCAGCCCAGCGACATGCCCGGTACAAAGCGGTATTCGCTCTGGGTCTTCAGGCCGTCGGCGATCGACAGGCCGAACAGGCCATGGGCAACCAGGCAGCCGAAGTGGCTCGCGTTGGCGTACGCCTCGTCGACATGCACCGGGGTGTGGTCGCCGGTAAGTTCGGCGTAGGCCAGGATGCGTTCGCGGGTAACGGTGTAGGTGGGGCTGATGCATTCATCGCCTTCGCAGGCATCGTCCCAGTATTTTTCCACCACGCTCATGCCACCACCTCTGCACGTGGGTCGATGGCCAGAGCCTGGGCGACGCATTTCGCCGGCAATGCCTGAATGAACTCGACCGCCAGGCCGTCAGGCAGGCGCAGCCAGTTGCGGCCCTGAGGCATTTCGCTGACGCCGAAACGCTGTGCGGCGGCCAACGCGGCTTCGAGGTCCTCGCACATGATGCCCAGGTGTGCCATGCGCCCTTCCGGGCCGGCAAAGTCCGGCTGGTGGATGAACTGCAGGCCACCAAGTGTCCAGTACTGCGCAGGCTGCTCGGCGTCACCCTGCATCTCGCGCATGGTCATGCCGCACACCTCGCTGAAAAAGCGGATGTGCCACTGGATGTCCCGCACCCAGAACGCAACGTGTTCAAGGTAGGCTTTCGGCTGGCTCATGGATTACTTCCCTTCTGCTGATCGGCCATGGCGCGCTCGATACCCTTGATGCAGGCAACCAGGGTCGCGTTGACCGGCGTAGCCACGCCGTGGCGCTGGCCCCAGCGCACGACGGAGCCGTTGATGAAATCGATCTCGGTGACCGAGCCCTTTTCCAGGCTCTGCAGCATCGAGGTTCGGAAGCTTGCCGGCAGGCCTTCAGCTGCCAGGCACCACGCAGCGTCCGGGCTGGTGAGGCTCAGGCGGATGCCGGCCCGCTCGGCGACGGCGATGGCTTCGCTGACCGCTGCCTTGGCGGTGCTTTCCAGCAGCGGCTCGCTGTACAGCTGGCCATAACTGAGCATGGTGATGCCGCTGAGCGCGCCTGTCGCGACGTTGACCAGCAGCTTGTCCCACATGGTGCCGAGAATGTTGTCGCTGACCGTGGTGGCGAGCCCGGCGCCATTGAAAGCCTCGGCGATGGCCTGAACACGCGAGGTCCGTTGGCCGTCGAGCTCGCCGATGAAGGTGTGTTTGCCTGCCACGCCGGCACGGATCGAACCCGGCGCCAGCAGCACGCCACCGACGTAGGTCTTGCCGGCCAATACCCGCTCACGCCCCACGGCCTCGGCCAGGATGTCTTCGTGGCCAAGACCGTTCTGCAGCGATAGCACCAGCGTCTGCGGCCCGATCAGCGCCTTGGCACCGGCAATCGCCTCGCTGGTGTGGAACGACTTGACCAGCACCACTACCAGGTCGGCCACGCCCACGGTTGCCGCGTCGCAAGCCGCCTTCACCCGGACCTGCCGCTCGCCGCGTTCATCCTGCACCCGCAGCCCGCGCAAATTCATCGCCTCGACATGCGCCTGGCCACGATTCAACAACCAGGTTTCGTGCCCCGCCTCGCTCAAGGCCGCACCAATGGCGCAACCCAGGGCGCCGGCGCCCAGAATGCAGATTTTCAAATCGCTGACCTCCTGTGGTTTGTGACCACCTTATGCAGCGAGGCTTATTTCGGCTATACAATGGCGTCAATACACTTATTGAGTTTCGCAATAATGAGCACGCTCGATGCCTTGCCTGATCCCAAGCTGCTGCAGCTGTTCGATGTGCTTTACCACTGCCGTAGCGTGACCCGTAGCGCTGAACAGCTCGGCCAGAGTCAACCTACCGTGAGTATCTGGTTGGGGCGCTTGCGTGAAGAACTGAACGACCCGCTGTTCGTGCGCACCCCCGGGGGCATGGCCCCTACCCCGCGGGCAGACCAGTTGATCGGGCCATGCCGCGAGGTGCTGGAATCGCTGCGGCGCCTGACTACCTGGGAGCCGCAGTTCGTTCCGGCCACGGCCCAGCGTCGCTTTCGCCTGTGCGTCAGTGATGCCAGCCATATCACCCTGCTGCCCAGCATCCTCAACCACCTGCGTACCCATGCGCCGGGTATTCGCCTGGAGGCGGCGCGCATAGATGGCAATACCGAAAGCGCGCTGGAGTCCGGCGAGGCGGACCTGGCCATCGGCTTTGTGCCTTGGCTGGGTGCGGGGATGTATCAGCAAGTGTTGTTCGAACAGGACTGGGTCTGCCTGAGCAACCCACAACACCCTCGTTTGGGCCAAGGCATGAGCGTGGCGCGCTACCAGGGCGAGGGGCATGTACAGATCAGTGCCGGGACCGGGCAAAAGTTACTGGAGGCTGGTTTAGCGCGGGCCGGCATCGAACGCAGGATCATGCTGGAGCTGCCGGCATTTCTAGGGTTGGGGATGATCGTCGGGTCGACCGACCTGGTGGCAACGCTGCCACGGCACATCGGGCAGACACTTGCCGACATGCATGGTCTGCAGGTGCACGATTGCCCGTTTGCAGTGGAGGGCTTCACGGTCAAGCAGCATTGGCACGCGCGCTACCAGCAAGACAGCGGGAATCGCTGGATGAGGGAGGTGGTTCGGGGCTTGTTTCAAGCAGGTGCCAGTTAGCACACCAGACGAACGCCTCCCTCGCCGAGCTTCCTTGCCTGGAAGCATCGGGGTGCGAGTCAGGCAGCAGGCTTGAGCACCACCTTCGTCCAGCCATCATCCCGCGCATCAAAGTGCTTGTAGGCATCGGGGCCTTCAGCAAGCGTCAAACGATGGGAAATCCACCGGTAGCCTTGGTCGAGGCAACCAGGTTGTTCATGGTGAGGTAGTTCGCTTCATGACCATGCTTGTCGCAGCACTGGTAGCAGATCAGTGGCGCTAATCATCGTCGCGCCTTGGATCTATTGCCGTTGCCTTTGTAGCTCTCGTTTCAACCATATGCTCGCCGGCTCCGCGCCTTCTGGACATCGCACCTCATAGATGCGGCCACTCATACTGCTTTTGGTGGCAGCAAGATCAATGAAGTCTTCCGCGCTTTTCACCATTTTCCTACCTTCGAGATAATCCAGCTTCTGCATCAAATGCGCCCGAGCCCGGGGACCAGAGTATTCGGTACCATTGCGCACGAACCTGCACTCACTGTGCTCGACAAAGTCCAGCAAGCCTCTTATCTCTTGAGTGGTTTGAGGTGTAGCAGATACTTCCCTACCCACGATGATCGCGATGAAGCCAATCCCTACCGCCATCATCGATTGGCTGACAAGCCGCCCGGGGTCCCTCATCAACATCTGCATGATCCTGGTCCTGAAAATGAAATGAATGACCGGAGTGGCCTCCGACGATTAATTACAACACAACCACGCTATAACATTTTCTCCAGCCCGATCGCGCTGCTGAGCCAGGAATTGAAGTGTCGCCACCAACTCCCCGGTTCCTTGGTCAATGTATGTTGCTTGCCATCGTCTTCGGTGACCCATACCAGCTGATTCTTTTCCAGCCGGGTGTGATAACTCAGAGCTGGCGCCATCCCCTCCAGAGCCAGTTCGCGCACCCGTCCAGCAAGCTCAGGATCATCGACCAACACGCCGACTTCGGTATTCCACAACAAGGAGCGCGAGTCGAAATTGAACGAGCCGATAAACGCTTTCTGCTGGTCGAATATCATCGCCTTGCTATGCAGGCTGGACTCGGAGCTATTGGAGGATCCACCATGAAACAGGCCCAGCCCACTGTCGCTGTCGCCATTGTCACCGGATTGGCTGCGTAATTCGAACAACTGCACACCATGCTCCAGCAAGGTTTTGCGATAAGGCGCGTAAGCGCCGTGCGCGGCGGGTACATCGGTGGCTTCCAGTGAGTTGGTCAGCAAGCTGATCGACACGCCAGCGTCGGCACGACGGGTCAGGTACACCACCCCTGGTTGGCCGGGCACCATGTACGCCGAGACAAGGATCAGCTCCTTGGATACCCCCTTGAGCTCGGGTGCCAATTGGGTGGCCAACAACAAGTACGGGGCTGGCTCGCCACTCGACAAGACCTTGCTCGGTGCATCCCACATCGCTTTGTTCCAGGCCCAGATCAACTCCCTGCGCCAGTCATTCAGGCGTGGCCGGGTGGTATAGCTCATCAGTTGTTGATAGAGCGCATGATTCTGTTGGCGTACTTTCTCCAGGGACTCGTCCAGCCGAGTCCGGAGGTTTTTAAGGTCCCCGGTCGTCGGCCTGGTCGAGATGAACTGCTCGATGGGCTTGCTCAGGGCACTGTTCCAGTACTGGTCGAAACTATGTCCCAATTGTTCTGCAACCGGCCCGACACCGAGCATGTCGATGTCGGTGAAATTCCTGTTGGGCTCGGCATCGAAATACTCGTCCCCCAGATTGCGCCCGCCGACGATGGCCGCACTGTTGTCCACCACCCACAATTTGTTGTGCATGCGCCGGTGTTGCCGGGCCAGGTTGAACAGCCGGCCCATGGTACGCGTCACGACGGTACTGCGGCCCAGGTGCAGTGGATTGAACACGCGGATCTGTATATGCGGATGCGCCGCCAGTGTCGCGATAATTCGCTCCAGGTCATCGCTGGTGGTGTCATCGAGCAAGATCCTGACGCGGACGCCACGGTCGGCGGCGATGAGCAGCTCGCGCACCAGTATCCGAGTACTGATGCCGTCGTGAACGATGTAGTACTGCAAGTCGATGCTGCTTTGAGCATTGCGAATCAGCTCGGCGCGTGCGGCGAAAGCCTCGGCACTATCGGAATACAAGCGAAAGCCCGACTGGCCCCGATGGGGGGCTGCCTGGGCCTGGATAGAACGACCGAACGCCGAATCGTTCGCAGGCAAGGCCTGACTGGGTTCGTGAGAGACCGTGGGTGTGGTACAACCAACAAACAGCAGGGTAAGTAACAGCAGAGCAGGAAGGGGCTGTTTGATTCTCACGGAGGCTACCCCGGGTGATGGCGATGAGGGTGCCGGGTCCCGAAGAATGGCCAGTCCCTTACCACCAGCATCCGGCCGTATCGGCCTCGTGCAATGTTTCTTCGATCTGCGGTGTTATTACAGAAGCGTAGTTCATCTCCTGCTGACCGCGGTGCCTTCACCGAAGGCGCCTGCCGCCAATCAGTCGCGATCCAGCATCTAAGGACCTTGCATAACCTGATCAGGCTGCGTGCCCATACTCGCGAGAAAAATATCGGTATCCCGATTAGTCCGTAGGCAGACAACGCGACAGCTCGAAGGGGCCGTTACCACGAATCGCTTCATCGCCTCCCGCGACGAGGTTTTCGTCCGCCACATGAACCTCAAGAACTCCGGCAGGTTGCCCAGCAATTCCGGACAGTTGTCCGGCAAGTCAGGTCGGGATCGACCGCGGTTCAGCATTGTTCTAAGGAGCACGCGCCAGAATCGAAGCGGTGCCGAGCGATCAATCCAAATCAACATGTCAGCCCGGGCCAGCCGGTTGTTCCATGTGGTCGAATGCCCACCTTCGAATATCCAGCGCTCACGGGCCTCGACCTCATGACAAAGACGCGTCTTCTCGTCCCGACTCCGCTCGACCCACCCTGGCTGCCAGTGAATCGTGTCGATATGCACGACCGGCAAGCCTGTTCGTTCGCCGAGTTTGCGCGCCAAGGTACTTTTCCCAGACCCTGGCTGACCAATGATCATCACCCGTTGCATTTAAGCTCCCTCTGGCCATGCCTGCGGAATTTCGGGCGCGCGATTTTACGGCAATGGACGACGAGGTCAACTGCAAGCGCACTTATGCTCTTGGCGTCCGTTGCAAATCGGCTGCTCCTGTTGATGGCGGGTATTAACCTGTGTCGGTCAACCGAGCTGGATCCGAATGCTGGCCTGTGTGTACCAAGGCGCAGCGGAGTCGACGTGCACATGTCTCTGCTGCTTCGGCTCGAAGGGGGTATCAAGCGTTCCTAGCGCTATGGATATCCAGCCGGCATATTCACCTTGAGAACGTGACCAGAATAAAGTCGAACCGCACGCCAGACAAAATTCGCGCATTACTGTCGGTGAAGACGCATACGTCCTGATGCTATCGGCGCCACGTAGTACTCGCAGGTCGCTACGCGGGACGCTTCCGTAGGATGCGAATGCAGCCCCGTGACCTTTGCGGCACTGGCTGCAATGGCAGTGAGTAACTGCCTTTGGCGCAGTGACTAGTTCGAAACTTACTGCTGAGCACAAGCAGCTACCTAGGTACCAAAGCTCTGTAGTCAGTGCAGGCCTCATCGCCGGCAAGCCGGCTCTCACAGGAATATCACCAGCCTTCAGGCATGCGCTGTACTTGTGGGAGCCGCGCTTGCCGGCGATGGGCCGCGAAGCGGCCCCGATTACAGATGTCCGTTTTGGGTCGAAAGCGGTCACTCGCGAACGACTGCTTCCGCCCCATGGCAGCCATACGCTGAGGGCAGCTATTGGCCAAAAGAGGATGATCAAACCCGCCTCTAGTTGCGCTTTTGCACATTAACCCGGCAGTGCCGCCAACACCGCATCCACCATGCGATTGAACGTAGCCGGCGAGTCCACAACGCGCGCGGGGGCGTTTGCTTCGCCGTCAGCACGCGTGGCGCGACGGGCTTGGTCGGCGGTGGCTGAGAGCTTTACGATGACCAGTTCGCGGCGGGGATTTATGTAGATTTTCTGCCCGAAGCGCCCGCTGGCCTCGAACGAACCGTCACCGTCGTTTTTCTGGTACCAGTAATTGCGGTAGCTGTAGCCAGGACGGCCGGGGCCAAGGCTGCCCTGGGCGAAAACTGCTGGGTCCGCAGGCTGGAACGTGCTGTGCACAGCCTGGTTGAAGCTGTCGCCCTTGGCATCACGGGCCAGTTCGCGGCGCACCAGTTCGGCGAAGCGGGCGGTGTCGCGCAAATTACAGCTGATGCCGCCACTGGCCATTTCGGTACCGAGCGGGTCGACCTGCACATAGGCATCGTCCTCGGCGAAGCGTGACCACAACCGCTGTTCGACCAACTGCGCCCAATTCAGCCCGGTGACACGCCGCAACGCCCAGGCCAGCGCTTCCGGCGAGCCGTTCTGGTAGAAGAATGGTGCTTGGCCGAGGTTCGGCGCCTGCTGCACCTGCCGCAGGAAGCTGTAGATGTCCCCCGGCATTCCTTCGCCCCGAGGTATCAGGCCAGTAGCGGCAAACAGGCCGAGGTCCGGCGGCATCTGCGCGGGGTACTGCACCGCCACCTGCATGTCCAGGTTGGCCTGCACCGTCGCCTCGCCAAACGGCGTTCCGCGCAGTTCCGGCACGTAATGCGCCAACGTACGCTGCGGGTCCAGCGCACCTTCGGCAATCAGCTGGGCAGCGATCAGGCCGGTGACCGACTTGGTCATCGACGCCCAGATATGGGGCTGGCGAGGTTGGAAGCCGTCCAGATAACGCTCGTACACCACCTTGCCCTGGTGCAGCACGATCAGCCCGTCAGTGCTGGTTTGCTCCAGGTAGCCGGCCAAGGTCAAAGGCTGGTCACCGGCGCTGAAGGCCAGTTGGTCTAGCGCCACCGCGCGGCCTTCGGTCAAGCTCAGCGGTGTGGCTGCCCGACCGATACCACGGGTGGGCGACACCTCACGGGCGTGGCGCATCGACCAGCGCAAGTACGGTGGCTGAAAGGCATTGGCCTGGGTGACCCGCAACTCCGGCGCCGGTGGGAACCCCTGCATCACACCCTGCCCGGTCGGTGCACCGACCGCCAGGGTTGGGGCCAAGGCACCGGCCAGCACCAGGGCGATACCAGTCAGGTTGGCGGATGAAGGGTGCATGCTGCGCTTGGACATGGTCTTGCTCCTTGGTTGCCTTAGAAGTTGGCGCCCACGCTGAACGCCACATAATCGCGGTCGCCACGGGTGCCATAATCGCCGTCGAGGTAATCGGTATAGGCCAGGCTGGCCCAGTATTGGCTGGCCAGGCTGACGTCCACGCCCAGGCTGATCGAGCGAGAGCCTTCGTTGAAGGCCGAGCTGTCCGCTGGCGAGTAACCCTTGACGTCATGGGCCCAGGCCAGGCCTGGGCGAATGTCCAGGCCTTGGATCAGGTTGGGGTAGCTCCAGGTCGCGCGCAGGCGGTAGCCCCAGGAAAAGGGTGTGACAAAGCCCTCGCCGTTGCAGTCGACCGGGCTTTTCGAGATCGCCAGGCACAGGCTGTTGTCGGCCAGCTCGCCGTTGCCATAGGCACCAGAGCGGCCATAGCGCGGCCCGAAACGCCCCTCCAGCCCGCCTACATAGGTGGCGCCCACCTCGCCCATCAGCAGTAGCTGGTTGCTGCCCATGACTTGGTTGAACGCCTGCACGGCCGACACCTGGGCCTGGGTCACCTCCTTGCGCCGGTAACCGTCGAAGGGGGTGTTGTCTGTCGCAGGGCGCAGGCCGTCGGCGTTGAGCGGGCTGCGGCCCGGGGCATTGAGCAATGACTGCAGCACATCGTTGCCGTTGAGCTGCACCGGCATGTTCGGCCGGTAGCTCAGTTCACCCTGCACGGCGGCACCGTTGCGCAAGGTGGTGGCGAAGGTCAGGCCGTACAGGCGGATGTCCTCGGGGTATTGCGCCCGGTACTGCGAGGTGCCCATACGTAGCGCGCCAGCCAGGGTCTGCCCGTTGCTGGAAGTCAGAAAGGCCCCGCAATTGGCCTGCGCCACACCGACATTGCCGCACAGTTCACGGGCAAAGCCCGTATTGGCGTAATAGCGGCTGCTGACCGTGCCCAGGTAAGGCGAACGGCTGTGGTAATTGGCTGCGAACAGGCCGAACTCGGTATCCAGTGGCTCAACGTACCAGTGCAGCGAAAAACCCCATTGGCCACCGTTGCGTGCATTCTGGTCGGCGCCCCGAGGCACGCGCACACCCTCCTCCGTCAGCGTCACACCAAACGGGGCCAGGGCCGACGACACGGCTGGATTGGTCACCATCTGCCCGCCGACATCCAGTCCCTGGCAGCCTTCGGGCATGAAGTCGTTGCCGGAAAAGAACGTTGCGCAGTTCTCCAGCCGAGTTTGCTCCCAGTCCAGCTGGTACAAGGCATCGAAAGACAGCGCCTGGTTGAGGTTCTGCGTGACATACAGCAGGTTGACCGGCGCCAGGGCGTCTTTCACTTCCGACCCTGGCCGGCGCAGCGCAGCCTGGCTGAAGGGGTTGATCACGTTCAGCCCGCCCTGGATGAACAGGCTTTCCCCCCAGTTGACCACCTGTTTGCCCACCCGCAGCGAACCGGGCTCACCGCCAATGTCGTAAAGGCCATAGACGAACGCATCGAGCAGCTCCGTCCCCGCGGTTTTCGCCGACACCTGGCGGTTGCGATCGTCGATGTCGACGGCCCGCTGGCTGTGGTCGCGTTGCGCGGTGTCGTACCAGTAGGTGCCACGCAGGAATACACCCACGTTATCGCCGCGCAGCTCCAGGTCATGGGTGCCTTTGAAGATCGCCGAAAATATGTCGCCCGACCGGTAGTTGCGCCGCCCGTCATTGCCATTGGCAGCCTGCAACTGCTGTTTATCGGGGTTGGCAGTGCTGACGGCGGTACTCAATGACAGCGCCGAGTCGAAACGCCCTTGCAGCGAGCCAACGTCGAATTGAACGCCCGCCACCGGAGTGGCGAGCAGGCAGCACAGGGCCGCCAGCGGCGCCTGGCGCCGGCAGGATAGAAGGGTTGCGCTCACTCTTAACCTCTTGTTGTTTTATTAGAGAGGGAAATGATGGGTTCAGCGCGGACGCGCCGGCCGCCCAGGCCGGCGGTGTCGGTGACGAGCAGTATCAGGGAGGTTTGATTACGCTCACAAATAGCGTCTTCGGATCAATGCCATGCCGGTTCGTTATGGCTCGATGGCAGTGCTTCAGAGCACTTCGAACAAGCCAGCCGCGCCCATGCCCCCGCCCACGCACATGCTCACCACCACGTAGCGAACCTTGCGCCGGCGGCCTTCGAGCAAGGCATGCCCGACCATGCGCGCACCGCTCATGCCATAGGGGTGGCCGATAGCGATGGCGCCACCGTTGACGTTGAGCCGAGCCGGGTCGATGCCCAGGTGTTCTGCGCAGTAGAGCACCTGGCAGGCGAATGCCTCGTTGATCTCCCACAAGCCGATGTCCTCGACCCGCAACGCGTGGCGCGCCAACAGGCGCGGTATCGCCAGCACCGGGCCAATGCCCATTTCTTCCGGCGCCAGGCCGACCACCGCCATGCCCCGGTACAGTCCCAGCGGCTGGCAGCCTGCGCGTGCCGCCCGGGCACCGCTCATCAGCACACAGGCGCTGGCACCATCGGACAACTGGCTGGCATTGCCAGCCGTCACGCAGCCGCCCTCGATCACCGGTTGCAGTGCCTCGAGGTCCGCCAGTCGGGTGTGCGGGCGGTTACCTTCGTCCTGGCTCAGGTGCACGCGCTCGTGGGACTGGACGCCAGTGGCCTTGTCGACGACCTTGCGCTGCGCCGTGACTGCCACGATTTCATCTGCGAACAGCCCGGCCTCCTGCGCTGCCGCTGTTCGCTGCTGCGACAGCAAGGCGTAACGGTCCTGGGCGTGACGGGCGATACCATAGCGTTTGGCGACGTGCTCGGCTGTGTGCAGCATTGGCATATAGGCGTGCTCGCACAGGCGCCGCACCGTGTCGTCCTGGGCAGCATTGGCGGCCTGCATGTGTGCCTGCTGCACCAGGCTGATCTGCTCCTGCCCGGCTCCGACCACCACGTGCATGCCCTCGCCGCGGATCTGCTGAGCGCCGATGGCAATTGCCATCAGCCCTGAAGCGCATTGGCGGTCGATGGTCTGCCCGGCCACCGACTGCGGCAAGCCGGCCGCCAGGGCCGACAAGCGCGCCGGGTTGATGGCGGCGGTCCCGCTTTGCATGGCGGTGCCCAGCACCAGGTCCTCGACTTCGCCCGGCTCCACGCCGGCGCGCTCGACGGCGGCGCGGATGGCAATAGCGCTCATGCTGGGGGTGGTGAGGTCGTTGAACGCGCCGCGCCAAGCCTTGGCGATGGGCGTGCGCGCGGTGGATACGATGACTGCGTCTTGCATGAAACGGCTCTCCTTGGGCAATTACACCGGCAGCAGGCTTTCGTAGGCACTGCGCAATTGGGCGGGAATACTGGCCGGGCGGTTGTTGCGGCGATCGACGAACACATGGGTGAAACGGCCGGCGGCGCAGGCCTCGGGTTCGCCCTCGACGAACACGGCCAGGGCGTAGTGCACCGAACTGTTGCCCAAACGTTCGACGGCAATGCCCACCTCGATGCGTTGCGGGAAGGCGACGGCGGCGAAATAGTCGCAGGCAGACCCGGCCACGTAGGCCACCACCGGGTCGTTGTGAATATCGAGGCCGGCCTGCTCGATCAACCAGGTATTCACGGCACTGTCGAAAAACCCGTAATAAACGACGTTGTTCACATGCCCGTACAGGTCGTTGTCATGCCAGCGCGTGGTGATCGGCTGAAAGTGGCGGTAGGCGCCGCGCAGCGGGCGTTCCCTGGCCATGTTCAAAACGCCGCCTGATAGAGGGCCAATGCGTCGTCAAGGGTGACCTTGCGCGGGTTGTTGACCAGCAACCGTTGCTGTTGCAGGGCATCCTCGGCCAGCAATGGCAGGCTGTGCCGCGGTACCCCGACATCTCGCAGCCGGCTGGGCAGGCCGCAGCGTGGCGCCAGCTGCTCCAGCTCATCGATGAACTGGTTACAGAGCTCATGGGGGTCGCCAGGCACCAGCCGATCGCCCAGCAGGGCCGGGGCCAGCGCGGCATAGTCGGCGAACGCTTCGCGACGGTTGAAGCGCATCACGTGGGGCAGCACCAGCGCATTGGCCAGCCCGTGCGGCACGTGGTAACGCGCCCCCAATGGGTAGGCCAGCGCATGCACCGCCGCGACCGGCGCATTGGCAAACGCCTGCCCGGCCAGACAGGCGCCCAGCAGCATGGCCTGGCGCGCCATCAGGTTGCCACCGTTGTGCACCGCCTGGTCGAGGTTGCCGGCCAGCAGCGCCAGCGCCTCACGGGCCAACAGGCTGGACAGCGGGTTGCACTTGAACTGGCTGGTGGTGGCCTCAATGGCATGGACCATGGCATCGATCCCCGTGGCGGCGGTGATCGCCGGGGGCAGGCCCAGAGTGCGCTCTGCGTCGAGCAAGGCCAGGTCGGGCAGCAACAGGGGTGAAATCACCGCCATCTTGGCCGCCTCGCCAGTGGTGATCACGGCGACGGGAGTGACCTCTGACCCCGTCCCAGCGGTGGTCGGCACCTGGATCAACGGCAGGCGCTGGCCTTTGGCCCGGTCGATGCCGTACACCGCCTCCAGGGTCTGGTCACAGGCCGGGTGCGCCAGCAGCGCCACCAGCTTGGCGACATCCATGGAGCTGCCGCCACCGAAGCCGACGATCAGCTCGGCGCCGATATGCCGCGCCCGAGCGGCGGCCGACAGCACGCAGGCATGGCTGGGGTCGGCGCTGACCTCGCTGAAGATCGCCACGCTCAAGTGGGCCTGGGTGAACCCTGGGAGCAAGTCATCGAGCATACCCAGACTGACGATACCCGGGTCGGTCACGATCAGCACGCGGCGCACGCCGCGTTGCTGGCACAGCTGCGCCAGGCGCCCGGCCGCGCCGGGTTCGCAAAGCAGGTGGGGGGTGGTGGCAAAACTGAAAGGCTGCATACTCATGTTCCTCTTGTTCTTGTGGGTGAACAGCAGGGCCAGGTCAAAAGGCGAAGTGCGAATCATCCAGGCTCATCAGGCACTGTGCGCCGCCGCGCAAGGCCTCGCAGTGGGCACTCGCGCGCGGCAACACCCGCCGCCAGTAAAAGGCTGCAGCCTGCAACTTGGCCTGGTAGAAGGCGCTGTCCTGGCTGCCGGCGGTCAATGCCGCGCTGGCGGTTTCGGCCGCCCGAAGCCACAGTGCGGCCAGCAGCACGTAGCCCGAATAGGCGAGAAAATCCACCGACACCGCGCCGATTTCCTGCGGGTCGCAGCGGCAGGCGTCGAGCACCTCGGCGCTCAGGTTGCGCCATTCCTGCAGGCGCTGGGCAACCGCCTGGGCCATCCCGGCCAGCGCGTCTGCGCGGCAGTTGCGTGCCCCTTCAAGCAACTCATCGATCAGCAGGCGCAACTGCTCGCCACCATCGCCAAGCAGCTTGCGGCGAATCAGGTCCAACGCCTGAATGCCGTTGGTGCCCTCGTACAGCTGGGTGATGCGGCTGTCGCGCATCAGTTGCTCCATGCCCCATTCGCGGATGTAGCCATGCCCGCCGTACAGCTGCACGCCCAGGCTGGCAGTCTCCTGGCCGACATCGGTGAGGAAGGCCTTGACGATGGGGATCAGCAACGCCGCCCGGCGCCCTGCGGCCGCCTGCACTTCAGGCTGCAAAGCACCGTGCTCAAGGTCCAGCGCTTGGGCGGCAAAGGCCGCCAGCATGCGGCAACCTTCGCTGAGGGTTTTCTGAGTCAGCAGCATGCGCCGCACGTCAGGGTGGCAGATGATCGGGTCGGCACTGCGCTCGGGCGCCACCGGCCCTGCCAGACTGCGCGACTGCAAGCGTTCGCGGGCATAGCCCAGGCCACCCTGGAAGGCCGCCTCGGCGATGCCCAGCCCCTGCAGGCCGACCTGGAAGCGCGCATCGTTCATCATGGTGAACATGCACGCCAGGCCCTGGTTGGCCTCTCCCACCAGCCAGCCACGGGCGCCATCGAAATTCATCACGCAGGTCGCCGCGCCCTTGATGCCCATCTTGTGCTCAAGCGCGCCGCATTCGACCGCATTGCGCGGGCCCAGCCCTCCGTTTTCTGTGCATTCGAACTTGGGCACCAGGAACAGGCTGATGCCACGCACACCGACCGGCGCATCCGGCAGCCGCGCCAGCACCAGGTGGACGATGTTGTCGGTGAGATCCTGATCGCCGCCGCTGATGAAGATCTTGCTACCGCTGATGCGGTAGCTGCCATCGCCCTGCGGCTCGGCACGGGTACGCAGCAGCGCCAGGTCGGTGCCGGCCTGCGGCTCGGTCAGGCACATGGTGCCGGCCCATTCGCCGCTGACCAGCTTGCCCAGGTAATCGCGCTTGATCGCTGCGCTGCCATGCCGGTGCAAGGCCAGCACGGCGCCCTCGGTCAGCCCGGAATAGATCCGGAACGACAGCGACGCGCCCATCAGCATTTCGTGAAAGCAGGCCGAAACCATTTGCGGCAGGCCCTGGCCGTCATGTTCCAGCGGGCCGGTCATGCCACCCCAGCCCTGCTCCACATACTGCCGGTAAGCCTGGCGAAAGCCATCCGGAGTGCGCACGTTGCCTTGCTCCAGGCGGCAGCCCTGCTCATCGCCCTGGCGGTTGAGCGGCGCAACCACTTCGCTGGCAAAGCGTGCACCCTGCTCAAGAATGCCATCGATGGTTTCGCGGTCCAGCTCATTGCCCAGGCGGGCACAGTGCGCCGTCACATCGAACAGTTCATGCAGCACGAAGTGCATGTCACGCTGGGGGGCTCGGTAGTTCATGCGCGGCCCTCGCGAACGTCGGCCAACTGTTTACCCTCAGCCACCAGGCTCCTCAGCAATCCGGCCTGGCGCCAGTGCTCGCCGAACAGTCCCTCCAAGCGTTCCAGGCGTGCCAGCAGCAAGCCCAGCCCCTGCTGGTCAGCCCAGCGCATCGGCCCGCCAACCTCGTGCGGGAAGCCGTAGCCATGCAGGTAGACACGGTCGATGTCAGCGCTGCAGCTGGCCACCGATTCCTCAAGTATCTTTGCCCCTTCGTTGACCAGCGCCAGCAGGCAGCGCTCACGGATTTCCTCGTCGTCGATCTGGCGCCGACGCACGCCCAGGTCATGGGCGACCTTGAGCACCAGTGCATCGACTTCGGGGTCGTGCACCGCATCACGGCTGCCAGGGGCATAACGGTAGTAACCCTGGCCCGCCTTCTGCCCGAAGCGCCCCAGCGCACACAGGCTATTGTCGACCTGGGCCAACGGCGCATCCATGCCTTTCCCAGCCAGCTGACGGGCCCGCCACTCCAGGTCGATGCCGATCACGTCGTACATGCGAAACGGGCCCATGGCCATGCCGAACCTTTGCAACGTCTCATCCACCTGCCGCGGCGTGGCGCCTTCGAGCAGCAGCTTGCGCGCCTCGGCCACATAGCTGGCGAGCATGCGGTTGCCGATGAAGCCTGGACAGTTGCCGGCCACCACCACTTCCTTGCCCATGCGCTGCCCAAGGGCCTGGGCAGCCTCGAGCACCGCAGGCGAAGTGCGCTCCCCGCGCACCACTTCCAATAGCCTCATCACATGGGCCGGGCTGAAGAAGTGCAGCCCGAGCACCTGTTCGGGCCGGCGGGTGACTGCCGCGATGGCGTCGATGTCCAGTGCCGAGGTGTTGCTGGCAAGGATGGCGTCGGCCTTGAGCGTGCTGTCCAGGGTACGGAAGATGGCCTGCTTGAGCGCCAGGTTCTCGTACACCGCTTCGATCACCAGGTCGGCTTCGGCGAGGTCATCATAAGCCGTTACCTGGCGCACCCGCGCCAGGCAGGTGTCAGCCTCGGCCTGATCGATACGGCCCTTGGCCACCTGCTGTGCCCAGGTTTGCGCGATCATCGCCAGGCCGGCTTCGGTAGCGCTGGAGTCGTTGTCCAGCCACAGCACCGCAAGGCCCGCACGGGCCAGGCTGATGACGATGCCGCGGCCCATGGTGCCGGCGCCGATCACCGCCGCCTGTTGAACGTTGTAGGAAATAATCACGCGTGACGCTCCTGATTCAAGGTGTGAAGGCATTGCCCTCACCCTAGTCAGGCGCCTACTATTTTTGAAATTCTCATTTTCCATCCCATGTATTTTTCGCATGAATATAACCAACTTCGACCTCAACCTGCTGCGCGTCCTGGACATGCTGCTGCGTGAACAGAATGTGTCGCGCGCCGCCGAACGCCTGGCGCTGACCCAGCCGACGGTGAGCAATGCGCTGGCGCGTCTGCGCGACCTGCTGGGCGACCCGCTGCTGGTGCGCGTGGGCCGACGCATGCGTCCCACTCCGCGCGCCTTGGCCCTGGAAGGCCCGATTCGCGCGGCATTGCTGCAGATCGAACAGACCCTTGGCGCCGGCGACAGCTTCGACCCGCGGCTCAGCCACCGCCAGCTGCGTATCGCGCTCACCGACTTCGCCGAACAGCTGTGCATGCCAAAGTTGCTGGCCACCTTGCAAACCCAGGCCCCGCACTTGCGCGTGGATGTGCTGCACCTGACGCCCAATCTGCCCGCCGAAGCCCTCGATCGCGGCGAGCTCGACCTGGTGCTGGGGCGCTTCGATGAGGTGCCCGCGCGCTACGAGCGGCGCCACTGGCGCAGCGAAACCCTGCACGTGGCGGTGCGCCAGGGCCACCCCGAAGTGGATGGCACCCTCGACCTTCAAGCGTTTCTCGCCCTGCGCCACCTGTGGGTGCACGGCGGGCAGACACGTGGCATGGTCGACCAATGGCTGGGGGAACAGCGTCTGGCCCGGCGCATCGTCTACACCACGCCCAATTACCTGCAGGCCGCACACCTGGCCGCAAGCTCCGACTTGTGCGTGGTGCTGCCCACCGCCCTGGCCCGCTATTTCGCCCGGCTGCTGCCGCTTCAGGTATTCGAGCTGCCGTTCGCCCTGGAGCCCTTCCAGCTGGAGCTGGTGTACCTTGCCCATCGCCAGCACGACCCGGCACTGGCCTGGCTGGTGGCGCGCATCATGGACATTGGTGCCGGCTGAGCCATAGCACTTGGGCATGGGTGGCCATGCAAGAGTGGTATTGGTTTGCCGGCGAGCTCTGTCCTTAGAGTGTTCGCCCTCAGAACAACAAGGACTACCCCATGCGCCTACGCACACTGCCCTGCCTGCTGGCCCTGGCCCTGCCCTACGCGGCGCTGGCCGACGGGCCGGCCAAGGACGCCAGCGACCTCACCCGCCAGAGCAATCAGCAATGGTTGCAGCGCCTGCCCTTCGGCGACCGCAGCGACTTCGACAATGCCCGCCGCGGGCTGCTCGAAGCTGTTGACCAGCCGGTGGTCAATGCCGACGGTAAAACCGTCTGGGACCTGCAGCGCTATGCCTTCCTGAAAGGCGAGGCACCGGCCACGGTCAACCCAAGCCTGTGGCGCATTGCCCAGCTCAACACCCTTGCCGGGTTGTTCAAGGTCAGCGAAGGCATCTACCAGGTGCGCGGCCTGGACCTGGCCAACATGACCCTGATCGAAGGCGAGCACGGTCTGATCGTGATGGACCCGCTGCTGTCGGTGGAAACCGCCAGGGCCGGGTTGGCCATGTACTTTCGCCATCGCCCGCAGCGACCGGTGGTGGCGGTGATCTATACCCACCCGCACGTCGATCATTTCGGGGGCGTGCGTGGGGTGATCGACGAGGCGGACGTCAAGGCCGGCAAGGTGCAGGTCATCGCCCCGCAGGGCTTCTTCGAACATGCCGTCAGCGAAAACGTGCTGGCCGGGCCGGCAATGAAGCGCCGGGCGCAGTACATGTACGGCGCACCACTGCCACGCGGTCCACGCGGCCAGGTGGATGCCGGCCTGGGCAAGGGTGTGCCGACCAATGCCACGGTTAGCCTGATTGCCCCGACCCGGCTGATCGAACAGCCCTTCGAGACCCTGCGCATCGACGGTGTCGACATCGAATTCCAGCTCACCCCTGGCACCGAAGCGCCTGCTGAAATGAACCTGTGGTTCCCCCAGTTCAAGGCCCTGTGCATGGCCGAGAACGCCTCCCATGTGCAGCACAACGTGCTGACCCTGCGCGGCGCCCAGGTGCGCGATGCCAAGGTGTGGGCGCACTACCTCGACCAGTCGCTGTTGCGCTATGGCGAGCAGGCCGAAGTGGTGTTTGCCCAGCACCACTGGCCGACCTGGGGCGGCGCGGCGATCCGCGACTACCTGGCTGACCAGCGCGACATGTACGCCTTCATCGACAGCCAGACCCTGCGCCTGATCAACCGTGGCCTTGGCCCCACCGAGATCGCCGCTGAGCTGACCACCTTGCCGCCTCGGCTGGCCAGCAAATGGTACAGCCGCGACTACTATGGCTCGCTCAGCCACAACGTACGAGCGGTGTATCAGCGCTACATGGGCTTTTACGACGGCAACCCGGCAACCCTCAACCCCTTGCCGCCGAGCGAGGCCGGTGCGCATTACGTCAAGGCCCTGGGCGGTGCCGAGCGGGTGCTGACCCTGGCCCTTGAGGCCTACGGCAGCGGTGATTACCGCTGGGTTGCCGAGCTCACCCGACACTTGGTATTCGCCGAGCCCGACAACAGCGCAGCGCGCGAGCTGCAGGCCGACGCCCTGGAGCAACTGGGCTACCAGAGCGAGAACGCCACCTGGCGCAACGCCTACCTGACCGGTGCGCAAGAGCTGCGCAACGGTGTGGCGCCGACCACCAGCAAAGGCGGCAGCGCGGACGACCTGGTACGCGCCCTGAGCCCGACGCTGTTCTTCGATTACCTGGGCGTACGCGTGGATGCTGCCAAGGCCGCCGAGCAGGACCTGACCATCAACTGGCACTTCACCGACCTGAACGAAGACTATGCACTGACCCTACGCAACGGCGTTCTCACCCACCGCGACCACACCCGCCACGGGCAGGCGGATGTCGAGGTGAAAATGAGCAAGGCTATTCTGGACCGCATCGCCCTGAAGCAGACCGGCTTTCTCAAGGAAGCGACCGTGGGTGATATCGACATCAGTGGCGAGCGCATGAAGTTCATGCGCTTCATGGCAGGGCTGGACGAGCCGGACGGGCGCTTCAATATCGTCACCCCCTAAATCACCTACAGCGCCGCCCTAAAGCGAGCGGCGCAACCACACGCTCAGCACCAGGCCCGTCACCCCCAGGGCACAGAGCAGCACACTCCAGGCGGCCGCGTGGCCCTGCTCGCGATGCAGCATGCCCAGCCCACGGCGGTACACCCGGCGGTCACGGGCCCGGCACAACACCGCCAGCAGCGCCGCCAGGCCAGCCACCATCCACATCTCTCCACGCCAGGCGAGGCACGCTACCAGCAGCAACGAGACCTGCGTGCGCCGCCAGGCCAGCACGGTACGCTCGGCCTGCAGCCCGGTGTCTCTGGCGCTATCCGCCATGCCAACGCGCCCATAGCACGCCGACAAGCACCACACCGGCAAGCCCGCACGCCACGCTCAGCAGTGGCACCAGGCGCGGGAACGGCAGCGGCGCCTCGCGGCGCAATGCGCGCTCCACCGCGAACCAGCGCCAGCCGGCGCCCAGGCTCACCAGCAAGCTGATGGCCAGCAACGCCAGCTCCATCGCCACGCGCCCAGAGGGTGGCCAGGCATGGGCAGCGAAGGTTTCGATGGCGATGGCGCCGCCGAGCAAGGCCAGTGCGGTGCGAATCCAAGCAAGAAAGGTGCGCTCATTGGCCAAGGTAAAACGCGGGTCGGGCGCCTTGCCCTGCCCCAGCAACCAGCGCTCCCAAGGAGTACGACGGTGATCGGAATTCATGAGAGCCCTGTGTCAGCGCAGCCCTTGGCTGCGCAATGCGCCGGGGGAAAAGTAGGAAGCACTGGTGCGCACGTCGAAGGCGTACGGCCTTGGCTGCTCGTTGGTCAGGCCTGACAGCTGGTAGCGGCCACTGCGCAGGTCGTAGATCGCCTCCATGGCGTTGACCAGCGCCTGCCCAGTCACGTGGTAGTAGCTGTGGGCCTGGGCGGTGCGCCACAACTGGCCCTTGTGGTCGAAAAAGTCCGCCTCGAGGATTGCCCAGCTGTCCTCGTCCAGGTAATAGCGGCGACTGGCGTACAGGTGCTTCGCCCCAGGTTTGAGGGTGCCCACCACTTCCCACACCCGGTGCAGCTCGTAGCGGGTGGGTTGCGGGTTGACGTGCCCCGGCCCGATCAGCGCGGCATAACCGAGCACGGGCGAAGCCAGGCGATAGCTGTTGTACGGCACGTGCAGGGCCTTCTTGCCCACCAGGGTCCACTGGTAGAGGTCCGGGGCGCCGTTGAACATGTCGCGGCTGTCGGCGGTGCGCAGGCCGGCCGTGCCCGGGGTGATGCTGTCATAAGCCAGCGTCGGGGCACGCCGCACCCGCCGCTGACTGCTGCTGTACAGCCACGAGAGGCGCGGCTGGGCGACCTGATCGAGGGTTTCGTGCAGCACCACGGCATCGCCCGCCAGACGCGACGGCGCGGTCATACGGTAACTCAGGTAATACAGCACGTTGCCCGCTTGGCCGCCTTCCAGTACGTCGGGGCGGGCGAAGTTCTGTTGCAGGCTCATCGTCGCGAAGCGGCCATCGCCACGCGGGGTGATGCTGTCCGAGGCCAGGCTGTAACTGCCGTTGCGCGGCCGGGTGAGGTGGTTCCACAGCACCTGCAGGCCATTCTCGGGCCTGGGGAATGCCACTACGCCGGCAAAGCCCGCCACGCCGTTGCCGTCATTGACCAGCCGGGCACTGGCCGCATTGTGCCGGGCCCACTCGCCCACGGGTGGCGGCACCGCGACACTGCGGTGCGAGGGATACACAGGCAGACGGAAAGACTGGGGGTAACGCTGCATCAAGGCCACCTGCCCCGCCGTCAGTTGCTCCCGGTACTGGGTGTAGTTGTTGGCGGTGATCACATACAGCGGCTGCTCATCGGCGTACGGGTCCAGCGGCGTGCCGTTGACCGCCAGAGACACTTGCCCCGCCCGCAGACCGCCGTTCCAGGCCGGTATGCGCCCGTCGCCGCTGGGCCCGCGTTCGGCCCCCACCGGCGTCAGGTCTGCGGGCAGTGGCGTGGCCCCCACGTACAGGCTCAGCAGGCTGGCGTTGACGAACAGGAAGCTGCGCAGCAGAGCGAATGGTTTCATCGGGCTTGGCCTCTTATTGTTGTGGTGTCCTGGCCGGGCTTGCCTTGGCACGCCCTTTCGGGGTGATACTAGGAGCCGCGCTTCGAACCCCACAAATAACGTGTTCGGATACGTGCCATATCAGTTCGGCATACCCTTGGAACCGCTCCGATGACCCTGAAACAGCTCCGCTACCTGATCGCCATCGTCGAAGCCGGCAGCTTCTCTTCGGCTTCACGTCGCGCCTACATTGCCCAGCCGGCGTTGAGCCGGCAGATCAGCCTGCTGGAAAGTGAACTGGAGATGCAGCTGCTCGACCGCCAGCACGATGGCATTGCCCTGACCGATGCCGGGCGCCAGCTCTACGAAGTGGCCCGGCAGGTAGTGCAGAAACTCGACTCGGTAAAGGATGAGCTGAAATCCAGCCGCGGCGACCCCAAGGGCCACGTGGCCATTTCCATCCCGGCCACAGCCGCCGACCTGCTGCTGCCAGAAATCGTCAGGCGCGCCGAACAGCGCTTCCCCGGCGTCACTCTGACCGTATGGGACGGCCTCAGCCGTGAAGGCGGCCAGGCCATCGAGCTGGGCAAGGTGGACTTCGGAGTGGTGCCCAATGCCGAGGAACTCGACCATGTGGAGGCCGAGCCGATCTTCACCGAGGCGCTGTACTGGGTTGGCGCATCAGCCCCCGGCACCCCCGACACCATCACCCTAGCCGAAGCCGCCGCCACCCGGCTGGTACTGCCGCCCAAGACGCTGCACCTGCGCCGACGCATCGAGCAAGCCGCCATGGAAGCCGCCGTCCCCCTGGCCGCTGCCTACGAGCAGCAATCGGCACCCGGTATCGCCAGCCTGGTGCGCGCCGGCCTGGCGGCGACCATCAGCAACTGGCCGCCGCTGAGCGTACTGCTCGAACCCACGGCGGCGCGGCGCATCGTCGAACCGCGCATCAGCCGCACCATCGCCTTGGCGCACTCCCAGCACAAACCCCTGTCGTTCGCTGCCGGTTGCCTGCGCGACCTGGTGCGCAGCGTGCTGATTGACCTGGTCAACAGCGGCCGGTGGCGGGGCGAACTGATCGGCAAGGAGACCGAGCCGCTGGAGTCGGTGCTCGGCGTTCAGCTGGCGGTCTGAGCGCACACCTGCCCGCCAGCGGCAGCAGATTCGCGCAGGCGCTGCTGGGTGCGCTGCGGGTTCATGGTGGCCAGGCCCACCAATCCGGCCAGCACCAGCACCGCGCCGCACACCAGGAAGCCCTGGGCATACCCCGCCGGGTGTTCGCTACCCGCACCTTGTACCAGCAAGCCGGTCACCACCGGCGCTGCCAGCCCGGCCAGCGAGGCGATGCCGTTGCCCATGGCGAGGATGCCGCCGCGCTGGGCCGCCGGGGTGAACTCGGCGAGCATTGCCGGGCCCACGGAATACATCACCAGCGCCAGGCCACCACTCAAAGTCAGCGCGGCGACCCTTACGGCCGTGCTCAAGCCAGGCAGCATCAACGAAGCCGACAACAGCCCGCCCAGTATCAGGCACACCGAAACGAACACGCCACGTGCCACCCGTGACTTCACGCCGCGACGCATCAGGCGCTGGGAAAACCAGGCCAGCAGCAAGCTCAGCGGCGTGGTCACGACCACGAACATGATGAAGATGCGCCCGGTCTGCAGCGGGTCGATACCCAGGCCCACCTGCAGGTAACTGGGCACCCAGGTCAGGGTGAGGGCAAGCGACCAGTTGGCGGCGAAGTGGCACAGATAGTTGCCCATCACGCTGGTGTCGCCCAGCAGCCTGCGATAGGGGATAGCCGATTCGTCGGCCTTGAGCTGGCTGGCACGCAGGCGTTCGAGGGTGCCCTCCTGGCCCAGCCGCCACCACAACAGGCACCAGACCAGGCCGATCAACGCAAGGATGATGAAATTGGTGCGCCAGCCGTAATGCAGGCTGATCCAGGGGATCATTGCCCCCGCCACCAGCAGGCCCATGGCACTGCCGGCATGCAGCAGGGCCACCGGCAGGTTGCGCCGGTCGTTGGGGAACCACTTGTACAGTGCATGAGTGGCCACCGGCGATGCCGGCCCCTCACCGATGCCCAGCAGCACCCGGCAGGCGACGATGGTCCACAGTGAGGTGGCGAACAGCATCGGCAGCTGGATCAGCGCCCAGAACAGGCCCATGCCCAACAGCAAGGTGCGCGTGGGGCGCCGGTTGGCCATGAAGCCACCGACCACGGCGGAGATCGCGAAAAACCAATGCAAGGCACCACCGATCAGGCCGAACTCGGTGGCCGTCAGGCCCAGTTCGGCGCTCATCGGCACGGCCACCAGGCCAATCACCACCTTGTCGAGAAAGTTGACCAGCATCAGCAGGGCCAGCAGCGCGGCCACCAGCCAGGCGGTACGGGGGTTAGGCAGGGAAGAATCCGCAGTCATGGCGAGTACTCTTGTTATTGTTGTGAGGTGTTGCAAAAAGGCCGCCGCAAGGGCGGCCCGTCGTTCAGGCAGGCATCAGCACGCCTTTGGCGATGGTGTTGCGCTGGATCTCGCTGGTGCCGGTAAGGATACGCATCATCCGCGTGGCGCGGAAAATCCACTCCACCGGATGGCCCTGCATCAGCCCGGCACCGCCGTGCACCTGCACCGCCTTGTCGGCGATGCGGAAGGCAGCCTCGGATACGAACAGCTTGCACATCGGCGCCTGGGTGCGGATATCGCCCCCTGCGTCGTTCACCTGGGCCGTGGCGTAGACCATGCTGCGCGCAGCGTGCAGCTCGGTGGCCATGTCGGCGATCATGTGGTTGACCGCCTGGAACATGGCTATCGGCTGGCCGAACTGCTTGCGGCTGCGTGCATGCTCGATCGACAAGTTCAGCGCTAGGCCGGCCATCCCCAGCAGGGTCGGGCAATGCAGCAGACGGTTGAGGGTGATGCGCCCCATGGCCAGTTTGAACCCCTGTCCCTCTTCACCGATCAGGTTGGCCGCGGGCACGCGCACCTGGTCAAGCACGATGTCGCCGTGGGCACCGCCACCGGACATCACCGAGTAATCGCTGTCGATTCGCACACCCGGCGCGTTGAGGTCGACGAAGAACGCCGAAATGCCCTGGGCGCCCTTCCCCGGCCCGGTCACCGCCAGCAGCACCGCCAGGTCGGCGTAGGAGGCGCCAGAGATGTAACGCTTGCAGCCGCTGAGCACATAGTGGTCGCCGTCGCGGCGCGCCTGGGTAGTAATGGCGGTGGCATCGGAACCTGCCTCGGCTTCGGTCAGGGCAAAGCACACGGCCTTTTCAGCGCGGCACACTGGCTTGAGAAAGGTCTCGACCTGGTAGGGGCTGGCCACCTTGAACAGGTGGCCGACGCGCGGTGGCCCCGACAGCTCGCCCAACACGTGTGAGGCAAGCATCGAGCCTGTCAGCATCGTGGCCTCCTTCACCGCGCAAAGGTCGGCCACGTTCAGGCCGGCTCCGCCCATGCTTTCGGGCAGCATGACGGTGTACAGGCCCTGCTCGCTGGAAAGTTTCCACACCTGCCGCAGCACCGGCTGGGGGTGCGGGCGCGCCCAGTCCAGCTGTGCCTGCTGTTCCAGCGGGCGTACGTGATCGCGGACGAAACCCTCGATCGCTTCGATAATCTGCGCAGCCTTTGCACTGGGTTGATACATGGTGATGCTCCCGGGTCAGATACGACGTTCGCTGTGTTGCCAGTAGGTGTCCCGGACCAGGCGGCGCACCACCTTGCCATTGGGGTTTTTCGGCAGTTCGCTGACAAAGTCGACGCCGCGCGGTTTCTTGAAACCGGCCAGCGCACGGCCGCAACGATCGATCAGCTCGGCGGCCTCCAGTTGCGCCCCGGGCTTGAGCACAACCACCGCGCGCACCGCTTCGCCCCACTGGGCGTCGGGCACGCCGACCACCGCCACCTCAAACACTTCGGGGAAACCGTAGATCACCTGCTCCACTTCGCTGGGGTACACGTTGAAACCGCCGGAAATGATCATTTCCTTCTTGCGATCGACGATGAACACGTACCCCTGGGCATCGACTGTCGCCAGGTCGCCGGTAAGGTAGTAACCGTCACGCATCACTTCGGCGGTGAGCGCTGGGGCGCGCCAGTAGCCCTGCATCACGTCGGGCCCTTTGACCACGATCTCGCCGACTTCACCCGGGGTCACATCCTCGAATGCCTCGTTGACCACCCGCAGGTCGGTCTCGAAGTAGCACCGCCCGCACGAGGCCAGGCGTTGATAATCGCCGTCTTCCACCAAATGGTCCTGCTCGGTCAACACCGTGACCAGCGAACAGGTTTCACCGGCCCCGTAACCTTGCGCGAGAATCGGCCCGAACAGTTCGATGGCCTTTTTCACCAGGGCAGGTGCCATGGGCGCGGCGCCGTACATGACCAGCTTCAGGCTCGACAGGTCGAAGCGTTCGACGCCGGGGTAATTGACCAGGCGGTTGATCATCGCCGGCACCAGGAACAGCCGCGTCACCCGTTCGCGCTGAATGGTCTCGAGCAACAGGCGGTCGTCATAACGATCGAGTAGCAGGTTGCAGGCGCCCACCGCCAGCAGCGGCATGATCTGCATACCGCTGGCATGGGTGATGGGCCCCACGTGGGCCATGACATCGCCTGGCCCGGAGCGCCGTGTGGGGCTGGCAATGCTCTTGCGCACCAGCGCCTTGCGGTTGCCGAACGACAGCATCGCAGCCTTGAGCACGCCGGAGCTGCCGGAGGTGTAATGCAGCACGGCCAGCGCATCGTCGGCCGGGTCCAGGCCCAGCGGTGCCTCACTGCCGCGCTCTAGTAACGCGGCATAACCCAGATCACCGCCCTCGTCTTCCAGCACGATCAGCTGGCGCAGCAGCGGTAACTCCGTGCGCCGCGCTGCGAGCGCCTGGGCAAAACTGGCATCGGTGATCAGTGCAACGCTGCAGGAGTCTTCCAGCACCCGCACCACTTCATCCACTGACAGCCGCGCATTGATCGGCACCTTGACCATCGCCGCCTTGTACAGCGCCACTTCAGCTTCGACCAGCTCCACGCGGTTGGCGGCGAGTATCGCCACATGCTCCCCGACACCCACGCCTAGCGTACCCAGCGCTGAGGCCAAGCGGTTGCTGCGGTGCTCCAGTTGGGCGTATGTGACGCGTGTCTGGCTGTCCGCCACGGCGATGTGGTCCGGCCAGTAGCGGGCACTTCGGGTAATGATCGTTCCAAGGTTCACGTTGTTGTTCTCGTCGACAGGAAGACATCGACGATGCTAATCAGGCGAACGCGTGCAGATGAAATACAAGATTCAGATGTGAGCCATACCTTTATTGGCTGGCGTAAGGCCCAGACATGTTGGGGCTGGCGATCGGTTGGGATATGGCAGTCATTGTCTGTGGCAGCGTTGTTTCATGAGGGAGCGATTTCGACCCATAGCGGATACCGTACCAACGCACTGTAGTCAGTGCCGGCCTTCAGATGTCCGCTATGGGTCGATTGCGGTCAGTGGCGACCGGCTGCTTTCGACCCAAAACGGACGCTAAAAGATAACTGGTTTCGTAAGCGCGACGCGTACTCTGTGGGAGCGGGTTTACCCGCGAAGCAGGCGCCGCGGTGGATGGCACCGGCCGTGCCGGTGTTCGCGGGTGAACCCGCTCCCACAATGATTGCTGTGGGGCAAAATGACCGCAATGGGTCGAAAACGGCCACTCGTGAACGGCCGCCTTCTTCCATGGCGAGCTTTCGCAGTCTGGCGTCAGCGCTCATTGGCTTGGCTGCGTCTCCTCCTGCTTGAAAACACGAAATCCGCGCGCCTTATAATTTCCAAGCGCGGCAGGATGGTCGAACGTGCATGTGTGTACCCACACCCGCTCTGTACCTTGCCATTCCCACGCAGATCGAACAGCGTGACTCAAGAGTGCCCCGCCGAAGCCACACCCTAGAAACTGCGGTGCCAACCCGAAGTAGCGGATTTCGCAGTTACAGCCATCGGGGCGATAAAGCTCGTAATAGCCGGCTATCGCGCCGCGGTGATAGGCAACCCAGGTACGGTGGCACTCCTGTTCAACGAGTGCCTGCCATTCGGAACTGCTCCAGCTATCAAGATCGCCCCACTCCCAGGGCGTTCCTACCAGCTTGTAGAGAAACCGATTGAATTCCGCCTGAGGCACTTCACATTCGATGATCTGAAGGTCGTGACGCTGTGGTTTTTCCTGCAGCTCGGAAGCCGAGGTCATTTCCAGGTAATAAGTAATGCAAGACCGTTCCATCGTAGACTCCCTGCGTCTTCCCGCTAGCGATCAACAAGCATGCCAGCTGCGGCTCGACTGCGGCTACACCTGATGTCTGCTTCGGCTAGAAAGCAGTCGCTATCAAGTAATGGATAACGCTTGGCTCGCGTTACGCGAACCACAGCTTGGCGCAATCGGAATTAGCCATGGCATCTTGCGCTAGTGCCATCCCCAAACCCGCACCGTAGCATCTCCTTGCCCAAACGTATTGCACCAAGCAAGGAGAAAACATGGTTACTGACACCGCATTGATCACTGGCGCCTCGGGTGGCATCGGACTGGAACTGGCACGCCTCCATGCGGCCAAGCGTGGCGATGTCGTCCTGGTAGCGCGCTCGCGTGACAAGCTGGAGTCCATCAAGCACGAACTTCAGACTCGATACGGCGTGAAAGTGTATGTAATCGTGGAAGACCTGGCCGATCCTGGCGCAGCAGATCGGGTATTCGCTGCCACCGAAGCATTGGGGTTGTCCATCGACGTTCTGATCAACAACGCCGGGTTCGGTGGCCACGGGAAGTTCGTCGAACGCGACATCGCTGCCGATCTAGCCATGATGCAAGTGAACATGGCCGCGCTTACCGCTCTGACCCATCATTATCTGAAGGCGATGGTGTTGCGTCGACGCGGGCGTATTCTCAACGTCTCGTCGACCGCCTCGTTCATACCAGGCCCCCTGCAGGCGGTTTACTACGCCACCAAGGCATTCGTGACATCCTTCACCCAGGCTATCGCCGAGGAAACCCGGGAATACGGTGTAACCGCCACTGCGCTGTGCCCTGGCGCGGTCGCAACAGGTTTCGTCGCCGCAGGTGATCTGCAGGGTGTGGATGCCTGGAACAATGCCAGGACGGCACAATCCGTGGCGCAATGCGGTTACCAGGCCATGGAGCGCGGTGAACTGGTTGCGTTCAATGAAGGCAAGTTGCGCGTCATGCTCGACTGGATTGTTCCGCTGTTGCCTCGCAAACTGGTGCTCAGGATGTCCCGCAAGGCAATGGAAAAGGCATCCTGAGAACGCCAGAGAAGCCCTACCCGTTCGCCTTGCTGACTTGCGTGCCAAGGCAATGCGCTGCAAAGAGATGCCTCGATAATGAAACAAGCCAAGAACTTCGCCGTGCATGCTGGGTGGAAGGTGATCATTGCTGATTTGGGAGTAGCGCCTGGGGACCTGCTGGCCTTGGCCGAGCTACCGGCTGATCTATTCAGCCGCAAGGACTCCGTGCTCTCGCCACCTGAGTATTTTCGACTTTTCGAAAGCCTTGAGCAGCTGGTCGGAGAGTCGCATCTACCACTGCGACTCGGTGGTGCCGTTTCAGTCGAAGCCTTCGATCCGGCTCTTTTTGCTTGCCTGTGCAGCCCGGACTTCAACGTAGCGCTCACCCGGCTTGCCGAGTACAAGCGTCTGTGTGGTCCCTTGGCACTGGATGTGGTCTTCCACGACGCTTATACCGAGGTTTTTATCGAGTGCTACGGATACGACCGTCCGCTCCCGCGCAGCCTCCTTGCGATGGAACTGGTTTTCCTTACCCACCTGGCGCGCCTCGCCACAAGGCAAACGATCACCCCGCTGGAGGCAGAGCTGGTTGCGCTGCCCGAACCAGCAAAACCGTGCGAAGAGTTCCTGGGATGTATCTTGCGACAAGGCAACTGCAATCGTATTCGCTTCTCCAAAGAAGATGCTGCGCGCCCCTTCCTTACCGAGAACGTTGCCATGTGGCAATTCTTCGAGCCGGAACTCCGGACGCGGCTTTCAAAGCTCGAAGCCGGCGCCACCACGCAAGAACGAGTACACAGCGCGCTGCTCGATATGCTGCCGAGCGGGCGGAGCAGCATCCATGATGTCTCCAGTCGTCTGGCGATGAGCAAGCGCTCACTCCAGCGTCATCTTGCAGACGAGGCGCTGAACTATCAGGAGATACTCAATGGCACGCGTCAGGGCCTGGCTTGCCATTACCTGTCTCGCTCAACCCTGTCCCCCGGGGAAATTGCGTTCCTGATCGGGTTCATGGATGCCAATTCTTTCCTGCGCGCCTTCAAAGCCTGGACAGGCATGACACCGGGCGAGTACCGGAGGCAGCACAGCCACCAAACGTGAGTGCTGAATGGCAGCTTTGGCGTCAGAAGCGCTCATCGCCGATCGCCGGCAAGATCAGCTCCCTTACGAACGAAGCCTCGGACAAGCGCAACAGCGCGTCGACCATGGTGACCACATCATGCACGGGTACCTGGCGCCGTTCGCCTCGTGCTGCGGCTTGCGCCAATGGTGTGCTCAGGGAGTCGTCGGTATTCAGGTAACCCAGTTGAAGCACGGTCACCGCCAGGTTGTCATCCCTGAAGCCTTCGCGTAGCGCATCAGCCATGCCGTTGAGGGCGAACTTGGAGGCACCGAACGCCACCTCCGGGCGCCCGCTCTGGCGAAGGGCCGAGGTCGAACCGGTGAGGATCAACTGCGGCCGGGGCGCACCCAGCAACTTCGGCACCAGCCGCTTGAGCAGAAGCAGCGTGGCGGTGATGTTCACCTCGACCAGCCTGGTGATCGATTCGTCGCTGTCGTCGAGGAATGCGTAGTGCTCGCTGAAGGCGTGTTCTTCCCAGATGCCGACGTTGCAGATCAGGACATCCAGATCGGCAGGTGTTCGATCCGCGATCTGTGCGACAGCTGCCGTTGGCTTGGCAAGGTCGGCATCGATCCAGTGCAGATCGATGCCCGAGGCAAGGGCCAGGTCGACCGGCTGTTTGCGGGATACGCCGATCAGCGTGTCCCCTGGCTTGCCGAGCCCTTCGAGCAAGGCACGGCCCAACCCTCTGCTGGCGCCTACGATCATCGTCTTCATCTGTTGCTCCTTCCTGGCATCCTGCAAGTATCCATCGACCGATCAACTCCACCGGGCATTGAGTACAACGAAGTGCAGCAGGACCCAGACCATCAGCAGCAGATGGGTCAGTTGCAACCCTTCCTGACGGATCCAGTAGCCGAACCATATCCCGCCCAGCAGCATGGCGAGCAGGAAGCCGAGCGCTGCGCTCAAGGCCAGATTCAACCAGGGCAGCGAAGCCTCCAGGCCGGCGCCAAGCACCAGCTCATAGCACCCGACCCAGGCCGTGAGGGCGGCGGCGGCCTGTATCAGCACGATGATCGACAAGGCCAGGCGATGGAGAGAGGGAGAGGTCATCGCTCGCCCCAGCAGTGGGAGGCTGATTGCGGGCGGTTGGGCCAGCGGCGCCATCGACATGGTCGCCCCGATCGCCCCGGCCGAACTGGCAAAGGCATGCAGGTTGTTGATCAGACTGATGCTCAGCCACAGGCTCAAGCCAATGCAGCAGGTGATCTGGAAAATCAGCAGTGAGGTCGGAGTGTCCATTCCTGGTCCTTTGTGAGTTCGTTTCCGGAAGTTGCGAGAGAGTCCGGACGACACTCTAGAACCTCCACTTAACTCGAGGTCAATACCGTTTTCCAGGAAGGCTTCCATGCTGGCGAACCAGGTTAAGCCAGGTTCTACTTCACGCGATTGGAGGAGTGGCCATCTCAATCGTTGCCCGTTACTTCGACAACCTCGACAAACCCCTCTGACCTGCAAGGCGGCTCGAATGCAGCCGCAACTGCCTCGATACTCTCCCGCGGCACTTGATGATCCGCGCGGCGTAACGCATTGCGTGCCAGTGCCTGCTCCACCGAGGCACGAACCCAGACCGCCGAGACCGGCACGCCAACGCGCGCGGCCAACGCCAGAATTGGTGCACGATGCACGCGCCGCGGCAGTGCTGCATCGAAATACAGGCAACCGTTATCATCCCCTGCCCCACGATGCTGCTCGATCCAGGTGGTTTTCCCCGCAGCTTGCATGCCCACGACAAACAGCAATCGCGCTTTCGGGCCACTGCGCGTTAGCGCAGCCTCCAGCGCCAGCAGGGTGAGCCGCCAAGCGTCGGCGTTGCGCGATTGGCTGAACACGCGCCCACCGAGCGTTTCAAGGTAATGGTCTGGATTGAACACTCGGGTATCGGCTGGAGGGGCAGACGACCAACGATAACCCGTCAGCGGCCGTGATTGCCCTGCCAGTTCAATGGACCGTACAGACGCCTCCCGGCCACCGCAGCGTCGGTAGAAGTACCGATTCGGGTTATCCGTCAGCACCCAGGCGAGCAAACCTTGCCGGCCCGGCGCTTGCAGCTGCATCGCCACGGCCAGCAGCAGCTGGCGCCCAACGCCCTGTCCTTGCCAATGCGGCAGCAGATAAAGACCATAGAGCTCGTTAGCCTCCCCGAACCCCGGGCTTCGGTTCGGCCCTCCCGAGCAGAAGCCGACGATCTCGCCCGCTACCTTGGCCACGTGGTAGATCACGCCACTGACAGCGAACAGGGCCTGATGCCGTTGTTGCTGAGCCTCGGTGGTCAATCCGGCCAGAAATGCATCCGGCAGGATGCCCTGAAACGTTGTCTGCCAGGCCTTCACCGTCACGGCCGCGATGCCTGCCAGGTCCTCAGGGGCTGCCGGGGCAATGAGCAAGTCCATGTGCGCTCTCCTTTGATTCGCCATTTGTTCGTGCCATTTGGCCTGAAGCACGCAGAGCGAAAAAGCCTCGTCAGGGTTCGAGCATCAAGCCAAAGCGGGTTATCGCAAGTGGCTCACTGTTCTCTTCAAAGACGCGCTGGCTTGCAGCCTGCGCAGTGAAACCATGCTTGAGGTAAAAGCGTTTGGCGCGCTCGTTGCCATCAAGTACCCATGCGCAGACCCGCTGATACCCATTGTTCCTTATCGCCTGCAGGGCCTCTGCCCACAGAGCCGTACCTATGCCATGCGCCCAGAAGGTCGGGGCCAAATAGATCGCCATCAGTTCGGCAGTGCCATCCACAGCGTCCTGATCGCGGCTAGGGCCGAAGGAAACCCAGCCAACCACCTGCCCATTCAATTCGGCTACGCGAATGGAAGGATTGCCAGACTCGATTGCCTGCCTCAGGAAACCCACACGGCGTTCCACACTGCTGTCCAGGGCGCTCAGGTAACGGCTCGACAACAGCCCTTCATAGGCGCTCTGCCAACTGCGGATGTGAAGGATGGCAATGGCAGCGGCATCAGCGCTGACGGGCTTGCGAACAAGGAGCTTGGGTAGCAGGCTGACGGGTTCCATGTGATCAGACCTCAAAAGTATTCAACACAGTTACTGCACCTGCCATGCCACCAGGCATGCAACGATCAACTGCCGCTTTCAGCGGGTAGCCCTCAGGCTTGTCCTGTACAGCAGCAACGCAAACTGTCTGAACACTGTCCCCAGGCCGACAGCATTGGCACTGAGCGCTATCTGCCAAATATAGATAGTCCGCTCCACCTTCCTCATGCCTGGTAGAGCGAAACATGTAAATGACCACCGGGCTCGATACCGGCCCGGTGATTGCTCAGCACCTTACCAATTGTGCGTATAGCTGGCAGTCAACACAGTGCCGGGTGCCGGCAAGTGGCTGGTGTTGTTGTTATTGCGCAGCAATTGGCTGTAGAGCGGGTAGTAGTCGCGGTTGAACAGGTTCTGGATGCCGACGCTCACCTTGTCGTCAGTGGAGATCTGGTACTGGCTGACCAGGTCGACTGTCGTATAGCTGCTCACCTGATGTCGACCAAAGCTGTCCACGCCATCGAGCCTGTAGTCCTTGGCGTCGAAGAACGTGGCTTGCAAGCGGTTGCTCCAATCCAGGGTCGGCTTGTATTGCACGTAGGCGGTCAGCTTCAGCGGCGGAACGCGATAGCCGGTCATGTCTTGCCAGCCTTTGCCGTCCGGTTTTTCTCGCCCGCGCATCCAGGTCGCACTCCCCCCTGCGCCCCACACCGCATCGTCCGATAGCCAATCGGCACTGGCTTCAGCGCCGTAGATGCGCTCCTTGGTGCGGGTCAGAATCAGGCCATTATTGAAACTTTGCACATCCCCCAGTTTGGAGGTGGTGTAGAACAGCGCCAAGGTGCCGAGGGTGTTGCTACCCAGCTCTCCTCGCCAGCCAAGCTCATAGTTGTTGGTCTTGACCGGTTCCAGGTTCGATGCGTCGATGTCGAAACCACGGCGCGCATTGCGCAACTGAATGCCCACATCGGGCAATTGAAAGCCCTGGCTGAAAGAGGCGTAGATTTCCTGGCCAAGTACCGGTGAGTAGACGATGCCCAGGTTCGACAGAACCGCATCGTAATCAATGTCGCCACCCTTCACCGCCACCGGGGAGGCAGCCGTGGATTCAGACAACGGAACGAAGTCATCGAACTCGGCGGTGGAGTATTCGTAGCGCAGGCCGCCGTCGATAGACCAATGCTCGTCGAAGCGATGCTGCAGCTGGGCGAACGCTCCGGCGCTTCGCGTCCTCAGCGGGGGCATGTAGGTGAGCTTGCCGGTCTTGTCGAAAACCAAACCGCCACTGGCGTCATAAGCCGCCGGGTCGAAGACGTCGAGCGGCATGTCGCTGCGCTCCTGGTTATAGTCGCCACCCCACACCAGCTCGGTACTGCCGCTGTCGCCAAGTGGCGTGCGCAGGGTCAGGCGGCTGCCGAAGACTTCACTGTTCTGCATGATCTGGTCGATGTTGCCGCCACGGGTGGCAACGGCCCGGGCGTCGAACGGGGTGAAGCGGGTGAAGTAGTCACGGTAGTACATCTGGGCAGAAAGCCGGCTTCCGAGAATGTCGAGATTCTCGTACTCCAGGTTCACCAGGGTGTTGCGAATGCGGTTCTGCTCGTCGAGGTCCAGGCCCTTGATGGCATTGGCCGGCACAGAGCCTGCGGGGAGTTTCGCGACGCTTGGGTCTGTAGCGTAGTCTGTGTCCTGGCGGGCGTCGTAGTGGCTGACTGCAAGCTGGATTCGCTGGTTCTCGTCGATGTGCAGCCCCAGCTTGCCGCCAATGTTGTAGATGTTCGAATCGAACAGGTCGCCTTGACTGGGCTCCGGGGCGATCCGGTCGCCATGCGCATCGTACGAGGCACCAATGTGGCGGGTACCGAAGTCGAACGAGTAGTCCACCGCACCCTGAGAGCCTGCGAAATACTGCTGGAACTGCCCCCCCAGGCCATCGCTGCCCAGGCGGGTGAGCGGCGAGGTGGCGCTCAGGCTGGTTTCGGCACGATTTTCGCCACCTGCAGGCCGTGTGGTGATGGAGATGATGCCCCCCGTGGCGCCGCTGCCGTAGATGGCGCTGCTGCCACGGATGACTTCGACCCGTTCGATCAGTGCCGGGTCGATGTTGGCCAGGTTGCGCGAAGAGTCGCGGTTGGTATTGAGCGGCACCCCGTCGACCATGACCAGCATGCTGCGCCCGCGCAGGGTCTGGCCATACTCGGTGACGGTGCGGCTGGAGTCGGACATGCCAGGAATCGCCTTGGCGAGTACCGTGGCCAGGCTTTCTGAACCCTGGCGCAGCTCCTGCAGTTGTTCATGCTCCAGAACGGTGGATTGCCGCGTTGCGGAAACCAGGCTGCTGCTGGTGCGCGAGGCGGTGATTTCCATCTGCGCCATTTCCACGGGCACGCTGTGGGGTGCGGGGCTGGATGCAGGGGTACCCTGCGCGACGATGACGAACGTGCGCTCATCCTTGGCCTGTACCTGCAAGCCACTGTCCTTGAGCAGCGTTTGAAGTGCTTCCTCAGGTGTGAACCGCCCTTTCACCGCAGGCGCGTTTCTGCCTGCACCGAGATCGCTGGCAAAGATGATCTGCACCGAAGACTGCTGTGCTAGCGCGTTGATGGCCTCGCCCAGCGGCGCGGCGGGGAGATCGACGTTCACCTTTTCCCGGCCCTGGGCCGACATTGCGATGAGCAGGCTACTGGCGAGCAATGACAGGCGTAGTTGGCGACTGCGGAGGGGAAAATGCACTTCTCGAGTTCCTTTTTATGGTTGGGCTTTTCCAGTAGCCGCCATGGGGATCGAGAAACCCTACCTGCGCCTGAGAATTATTTTCTTGTCGATTTGGGTTGAATCCGGACGCTGCCATCCCCTTCTCGCAGCACGGCGACGGGCAGGATGCTTGGCAGCAGATCCAGTAGCAGGTCGACATTGTGCGCCTCGAACACCCCTGTCACCTTGAGTGCGGCCAGGCTTGGGTCGCTCAGCTCGATGGGGGCCTTGCGATAGAGGCGCAGCAACGACACCGCTTCATCCAGCGGCGTCTGCTCGAACACGATGCGATCATCTTTCCATGCCATCGCCCTGGAGGCGTCAGCCTTCGCAACCGGCATCAGTTGCCCGCCAATCGAGTCGACCTGTTGCCCTGGCCTGAGGGTGACAGGCGCTTGTGCTGCAGCCGCCGCGGTGACGTCCACGCGCCCACGGGCCAAGGACACACGCACCGCGTCGTTATCCAGGCGGCGAACATTGAACAGCGTACCGAGCACCTCGACTTTCGCCAGGCCAGCGGATACCACGAAGGGGCGGTACACGGCCGAGGACACATCGAAAAGCGCCTGCCCTGCGCGCAGGTCGACTTCGCGGCTGAGCAGACGCCAACTGATATCGACATGCGTGCCACTGTCGAGCAGCAGCTTGCTTCCATCGCCCAGCAGCACAGCGCGCCGCTCACCAATGGCGGTAGCGAAACGCTCGCTCTTGTAGGCAGGGTTCAGCCACGCCAGGGCTGCAAAGGCGATCGCAAGCGCCAGCGTGATACCTGCCGACTTCACCGCTTTCGAGGGCGCAGGCCTGGACGGCGGCATGGGGAACAGCTGCTTGAGCTCTTCACGATGTCGCCCCAGGGCCTCGTCCAGCGGCGCCTGTTCGGGCTGCTTGGTCACGGATGCACCTCATCGCGCCCAAGCCGTTGCCTGCACGCAGCCAACCCCAGGCGCAGGTGCTTTTCCACTGTCTTGATGGAGATACCGAGGCGAGCGGCTACTTCTGCCTGGGGGATTTCGTGAATCTTGTGCATGACGAAAACAGCCTGACAGCGAGGTGGGAGGTCTGTGATAGCGTCGACGAGCAGTTGAAACTCGCGCTCGCTGTCATACCTGGTCATCGGGGTGGCTGCCGGGCAGGCCACCTCAGGCAGCTCGGAGATAGCCTCTACCCAGGCGCCTCGGCGGCGATCGCTACGATAGCGACTCACGGCGGTGTCGTGGGAGATTTTTCGTAGCAAGGCCAGTGGGGTTCGGACGTCGTCTTTCTCACCGCGCTCAAGCAACTGCACGCACACGTCATGCACTACATCGCGCGCCATGCTTCTGTCGCCGAAGCGTCGGCGAATGTGGTCCACCAGATAGTCATAGTGACGTACCAATGTAGACAGCAGCGTCGGTTTGGCGGGTTCGAACGACACGATGCATCCTGAATAAGAGGGAGGCCCCGAAACAAGACACAAGTGTAAATGAGAAATAGTTGCGAATAAACAAGCTACGGCGTCGAGCCACGCTAAATCGCAGGCAGGTGAGGAATGGTCAGCCCGTTGGCAATGGCACTGGCTTCAAGCTTTGCACGCTCCGCGTCCAGAAGGACATAGGCGGCTTGCAGCGTGGTGATCTTCGCTTGAATGTCGGCCATCTTGCTGGCTACCAACATCGCGCCTTGCGCGCAATCGATCGTATTACCCCGCTTGGCCGCAAGGATGTCGCCGATCTCGGCGAGCGAGAAACCGCCGCTCTGGGCGCTTTGAATAAAGGCCAGATCAACAACGGTCTGGTCGCTGTAGCTGCGGTAGTTGTTGGCTTGGCGGTGGGCCACGATAAGCCCGAGTTGCTCGTAATAACGCAATGTATGGCGGCCGACGCCACTCCGGCGCTCCAACTCTCCAACATTCACAGTAAAAATTCCTTGACTGTAGAGTACGCTCTACACCTTAGCCTGCGCCAATCATCCAGACAAGGATTCAGATATGAGCGTGGAATGCTTCGTTACCGGCGGCAGTGGGTTTGTCGGCCAACACCTACTGGCCCGTCTTACTGCGACAGGGCACAAGACCTGGGTGCTCATGCGCAACCCTGAAAATATCGAACACCTCAAAGCGCAAGTAGGCCAACTGGGAGGTAACCCTGCATATATAAATGCAGTTGAAGGAGACATCAGCAGGGATGGACTTGGACTCAGCGAAACAGGCAGGCAATGCGTAGCTTCAGTCGCTGTGGTCTTCCACCTCGCGGCGCAGTTTACCTGGGGCCTGACAATGGAGCAGGCCCGCGCAGTCAATGTACAAGGTGCGCTGAGAGTCGCCAGGCTCGCGGCGAGCCAGCGTATCCGCTTGCTGATGGTGGGCGGCTATATGCTGCAGAACCTTACCCATCTTTCAAGTATCGGGGTTGATCACGAGCGCCCTCAAAACACCAATTGGCCCGCAGTCTACGGTCGTGTGGGTGGCTACGAAGGCAGCAAGCTGGAGTCCCATTTTGCAGTCATCCGCTACATGCAGGAGGCAGGCGCGGATTACACGATCGTTCATCCTGCTACGGTGTGTGGCCATAGCGAGAGCGGGCATATCCCTCAAGGGCAACCTCTGGCCGACCTCATTCGAAACCTGGCACTGGGCCGGTTCAAGGCTGTCCCTGGTTCCGCCAGACACTGGTTGCCACTGGTCAGCGTCGATTACCTGGTAAAGATGATGACCTGCGTGGCGTTCGACCCGTCGATGGCCAACCGGCAGGTCCTGGCGCTGTATGAGCACACCCCGAACCTGCAGGGTATGCTCGAGCAATTGGCACAAACGCTGGATATAAAGCCCCCCCGCCGCCATGTACCCATAGGGTTGCTGAAGTGGCTATTGGCGATTCCCGGCCTGGCCACCCGATTCTCGATCAGCACCGAGTCATTGAACTTCATCCAGACTCAGCGCTTCGACATGAGTGACAGCCAGCAACTGGAACGAAAGTATCAGTTGGCACATCCCGACATGGCGCGAACGTTGGAAAAGACCGTGCGCTACGTCCAGGGTTACTTGCCCTCTCGTCATGTTCACACTTCTGCAAAACCTGGCGGAAGATAACAAACGGGTTCTTACAGAGCGCGTAATTCTGTCGAACACTCCAGCAACTTCGGTGTTATATTATTGCGCATGAACCGGATGGTTACTTCCTGACCGTCTGGTTAGTTAAAGCGTGTCGACGCTCAACTTGGTCTTTAGGGAAAAAGGCGTGTGAATTGACGTGAAGCGTGACATCCACCTCGTTGTGCTACTGCTATCGGTCATCGGTTGCTCTCTCGCATCGTTAACGCTGTGGAAGGTCATGGCTTCTCGCGAGCGCGCCCTGGAAGACGTCAATGTCCATGGCCTGAACCTGACCCAGGCACTGTCCACCTATTCGGAAGGTATCGTCCGGCAGAGCTCGATGCTGCTGCTCGGCCTGGTCGAGCGCCTGGAAACCGAGGGCGCCGGGCCTGCGCAGATCGAACGTCTGGATCAACTGGTAAAGCGCCAGCAACCATTGATGCCGCCGATGAGCGGCATCATGATCTACGCCAGGGACGGACGCTGGCTGATGTCATCCAACCAGCCGACACCCGTCGGTGCCAACAGCAGCGATCGAGCCTTTTTCATCCACCACCGTGACGACCCATCCCGCGACCCCTTCATCGGCCTGCCAATCCGTAGCCGCGTCAACCAGGAATGGGTGATCACCATCAGCCGGCGGTTCAACGATGACCACGGCGAGTTCGCCGGCGTTGTCGCCATGACGCTTGGCGTGGAGAACTTCCTGCAGCTTTTCGGCAAACTGGATGTCGGCCATGACGGTGCCATCGGGCTGGCCTACACCGACGGTTCCATGCTGGTGCGCTACCCATTTCGGGAACAGGACATGGGGCGCAACTTTTCGAAGTCGCCCATCTTTACCAAGTATCTCGTTGACCAGCCAGCGGGCACCGCATCGTTCACCTCCAGCCTGGACGGCGTGGAGCGCCTCTATGCGTTTCGCAAGAGCGACAAGCTACCCCTGGTGACAACGGTCGCGCTGGGCAAGCAGGAAGCACTCTCGGCCTGGCGGCTCGAGGCGCTGCTGTCGTCACTGGTGGTCGCTGCGCTGCTGGTACTGATCGGGGCCATTGGCTGGCTGCTGATTCGCGCCATGAGCCGGCGCAGTGCGGTCGAAAGCGAGCTTCGACTGACCCAGCAGCAGTTGCTGGAGAGCAATCAACAACTCGAAAGCCTGGCGATGCACGATGCGCTCACGGGGCTTGCCAACCGGCGCTGCTTTGACGAGGCGCTGACCCAGGAAATCCGCACCGCCCATCGAAACGGCACCACGCTGGCTTTGCTGATGATCGACATCGATCATTTCAAACGCTACAACGACACCTATGGGCATCCGGCTGGCGACGCCTGCCTGCAGCAGATGGCTGCCCTGCTCTCTTCCTGCATCCGCCGCCCTCGCGACCTGCTGGCACGCTACGGGGGTGAGGAACTTGCCGTGATCCTGCCCGATACCGACAACGACGGAGCGGTCGTCGTCGCCAGGCTGATGCTCGAGCGCCTGGCCTTGCAACCTATCCCTCACGAAGGCAGCCCTTTCGGGCATGTGACCGCCAGTATCGGCATCGCCTGCGCCGATGGAGCGGCCCTCGAAAGCCCGCCATCGCTGATTGAACGCGCCGACCGGGCGCTCTACATCGCCAAGCAGGCGGGCCGCAATCGCCTGCATGTCGACCGGGCGAAGGCATAAAGCCAATAACAAGGAATGTACAAATGCAATCTCATTTCGGCAAAGGCGTACTCTTTGCACTCTGCGCCGCTGCATTGAATGCAACGATCGGCGTACTCAGCAAAGTGTTGATGAACAGTGGATTCAGCTCCAGCAGCATCGCCCTGATAAAAACAGTCCTCGGCTGCCTGTTGCTGTCAGCATTGCTCCTGTTTCTAAAGCGGCCCCTGCATACGGCCAAGTGGTTCCATGCTGCCGTTTGCGCATTTCTCGGCATTTTTGTGTTGTTCCACTTTGAAACCTCGGCCTATAGCCATTACGCCGCGGCAGGCGTCGTGGTGATCCTGATGGCAAGCGCGTCCATATCTTCGATAATACTGGGGCGAATAGTTCTCAAGGACCCGATCACCGCCAACGCGACGGTAGGCGCCGGTTTGACCATAGCTGGCATTGCCGTGATTTTTGGCGCCGACCTGGAACAAGGCTTTACGCTGCAAGGTGCAGTGCTCGCTTCGATCGGAGGCTGCGGTTATGGCGCATTTTCGGTTGCCATGAAGCGCATGGGCGTTTCCGGGGGGCTGCATTTCACTCGGCAACTATTGTTTTTCGGCAGCCTCTACCTGCTGATGCCGGCTGCAACCGATGGGTTCAACATTGGCGAGCTGTCGCTGGTGGCGGTCATGGCACTGCTGGCGCTGGCCGCGTTGCCGACCATCCTCGGCTTCTTCTGTACCACCAAGGCCATCGAATACCTGAAACCCTCGCAAGTCCAGGCGCTGGAGCTGACCGAGCCGCTGTTTGCCGCACTGCTGGCGTTCGTGGTGCTCAATGAAGTACCGCGGGACACGTTGTACCTGGGGGCCGGGCTGATTCTCTTCGGCCTGTGCTTCTCCAATGAGCTGATCCGACTGGGCAAGAAAGCGCCACAGCCGTCCAAAGCATGAAACGCGTGCGAGCAAGCACCTCGAGGCATGCATGCTCGCACGGCCGCATTACCAGATCGCAATATCGTAGGTCAGGTAGATCCGGTTGCTGTCGCGCCCTCGGGAAAAGTCAGAGCGGTAGACGTAGTTGCGAAGCTTCACACCCAGACCTTTCACAGGCCCGGATTGCACCACATAGGCAAGCTCCACGTCACGCTCCCACTCGCTGAGCCCGGCATCAGCCGAGCGACCGTTGTCCCCGCTCAGGTAGCGCGCCATGAAGGTCAGCCCGGGGACACCGGCCGCAGCAAAGTTGTAGGCATAGCTGGCCATCCAGGTTTTCTCTTCCTCCTCGATGAACTTGCCGATGCCAACGTTACTGAACGAGTAGACCGTCGCGCCGCTGATGTATGGCAGCCCTGCCTCGCCGTCGAGCACCTGGTAACCGGCACCGACAGTGTGCCCGGAGTGGGTATAGGACAGCTGCCCACTGAACATGTCATTGTCTATCTGACCACCATGAGCGGCCCCGCTGTCGCGGCTCTTGAAATAGCGCAAGTCGGTGGTCAATACACCGCCGGCCAACGGCAGGTCGTGGATCAGGCCTAGGTAATCCTGGCGATAGAAGTGTTCGAGCTGGCCGTGGAAATAGCTCAAGCGCAGCTGCTTGCTGGCGGCATAGTCGGCCCCGGCAAAGCTGAAATCGCCAGACTCGCTGCCACTGTAACCATCCAGGAACAGGCCGGTGCTGTCGGAGGAGTCCCGCTGCTTGAAACGGTCCAGGTGGCCGGCGGTCAGGGTCAGGCCATCGACATCAGTACTGGTCAGCTGCGTACCCTGGTAGGTCTGCGGCAACAATCGCGCATCGTTGTACACCAGCACCGGTGTCTTGGGCAGCAAGGTGCCATGCTTGACGATGGTCTGCCCCAGTCGCGCCTTGGCCGTCACACCGGCACTGGCGAACTCGTCCGCGGCACGGCCATCGTCATGCACCGGCAGCAAGCCGGTACCGCTGCGCCCGCGGCCCGAATCGAGCCGTACGCCTACAAGCCCCAGGGCATCGAGCCCCAGCCCCAGCGGGCCTTGGGTGAACCCTGATTGGTAGTCGAGCAGAAAACCCTGTGCCCATTCCACACGCTCGCTCTTTGCAGTTGCAGCAGCGCGGGCGCTCATGCCTTGTTCGTCGCGGAAGTTTTCGTTGAAGTAAACGTTGCGCAGCTGCAGCTTGAGCTTGCCGTCGTCGATGAATCCGGCAGCGCCGGCCACAGGCAGCCAGCCGCAGAGCAGGCCACAGGTGGCCCCACGGAAAACAGTTCGGGACATTTTCGATACTCTGTTGTTGTTCTTGGATGAGGTGGGCGCCCAGCAGCGCCCGAGGCAGATCAGACGAAGAAGGACAAGGCACCCGTGACCAAGGCCAGTGCGGTGATGACCAGTGATGTCAGCACCGCCCATTTCACGGTGGCCTTCTGGAAGTCGCCGATGTCGCGATCGACCATGCCCACCAGCAGCAAGGTCGAGGCCACCAGCGGGCTCATCAGGTGCACCGGCTGCCCCAGCACCGAGGCGCGGGCGATTTCAACCGGGTCGATGCCGTAGGCGGCCGCAGCGTTGGCAAGGATCGGCACCACGCCAAAGTAGTAAGCGTCGTTGGACAGTACGAAGGTCAGCGGCATGCTGGTCAGCGCCACCACCAGCGGGAACCAGTGGCTCCAAGCCTCGGGAATCCAGTCGACCAGGGTCTGCGCCAGTGCATCGACCATCTTGGTGCCCGAGAAGATCCCCGCGAAGATGCCTGCGGCGAATACCAGCAGTACCACTGTCATGGCGTTGCCGGAGTGGGCGAGGATGCGCTCTTTCTGCAGATCCAGTTGTGGGTAGTTGATCATCAGCGCTGCAACGAAACCGATCATGAACAACAGAGCAGAGTGCATGACGCCCATCACCAGCGCCGTCATGACGGCGATCACCAGCACCAGGTTCACATACGCCAGGCGCGGGCGCTTGTGCGGGTTGTCGCCGAGGATTTCCTTGATGTAGCAGTTGCCGCCACCCGACTCCAGGGCGATGTTGCCGATGCGTCGGCGCTCGGCACGGCCCAGCAGGAAGGCGGTGAACACCACCCAGGCCGCACCGCCGATCACGGTCGGCAGCATCGGGATGAAGTACTCGGTCGCATCCAGCCCGAGCGCGGCAATGGCCCGGGTGGCCGGCCCACCCCAAGGGCTCATGCCACTCATGATGCTCAGCGACAGCATGGATACCGTGGCCAGGATCATCGGGTTCATGCCGATGCGCTTGTACAGCGGCAGCATGGCCGCGCAGGTAATCATGTAGGTGGTGGTGCCGTCACCGTCGAGCGCCACCAGCAGCGACAGCAGCGCGGTACCGATGGCGATCTTGACCGGGTCGCCATTGACGCGCTTGAGGATCTTGCGGATCAGCGGGTCGAACAGGCCGGCATCGATCATCAGGCCGAAGAACAGGATGGCGAACAGCAACAGCGCTGCCGAGGGCGCCACCATTTTCAAGCCATCGAGCATCATCTTGCCCAGTTCGGGGGCGAAGCCACCGATCACAGCGAAGACAATGGGTACCACGGTGAGCGCAACGATTGGCGACAGGCGTTTGCTCATGATCAGGTAGGTGAAGGTCACCACCATGATCAGGCCCAGGAGTGCGAGCATGGTCTTTTCTCTTGTTTTTATTCTATTGCGGCCATCGGCAAGGCAGACGGCCCCCTAGCCCACTCGGCATCGCCAGGATGCTGAGTGGGATTTTAAGTCAACAATGGGAGATGGAAGAGGCTTTCAGCTGTGATGCCGAGGCTCGGCAGACCAGTCGGCCTGCGCAATATCCGCCTCGTCCGGTGCAGCCGGAATGCCGTTCAGGCGGCGCAGCAAGGTTTCCCGTTCACAGGCATTCTCCGACAGCGAGATGACCACGGTGGCTACGGCGTTGCTGGCCAGGCTGGTCAGGGCACGCGCCTCGGACATGAAGCGATCGATGCCGATCAGCAAGGCAAGCCCTGCCAACGGAATGTCGTGAATCACGGTCAAGGTTGAAGCCAGTGCAACGAAGCCACTACCGGTCACACCCGCTGCGCCTTTTGACGACAACAGCATGATCGCCAGCATCGTCACCGTCTGGCCCAGGCTCAGGTCGATGTTGCAGGCTTGAGCGATGAAGACTGCCGCCAACGACAGGTAGATGGCAGTTCCGTCGAGGTTGAAGGAATAGCCGGTTGGCAGCACCAACCCGACCACGCCTTTCTTGCAGCCCAGCTTCTCCAGTTTCTCCAGCATGCGTGGCAGCACGGGCTCGGTGGACGAGGTGCCGAGCACCACCAGAAACTCCTCGCGGAAATAGCGCAGCAGCTTCCACAGGCTGAAGCCGTGAGCACGGCAGATTCCACCGAGCACCACCAGCACGAAGAACGCACAGGCGATGTAGAGCGTACCGACCAGCTTGGCCAGTGCCCCCAGGGACGTCACGCCGTACTGCCCGACGGTAAAGGCCAGCGCACCGAAGGCGCCGACCGGGGCGAAGCGCATCAGGTAGCCAAAGATGCGAAACACCATGGTCGAGGCAGACTCCAGCACATCGAGTACCGGCTTGCCCTTCTCGCCCATGGACGACAGGGCAAAACCGCTGAGCACCGCGATGAACAGCACCGGCAACACTTCGCCCTTGTTGAACGCCCCGATGAAGGTGTCGGGAATGATGTGCATGAAGAAGTCGACCACGCTGAGCTTTGCCGCAGACGCGGCGTACTGGCCGAGCCCCGCGGTGCTTAGCGTGGCAGGGTCGATGTTCATGCCGACACCTGGGCGGAACAGGTAAACCGCTGCCAGGCCGATCATCAGGCTGATGACGGTCAATACCAGGAACAGCAGCAAGGTCTTGCTCATCAAACGCCCGAGGGAGCGCTTGTCGGTCATCCCGGCGATACCGGTGACGATGGTGCAGAAGACCACCGGCGCGATCATCATCTTGATCAGCTTGATGAACGCATCACCCAGGGGCTTGAGCGCAACGGCCTGTTGCGCCCAGAAGTGACCGACCACCACGCCCAGCAGGACGGCGCAGAGGATCTGGAAGTACAGCGATTTGGCGAGTCTCATGAGGCATCACCCATTGTTGAAATTGTGCGGATGCGCTTGTTGCGAATGTACAGGTCTGGACTACCGCCTGGGCCTACCCCGCCAACCTGCGGAATGTAGGCGCGTAAACGAAGCCTGAGAACAGCCGCCGGGCGGTTCGCACCACAGAGGCCTGAATCGTCTTGCCATCGGCGCCGCTTCGTGACAGCGCGACATCGATACCACCGCTTGGGTGTTCCAGGCGTACCTCGGCCAGTTGCTCGGCGCCCTCGCCCAGCAGTTCGCCGATCACCGTACCTGGGCTGACGCAGGCAGTCGCCAGCCCTATCGCTCCGGTGATGGCCAAGGCTCGGTGGCAGTTGTGCGGCATGAAGTAGCGGACCTGCAACGTGCCGTCATAACGGGGCTTGGACACCAGAACAGGCTTGGGGATGACCATACCGCTGACATCACCCAGACCCATGGCCTTGCCGGCTTTCAGCCGCAACGCCTCGAGGCGCTCGAGCAGTTCGCCGTTGGCGTCGAGTTCGGCCGGGGATTCCGAGCCGGTGACGCCCAGCTGGCTGGCCTCCACCACCATCATCGGCATGGCCATGTCGATGCAGGTGACCGCAACGCCGTCAATCACATCCTTGGCCTTGCCGGTCGGGAACAGCTTGCCGGTCTTGCTGCCGACCGCATCGAGGAAGGTCAGGTGCACCGGAGCGGCAGTGCCCGGTACGCCATCGATCGCCGTGCGGCCTTCATAGCGCACGATGCCGCCGGGGGTTTCCACCAGCGAATTGACGAAAGTGCCGGTGTTGAGGTTGCGAATACGCACCAGCGTCTTGCCGTCCTGACCTTTGACAAGACCTTGCTCGATGGCGAACGGGCCAACGGCGCACAGCATGTTGCCGCAGTTGGGCGCGGTATCGACCCGGCGCTGGGCGACCATGACCTGCACGAACAGGTAGTCGACGTCGGCGTCGGCATGCAGCGAGGGGCTGACAATCGCTACCTTGCTGGTCTGCGGGCTACCGCCACCGATGCCGTCGATTTCCAGTTCATGCCCGGAACCCATCAGGTTGATCAGCAATTCGTCGCGTTCGACCACATTGGCAGGAAGGTCCCATGCGTGGAAAAAGGGGCCCTTGGAGGTGCCACCGCGCATGAGTACGCAAGGAATTCGTTGCATGATTTCGCACTCTTGTTGATCAATGGACATCATTGATGCTGTGGACAAAAGATTGACAGGGATGGATAAATCAATCCAATGCAAATATCGTAGCTATTATTGCGATCCAAGCATCAATTCAGAACTGACTGCCAAGAGCGATCCGAGATGGAATATGAGCTGCAAGACATACGATCTTTCGTGAAAATCGCCGAACTCGGCAGCTTCCACGAAGCCGCAGAAGCGTTGCACCTGTCGCAGCCCGCCTTGAGCCGGCGGATCAAGAAGCTCGAGGAAGGCTTGGGCACTTCGTTGCTGGAACGCACTACTCGTCGCGTCAGCCTGACCAGCGTCGGGCGTGACTTCCTGCCCAAGGCAAGGCGCCTGCTGGATGACTTCGAAGACTCGATCCTGAGCATTCGCGAACTCGCAGAACGACAGACCGGTCAGGTAACCCTCGCCTGTATTCCGACTGCAGCGTTCTATTTCCTGCCGTCGGTGATCCGTGACTACAACGAGCAATACCCCAAGATCCGCATTCGTCTGCTGGACCTCAGTGCCAACGACGGGCTCGAAGCCGTACTGCGCGGTGAAGCCGATTTCGGCATCAACATGATGAGCGGCCAGCACCCGGACATCGAGTTCGTCTCCCTGGTACAGGAACATTTCGTCCTGGCCTGCCGCAGGGACCACAAGCTGGCGAACCGTGAAGCCGTCACCTGGACAGAACTGGCCGACTACCGCCTGATTGGCGTAGGCCGGCTTAGCGGTAACCGGATGCTGCTGGACCATGCCCTGTCCGGTCTCAACCTGCGGCCCAAGTGGTTCTACGAGGTTCAGCACCTGTCCACCTCGCTGGGCATGGTCGAGGCCGGTCTGGGCGTGTCGGCCATGCCCAGCCTGGCCATGCCCAGCGCCGACCACCCGACGCTGGTCAGCGTGCCGCTGATCGAACCCCAGGTAACCCGTACCCTTGGTTTGGTCTACCGCAGAGGGGCGTCGCTGTCGCCGGCAGCGGAGAAGTTCGTGTCGATCCTGCTGGACAAGTGGCCCAACCGCTGAACGAAATGCCTTGCTTCCGGCTCGGCACGGCGCGGGGGAAATACGGGCTGAGTTCATGGTTCACTCCCCGCCCAGGCCCAGCTTGTTGGGGCGGCGCTTCTCGATTGCAAACTTGAGCAGTGCCGCGCTGCGGAACAGGCCATGGGCAAACTTGCCATAGGGCAGCGTGATGAACAGCGCCATCACCGTTCCCAGGTGAAGCGCCAGCACGATCGCCATCGCTGCGGTATCACGCAGCCCCAGCAGGGCAAGGCCTGTGGCGCTGACCAACAGCAAAAGCAGGATGAAGGCCCGATCCATAGGGCGCTGGGCCACATCGCCCTGCTCCGGCGCCCTGCGCAGGTTCAGCGCCAGCAACCCGGCAGGCCCGACAATCAAGCCAATTCCGCCCAGGGTTCCGAGCAACACCGGTGCGCTCAGCAGCGGGTACGGCGCCTGCTGGCCCAGCAGATAGTGATACCCGGTGGCGACCACCGTGGCAGCAAAGCACAGCATGAAGCCGTAGAAGGTGAAGTGATGGAAGCGACGGCGCCAGAGCGTGTAGCGATCATCGGCGTTGTTGCAACCTTGGCCGTGCCCGCCGTCCAGGTATTTCAGGGTCAACGCCGCGCTTGATGCCTCAAGCACAGCTCCTTTTGCCGGTTGCGCCAGCGCCTCGGCAGGCGAGACCGAACGCCAGAAGCGACGTACCGCCACCGCCAGAGCCAAGCCTGCAGCGACAAAGACGCTACCGAACATCAGCGCCAGGGTGTTGTGCGGGAAGACCGCATAGAAATTGCCCGCCAGCCGACCAGGTAGCAGCGTGCCGTTGACCCACAACGCCAGCAGCAGGAACAGCGACAAGGCCACTGCCAAGGCACTGGCAACATAGGCGCCGTTGTGCCGATACAGCTGCCCGAACAGGGCCGGCCATGCGTACTCGGTGTAGGTCTGCCCGCGCACCTTGGCCATCGCCTGCGGCACGTTGACGGCGAATTCGTGGGGCTGAGCGTACTGGCAGGCATGCAGGCAAGCGCCGCAGTTGTGGCACAGGTTGGCCAGGTAATGGATGTCGGCCTTGCCGAACTCCAGCCTGCGGGTCATTGCCGGGAAAACTGCGCAAAAGCCCTCGCAGTAGCGACAGGCGTTGCATATCCGCATTTGCCGGTCCACTTCCCGCTCCTCGACGTTCAACACCGGGATCAGTTCGAGGGCCGACCCGGCGGCATCAGGCTGGCGTGGTTCAGGCAGTTGCGCAGTCATGGCGATTCTCTTTTTCTGGATGTTCGTAACCCGCCGCTGCAGCGGCGCTGGTCCCGGCGATACGGCCGAAAGCGGTGCCGATGGACATACCGACACCTGCGGTGTAGCCCTTGCCTAGTACATTGCCCGCCATCATTTCACCGGCAACGAACAGGTTCGGGCTGGGACGCCCGTCGAAATGGACGGCGGCGGTTTCATCGGTGCGCAGCCCCAGGTAGGTGAAAGTCACGCCAGGGCGCAGCGGGTAGCCGTAGTAGGGAGGTGTATCGATCGGGCGCGCCCAGTGGCTTTTCACCGGTTCCAGGCCAACGGTGTGGCAGTCGTCCAGCCGGGTGTGGTCGAAAGTGCCCACCTGGCAGGCTCGGTTGTAGGCATGCACGGTTTCGAGGAAGGCCTGCACAGGCAAACCGAGCAGGCCGGCCAACGCCTCAAGGCTATCGGCGGTGGCGCCCGGGAAAACCGGTGGCATGAAGCGCCCGAGGGCTTTCCGGTCGATGATCGAAAACCCCACCTGCCCTGGCTGATGCGCCACCAGGCGCCCCCAGATGGCATAGCGCTTGGGCCAGAAATCCTCGCCTTCATCGTAGAAGCGCTGGCCATCGCGGTTGACCACCACGCCCAGCGACACACAATCGATGCGCGTGCAGATGCCGCCGTCGTATAGCGGTGCGCGGGCATCGATCGCCACCATATGTGCCTGGGTCGGGTCGCCAATCGTGTCGGCGCCCTGTTCGATCATGCGGCGCAACAGCACACCGTCATTGAAACGCGTACCACGGATAAGGAAGTTGTCCGAAGGCCACTCCCCTCGCTCGTTCTGCCCCCACGCCTCGCGCAACCATTGGCGGTTGGACTCGAAACCACCGGCGGCAAGCACACAGGTACGCGCCTCGATGCGCTCGGCAGGCAGTTGTCGACCCTGAACCTCACGTGTCGGCACATGGGCCGCAACGAAGCGTCCGTCCCGCAGTTCGATGTCGGCTACCGGTGTGTCGTAGCGTATCTGTACGCCAAGGTTTTCGGCGCTGCGAAAGTAGGCATTGACCAGCGCCTTGCCGCCGCCCATGAAGAAGGCATTGGTCCGTGCGGTGTGCAGCGCACCAGACAATGAGGGCTGGAAATGCACGCCATGCCGGCGCATCCACCCACGGCAGCTGGAGGATGCGCGAATCACCAGGCGCGCAAGCTTTTCGTTGGTCTGGCCACCGGTGACCTTCAGCAGGTCTTGCCAGAACTCCTCTTCCGGGTACGCCTCGAGCAGTACGTCCTGGGGGCCATCATGCATGCACCGCAGGTTACGCGTGTGTTGTGAGTTGCCACCACGCCAGGCGCGGGGTGCGGCCTCGAGCAGCAGCACGCTGGCTCCGGCCTCTCGCGCCATCAGCGCGGCACAGAGGGCGGCATTGCCCCCTCCGATGACTAGCACATCGATCATTTCGCCTCCAGATCACGAAGAGCCGAATGTTCGGCTGCTCCTCGTGACCAGGGACTTTAATGAGAGCCCGGAGGGTGCGAAACGCGATCGTCGAGGGGAGGCATTCAGTTTTTCTAAAGGGGCTGGATGAGCGTACCCAGAATCCGGGTCAAAGCAGCCGGGCCCCAGGCCATCGGCCCTGTTCCACCAGATCCCGAGCGACCTCCTGCAGTACGATCCGCGTTGCCAACGCTGCCGGCGAGAGCTCGTCATCGGTCAGGCTGACAATTACATTGCGACGCTGCGCCTGTGCTTCATCGATGGCAAACACGCGCAGGCCCGCCTGATGCGCCCGGGCCACCGTCGCGCCGGGCTGGATGGTGGCGGCATGGCCCGCACACACGCAATCCATCAACAGCGACAAACCATCGACTTCCATGACGATGCTGGCCTCCAGCCCTGCCCGCTCGAAAATCGAGCGCAACGTCGTTCGCAGACCGTGTTGCGTGCTTGGCATAACCAACGGCAGCGTCGCGATCTGTTGCAACGTGAGCGACTCGCCCCAGCCGTCCTTGACCAGTGGCGCGGGAACCAGCACGAACAGCCGCTCCGTCAGAAGCGCCCGTACCTCCAGCCGCGGCCCCGTCTCTGCCTGGAACAGCACCGCCAGGTCGAGGTGCCGGGCATTGAGTTGGTTCATCAGATAACCAGACAGCATTTCCACCAGGTGCAGCCGGATGTCGGGATAGCGTTCGCGCATCCTGTCGATCAACGCCAAGCCAAGGATCGATGCAGTGGTCGGTGCCAGCCCCACGCTGGCATAGCCGCTCATGCGACCACTTTGTGCCGCCAGGACAGCATGCTCCGCCTGACGAAGCGCCAGACGCGCATGGTATTCGAAGGCCAGCCCGGCCGCCGTCGGCGCGACGCCGGTGCTCGAACGTGTCAAAAGCCGGGTACTCACCTCGCTCTCCAGCTTCGACAACTGCTGGCTCAAAGCCGAGGCGCCAACCCCTAGCTCGACCGCAGCCCTGCCTAGGCTGCCGTACTCCAGAACACTCAGGAAATAGCGAAGCTGACGTAACTCCATACAGATCTCTTCAACGATGGGGGCAGGCCTGGAGCATGTTAAACGTATTTGCACAGCCTTGATCGACAGAACGCTACCGTGCCTCATCAAGTTGACGGGGACCCTGTGGGAGCGGCCTTGTGTCGCGAAAGGGCCGCAAAGCGGCCCCAGGTTTGATGCGCAAAAGTTGAAATTGCTGGGGCTGCTTTGCAGCCCTTTCGCGACACAAGGCCGCTCCCACAGGGATCGCGCCAGCTTTGGGAATTGAGCAAGGCCGTTGCTTTCACAAGGTGCGCAGAACAGATCCGGCGGCCTTGCAATACATTCGAAAATCCGTATATTCGAAAAAACATATACATTGAATACCCCGCCATAGGCACCAGTTGCCCGCACCGAGAACACCCATGACTGACTCGCTGACCCCGACCCAGGTCTTCAAATGCCTCGCCGACGAGAACCGCATTCGGATGATGCTGCTGATCACTCGTGAGGAAGAGCTGTGCGTCTGTGAACTGATCTGCGCCCTGGAAGAAAGCCAACCCAAGGTTTCCCGCCACCTCGCACAACTGCGCACCTGCGGCCTGCTTGAAGACCGCAGGCAGGGCCAATGGGTTTACTACCGCCTGCATCCAGAACTGCCCGCCTGGGTACGCGATGTCCTGGTAACCACGCTGGAGGCCAATCGCGAATGGTTGAGCACCAGCTCCAAACGACTGGACACCATGGGTGACCGCCCTCAGCGCGTCGCTGCCTGCTGCTGACCACTGCCGAGAAAAAAGGCATTTCTCGCATTGCCTTTCGAACAACTGGATGCCGCCCGGCTCAAGGCCGAACCAGCGCGCATCGGAACGCTCTGACGTTCAGGGAGATACACCATGAGCAAAAGCCGGCTTTCCTTCCTCGACCGCTACCTGACGGTCTGGATCTTCCTGGCCATGGGCCTGGGGATCGCTCTCGGCAGCCTGTTCCAGGGGTTGCCAGCGTGGCTGGACAGCCTGTCGGTGGGCTCGACGAACATCCCCATCGCAATCGGCCTGATCGTCATGATGTACCCGCCATTGGCGAAGGTGAAATACGAGGAGTTGCCACAGGTCTTCAAGGACAAGCGCATCCTCGCCCTGTCGCTGGTCCAGAACTGGGTGATCGGCCCGGTGCTGATGTTCGGGCTGGCAGTAGTGTTCCTTTCCGACAAGCCCGAGTACATGACCGGCCTGATACTCATCGGCCTGGCGCGTTGCATCGCCATGGTGCTGGTATGGAACCAGATCGCCGGCGGCAATAACCAGTACGTGGCCGGCCTGGTCGCCTTCAACAGCATTTTCCAGATCCTGTTCTTCAGCGTGTACGCCTGGATCTTCCTGGGCCTGCTGCCGCCACTGTTCGGCCTGGAAGGTAGCGTCATCGAGACCAGCTTCCTCGATATAGCCCAATCGGTGCTGATCTACCTGGGCATCCCGTTCCTGGCCGGTTTCCTGACCCGCAAGACCCTGATCAGCCGTAAAGGTGCCACTTGGTACCAGGAACACTTCATTCCCAAAATCAGCCCGCTCACCCTCGTGGCGTTGCTGCTGACCATCGTTGCCATGTTCAGCCTGAAAGGCGACATGGTGCTGCAACTGCCGCTGGACGTGCTGCGCATCGCCATCCCGCTGACCATCTATTTCGTGGTGATGTTCTTCATCAGCTTCTGGATGGGCAAGCTGCTGGAGGCCGACTACCCCCGCACCACTGCGCTGGCCTTCACTGCGGCAAGCAACAACTTCGAACTGGCCATCGCGGTGGCCATCGCCACCTTCGGCCTCGCCTCGCCGGTCGCGTTTGCCACCGTCATCGGGCCCTTGGTGGAAGTGCCGGTACTGATCTCGCTGGTTGGCGTGGCCTGGTGGCTGAAGCGTCGCTGGTTCGATCAGCCATCTGGCGCCTTGTCCCAGGAGTGAAACCATGACCGAACACCCCATTCCCAACATCGACAACGACCTGGTCGATCTGCCGACAGCCGAGAAACTGGCGATCGAGCAGCAGTCCACCCACAAGCCTCGCATCTTGCTGCTGTACGGCTCGACCCGCGAACGCTCCTTCAGCCGCCTGCTGACCGAAGAAGCCGCCCGCCTGCTGGAGCACTTCGGTGCCGAGACGCGAATCTTCAACCCGTCCGGCCTGCCATTGGCGGATGACGCGCCGGATGACCATCCGATGGTCAAGCAGCTGCGCGACCTGGTGCTGTGGTCGGAAGGCATGGTCTGGTGCTCCCCGGAACGTCATGGCGCGATGACTGGTGTGTTCAAGTCGCAGATCGACTGGATCCCCCTGAGCATGGGCGCCGTACGGCCGACCCAGGGCAAGACCCTTGCGGTAATGCAGGTATGCGGCGGTTCGCAGTCGTTCAACGTGGTCAACCAGCTGCGTGTGCTTGGCCGCTGGATGCGCATGTTCACCATCCCCAACCAGTCGTCCGTACCCAAGGCCTACCTGGAGTTCGACGAAACGGGCCGCATGAAACCGTCCCCGTACTACGACCGTGTCGTCGATGTCATGGAAGAGCTGGTGAAGTTCACCCTGCTGTTGCGCGACCGCGCCGACTACCTCGTCGACCGCTACTCCGAGCGCAAGGAGTCGGCCGAGGAACTGTCCAGGCGTGTCAATCAACGATCCATCTGAAGTCACAACTCGAGAACAAGATCATGGCAATCAAAGTAGGCATCAATGGGTTTGGCCGTATCGGTCGCCTGGCGCTGCGCGCGTCCTGGGGCTGGCCGGAATTCGAATTCGTCCAGATCAATGACCCGGCCGGCGACGCCGAGACCCACGCCCACCTGATCAACTTCGATTCGGTCCACGGCCGCTGGCAGCGTGAAGCCGGGGCAGAAGGCGACTCGGTGGTGATCGAGGGCAAGCGCATCAAGGTCACCGCGAACAAGACGATCGCCGACACCGACTGGTCGGGCTGTGATCTGGTCATCGAAGCCAGCGGCAAGATGAAGTCGGTAGCCGTGCTCCAGGCCTACCTGGACCAGGGCGTCAAACGCGTGGTGGTCTGCGCTCCGGTGAAGGAGAAAGGCGCGCTGAACGTGGTGATGGGCGTCAACCAGCACCTGTTCGACCCGGCGCAGCACCGTATCGTCACCGCCGCTTCCTGCACCACCAATTGCCTGGCCCCGGTGGTCAAGGTGATTCACGAGCACCTGGGCATCCGCCACGGCTCGATCACCACCATCCACGACCTGACCAATACCCAGAGCATCCTCGATACGCCGCACAAGGACCTGCGTCGCGCCCGTGCTTCGGGCATGAGCCTGATCCCGACCACCACGGGTTCGGCTACCGCAATTGCCGAGATCTTCCCTGAGCTGCGCGGCAAGCTGAACGGCCATGCCGTACGTGTACCGCTGGCCAACGCCTCGCTGACCGACTGCGTGTTCGAGGTGGCGCGCGAGACCACGGCTGAAGAGGTCAATGCGTTGCTGAAGGCGGCTGCCGAAGGCCCGTTGAAGGGTATCCTCGGCTACGAAGAGCGACCACTGGTATCCATCGACTACCGTACCGACCCGCGGTCCTCGATCATCGATGCGCTATCGACCTTGGTGGTCAATGGTACCCAGGTGAAGATCTACGCCTGGTACGACAACGAGTGGGGCTACGCCAACCGCGCAGCGGAACTGGCCCGAATGGTCGGCATGGCGGAGTAACCGGCAATCATGAAGGCGTTGTCAGCCCTGCCTGCACAAGTGCGTCAGTACCTGCTGGTTACCGGCAACTACTGGGCCTTCACTCTCACCGACGGCGCATTGCGCATGCTGGTGGTACTGCACTTCCATTCGCTGGGCTACACGCCGCTACAGATTGCGGCGCTGTTCCTGTTCTACGAAGTGTTCGGCGTGATCACCAACCTGGTGGGCGGCTACCTCGGCGCCCGCCTGGGGCTCAACCGCACCATGAACATCGGCCTGGGCATGCAGGTGCTGGCCTTGCTGATGCTCACGGTGCCGGCAGCCTGGCTGACAGTGCCTTGGGTGATGGCGGCACAGGCGCTGTCCGGCATCGCCAAGGACCTGAACAAGATGAGCGCCAAGAGCTCCATCAAGCTTCTGGTGCCGGACAGCCAGCAAGGCACCCTGTACAAGTGGGTAGCCATTCTCACCGGTTCGAAAAACGCGCTAAAGGGCGTGGGCTTCTTCCTTGGTGGTGCCCTGCTCGCCCTGCTCGGCTTCACCCTGGCGGTGCTGGCCATGGCGGCGGTACTGGCATTGATCTGGATCGGCAGCCTGATCCTGCTGAAGAAAGACCTGGGCAAGGCCAAGGCCAAACCGAAGTTCCGCGACATGCTGTCCAAGAGCCGGGCCATCAACATTCTCTCGGCCGCACGGCTGTTTCTCTTTGGCGCCCGTGACGTCTGGTTCGTCGTGGCTTTGCCGGTGTACCTGAGCACGGCTTTTGGCTGGGACTTCTGGCTGGTCGGCGGCTTCCTGGCTGCATGGATAATCGGCTACGGCATCGTCCAGTCGCTTGCGCCCCACATCACTGGCAAGAAACGCGGCCATGTGCCTGACGGTCGCGCGGCCTTCATCTGGGCGATTGCCCTTGCCGGGCTGCCGGCGCTTATCGCCCTGGGCCTGTCGGCAGGCTGGTCGGCGCAGGTGGTGCTTCTGGGCGGGCTGATGCTGTTCGGCGTGCTGTTCGCCGTGAATTCGTCGCTGCACAGCTACCTGATCGTCAGCTATGCCAAGGAAGACGGGGTATCGCTGGATGTGGGCTTCTATTACATGTCCAACGCGCTAGGGCGGCTGGTCGGTACGCTGCTTTCCGGTTGGGTATTCCAGGCTTACGGGCTGGGAGCCTGCCTGTGGATCTCCACAGCGTTTGTTCTGCTGGCTGCCCTGATTTCTATCGCATTGCCAAGGCATGCTGCCGGGGTGCTCCAGGCTAGCGAAGAGGAAAAGGTAAAGGGGTGATCCACAGCTGCCCACAATCGATCCTTGGCTGTCGTTCTGCCCAACAGAAATCATTGTGGGAGCGGGTTCACCCGCGAACACCGGCACAGCCGGTGCCATCCACCGCGGCGCCTGCTTCGCGGGTAAACCCGCTCCCACAGAGTACGCGTCGCGCTTACAAAATCAGTTATCTTTTAGCGTCCGCTTTGGGTCCATAGCGGTTGGTCTCGGATGGCTGCTAACGACCCGGCGCTTACACTGATCCACGCTCTGTTGCTTGTACCGGCCTCTTCGCAGCACAAGGATGCTCCTACAAAGGACGCGTCAGACGAGCGATATTTGTTCTCTGCGCGACAGCGCAGCCCAAAGGGGCTGGGCAATCTTCCTCGGGAATATCACCAGCCTTCATGCATGCGCTGTACCTGTGGGAGCCGCGCTTGCCGGCGATGGGCCGCGAAGCGGCCCCGGTTACAGATGCCGCCATGCCTTTGCGCATGGGACAGCGTCGCACACCGTGCTGACGGTGTTCGCCCACAGCATGATGGGCACCTTTCAACCCGCCTACCCTGCCTCCCTGCCAAAGGCGTAATCCTTGAAAACTGACCACCCGGTCCCATGGGAGCACTGTACATGCCTATCGACTTCAGGCCCGCTCAAGCCTCGGACGCGCACGATATTGCGCGCTTCTTTCAACTGACATCGGAGGGCATGGCCGATTACATATGGAGCAAGCTTGCCGCTCCTGGAGAAGCATTGCTGAGCGTCGGTGCGTCTCGCTATGCCAGGGAACAAGGCGACTTTTCCTACAAGAACTGCCTGATGGCCACTTTCGAAGGGCGTGTCATCGGCATGATGCATAGCTATGCCTTGCGCGAGACCCCTGACAGGTCTGTCGAGGCAGACCCGGTCCTCGCGCCTTATTCCGACATGGAAATACCCGACACCTTGTACATATCCAGCCTGGCCCTGGATGAAGCCTGGCGCAGCCAGGGGCTGGGCGTCCAGTTTCTTCGCCACGCCCAGCAGCGCGCCGAGGAGTCTGGCCTGAATGGGCTATGCCTGATCGATTACGCAGAAAACCACGGTGCACGCCGCTTCTACGAACGTCACGGTTTTCAAATTGTTAAAACCTGCCAGATCGTTCCGCACCCGATGCTGGGCGTAACCGGTGAAGCCTATTTGATGTATCGCCCTAACCAAAACGTGCTCGAGAAAAAGCCATGAACAAGAAACTGACCGTGTTCCGCGAACTGGATATCCAACCGATACGCGACCTTCCCTTTTTTGAAGAGGTCGTGGAAGGCACCCCTCATACGCTGACGTCCAAGTACTATCACGATGAACAGCAAGGTCGCATTTCCGGAGAATGGGAAGCCAGCACCGGAGCGTGGCGCATCGACTACAAGGTTTGGGAGTTCTGCCATGTCCTGAGTGGATGCTGCGTCATCGAGCTTGAGGGTTGCGCCCCCGTCAAACTGGCCGCTGGTGACACGTTCATCATCGAACCGGGCGCCAAGGGCAAATGGACCGTGCTGGAAGACATGAAAAAGAACTTCGTGATCCTCTTGCCAGCGAACTAGGCACGGCAGGCCACAACAGCCCTCTACCTCACGGCTGCGCTGTCGCGCATGGAACAGAGCCTTTGTGGGAGCGGCCTTGTGTCGCGAAAGGGCCGCAAAGCGGCCCCAAGCAGGTAAAGAAACAGCGTAACCGCCTCGGCGGGATCAGTCGTCGTGGCGGTGTTTGTTGCGCCAGCCGTAGTGATTGCCACGGTCGTGGCGGTGACGACGCCAGCCCCGATCATCGTCATCGTCGTCATAATCACGATAGCGATGCCCGCTTTCGTCATCGTATTCCCGGCCCATGTGGTTGCCCAAGGCACCACCCACACCGCCACCGGCTGCTGCGCCGATCATGCTGCCAGTGGTGCCGCCCATCTTGCGACCCACCACGTTACCGCCAGCTGCACCCAGTGCGCCGCCAATGGCCGCCTCGCCACGGCTGTGCTTGTCGGCCCCCACCGCCCCACCGGCCGCGCCACCCAGGCCCGCGCCGATTGCCGAGCCGGTGCTGCCGCCGATCGACTGGCCGACGACCGAGCCCAATACTCCACCCAATGCGCCACCTATACCTGCTTCGGTATTGCCGCCTGCCGACGCAACGCCGCTCAGCAGGCCAAGTGACAACAAGAGAATCGAGGAGTACTTCATATGTGAAAGCCTCAGAGGGATACGGAGGCGATCCTGAGGCTCTGCACAGGGCCTTACAATGGAAATCCGACGAGTGACACGACTTGGAAAAATTCTCCAAGTTACTGTTTTCCCAACGGAAACTTTAGGGATTTTCGCTGGTCACAGGCTGATTGCGAAAGGCCTTTCCAGTGTCGCGCTGGATGCTACCTGCTGGCCCTGTAGGAGCGGCCTTGTGTCGCGAAAGGGCTGCGAAGCAGCCCCAGCAACTTATGCATCTGCGCCGAAACCCTGGGGCTGCTTCGCAGCCCTTTCGCGACACAACGCCGCTCCTACACTGCGATAAGTCCTGCCCCGTCAGCCGTGCCTGTCCTCCACACACACTACTCTTCTACCCCAAAGCTTGCGTGACCCAAACCACTGGATCAACAAGGTGAAAAGTGCGCCGAGCAAAGCCAAGGCCATGTCCTTTTGCGCATCCCAAGGGTCTTGCTGGGTCGCGAGAAAGGCTTGTGCCCGGTCATCGCCCAGGTATTGGCCGCCTATCCATTCCAGCAGTTCGTACAGCGCCGATGTCGCAAGCACGAAAGAAACAGCGCACAACGCCAACCAGCCGCCCCGCAAAAGGACCTGGCGCTGGAGCAGTTCCCTGATCGGCAAGACGAACAGAAGGCCGTAGCTCAGATGCACCAGACGATCGAACTGGTTGCGTTGCCAGCCCATCCAGGCATTCAGAGAGTGATCGGTAAGCGCACGCAGCCAAGCGTCATAGGGAACCTTGGCATAGGTGAAATGCGCGCCTAGCTCATGAATCGCCAGCATCACCATGATTGCCAGGTAGGCATGCCACGAAAAGCGCCAATAGCGGCTGGTTGCAGCCAAGGTGAGCAGGAGTGCCAGCGGCAAAACGTTTTCCAGCCACCAATCTGCACGGTCATGCGGCGCAACCCCCGAGGCAATCACCATCAACGTGGCCGATACCAGCAAGCCCGCAACCTGCCTTGGCGTGGCCGACGGGGCAAAGCTTGTTTGCGATGCTGGATTATTGTTCATGGCTTTACGCTCGGCTTGAGCACGGTTGAGCCTGACAGGGCAGCTAAAGTTTCCTCCGGTAGCTGTTTTCAGCTGATGCCATGTCACCCCAACGACTTCGTTACCTTGGCTGGCGCCGATGGCACTGAAACTTGCCACTGGATGATTCCACCTGAACTTTACCTCCCCCCTTGGCTTCCCCTGCATAGACCACCCGGACCCGCCACTGCAGGAGATGAACCAATGAGAGCACTGACATACCACGGAACCCAGGACGTCAGGGTCGACAATGTCCCCGACCCGATCATCCAGGACGAGGACGACATCATCCTCCGGGTCACCGCTACCGCCATCTGCGGCTCCGACCTGCACCTCTACCATGGCAAGATTCCTCAGACCGAGCCGGGTGATATCTTCGGCCACGAGTTCATGGGCACCGTCGAAGATACCGGCCGCGGGGTGACCAACCTGCAGGTCGGTGACCGCGTGGTGATTCCCTTCGTGATCGCCTGCGGCAGCTGCTTCTTTTGCCAGCTCGACCAGTTTGCCGCTTGCGAAACCACCAACACCGGCCGCGGTGCAATCATCAACAAGAAAGGCATCCCGCCCGGGGCCGCACTGTTCGGCTATAGCCATCTGTATGGCGGCGTGCCCGGCGGCCAGGCGGATTTCGTGCGGGTGCCCAAGGCCAACGTCGGCCCGTTCAAGGTGCCTACCGCCCTGCCGGACGACAAGGTGCTGTTCCTCTCGGATATCCTGCCAACAGCCTGGCAGGCCGTTACCAATGCGCAGGTCGGCCCCGGCTCGACAGTAGCCATTTATGGCGCCGGGCCAGTCGGCCTGCTGAGCGCAGCCTGCGCGCGCATGCTGGGCGCCCAGACGATCTTCATGGTCGACGACAATGACTACCGCCTGGCGTTCGCTCGCGACGCCTACGGTGTGGTGCCGATCAACTTCGAGCAGGATGATGACCCGGCCGACAGCATCATCCGCCTGACCCCAGGCATGCGCGGCGTGGACGCCGTCATCGACGCGGTCGGTTTCGAGGCCAAGGGCAGTACCACCGAAACAGTACTGACCACGCTGAAGATCGAGGGCAGCAGCGGCAAGGCGCTGCGCCAGAGCATCGCCGCGGTGCGCCGGGGCGGCGTGGTCAGCGTGCCTGGGGTCTATGCGGGCTTTATCCACGCGTTCATGTTCGGTGATGCCTTCGACAAGGGCCTGACGTTCAAGATGGGCCAGACCCACGTGCAGAAATTCCTTCCTGAACTGCTCGAACATATCGAGGCCGGGCGCCTGGAACCGGAACTGATCGTCACCCACCGTCTGGCCCTGGAAGAAGCGGCGTTGGGTTACAAGTTGTTCGACCAGAAGCAGGACGACTGCCGCAAGGTCATCCTCGTGCCGGGCGCTGCCGCCGGTACATTGGGACCTGACCATGCATTCGGGGGGATACAGCGATGATCGAACTGCCCATGACTCATTGAATCAGCAGGGAACCTGTGGGAGCGGCTTTAGCCGCGAACACCGGCGCAGCCGGTGCCATGCACCGCGTTGAATTCTTCGCGGCTAAAGCCGCTCCCACAGGTTACGCGGACCGCTTGCGTTGCGTTCATCACGAGCTGTTTTCTGCGCAGTGGAATCATGGGACGTGCCAGTTGACCCATCAGGACGCTGCGCGTCATTGTCCCGTTCCTCTTCACCTTGGGTTCCGCTGCGAGGTGTCTCCGATCCTTTCTTCATTTCCCCTCCTACCCCTTGCTATGTTCAGGCGACGACGGCCCGGTACCGCGTTTGATTCCACGCGGCCCAAGCACGCCCCAGATGGCAAGGCCGACAATGGGCAGCGCCAACAGCAACAGTGCCCACATCGCCTTCGTCACGTCGCTCTTGTCACTGCGGAAAACACTGACGATGGCCCACAGATCGAGCAACACGATGATCGCCGCAACAGCGATCCAGAAATACGTCACAGGCTCGGTCATGATCACTTCTCCTCCGGTTGTTCCGGCAGCAGCGCGTGGCCCGCGCTACTACCCTCCTACCCAGAGGAAGCCAGCAAGCGGAACAAAGTTCAGGAAGCTTTCCCCGCCATTGATCGGTGGCACAAGCAATGAACCAATCCCGCAGGAAACACGTCCACCACAAGACAACGCACGAGTGACTATCCATGACGACCGACCCCGTACTCGAGGCCCTTGATTACCTCAAGGCCCACAAGCTGGTACTGACCACGGCAGAATCCTGCACGGCCGGTGCCATGGTTGCGCTGCTGGCAGCAGTGCCGGGGACCGGGGAGGTACTGGAAAGCGGCTACGTGGTGTACTCGCCCAGTGCCAAGAAACGTCTGCTCGGCGTCAGCCCGCAGACTATCGAGCGCTACGGCCTGACCAGCGAGGCGGTAGCCTGGGAGATGGCGCTCGGCGCTTTGAAAGACAGCGACGCCACCGTCGCCATCGCCAGCACGGGTGTTGCCGGGCCGGATCCGCAGGGTGCCATCGCCCCGGGCACGGTGTGCTTTGCCTGGGCCTTTGCCGGCGAGCCCTTGGCCGTGTTCACTCGCAGCCAGCGCTTTTTTGGCGAGCGCGCGGAGGTAATCCGCCAAGGCGCGCTTTACGGGTTGTCGCACCTGGCCCATTACCACCAACGCTGGCTGCGCGGCGAGCGCGCCTGAGGGCTACGTGAGGGGCTACAAGAGGGGCTACGAGCATGGATGAAGACGAGCTGGCTTCAAGGCACCACCCCGTCGAAGAAGACATGCGAATGCAGCAGCGGGTCTGGCGTTTCGAACGGGTAGGATGGTACGCGCTGGTGCTGGTCGTGCTGCTGGGCCTGGCCGGGTTGTTCGGCAACGGTCCGCTCAGTGACGCCCAGCTCATGAGTGAGGACGGCCGGGTGCATGTGGAGTATCAGCGCCTCAGCCGCAGCGGCACCACCGACAACCTGCGCATCACGGTTCGCGGTACTGCCGGGGAGCCTGTGATGTTGTTGCTCGGGGGGACCCTGCTACGCGAAGCCAGCATCGAAACGCTGCAGCCAGAGCCGCAAGTATCGCTTTCCCATGGCAGGTCGCTTCTGCTCCAGCTTGGCACCAGCAAAGAGGGTATCGCCACCCTCTACCTGACCCTGCGCAGCGAACACGTCGGCACGCTCGAAGGTGTTGTCAGCGCCGGCCCGGGCAGCGCAGTGCATTTCTCGACCTTTCTCTACCCGTAGGAGCGCGACATGGACTCCATTCTCCGTGCGACAGGCATGTACATCGCGCTGATGCTGCTGTTTCGCGTGGCTGGCAGGCGCTCGCTGGCAGACTTGACCACCTTCGACTTCGTCCTACTGCTGATCATCGGCGAAGCAACCCAGCAGGCATTGCTCGGCGAGGACTTCTCGTTCACCAACGCCATGCTGGTGATCGCCACACTGATCGTCCTGGATGTCGGCCTTTCGCTGGCCAAGCTCAACTCCAGGCGCCTGGCCCGGCTGGTCGACGGCCACGCGACACTGGTCGTGGACCATGGGCGCTTTCTCCACCACCGAATGCGGCGGGCGCGGCTGACCGAAGACGACATTCTCGAATCGGCGCGGGACAGCCAGGGCATCGAAAGCGTCGGGCAGATCAAGTTCGCCATCGTCGAGCGCAACGGCAAGATCTCGATCATCCCGCAGGAGTGACCCGGCCGGGCCGGTGCAAACTGTGTGGATCCTTGTGGGTGCAGCCCTTTCGCGACACCAGTACGTTGATCATCCGCTTTGAACCTTGGCGCGCGGGCCCTACTCCATCGAAGGCAATCGTGAATTATCCAGCCCCGAAGAGGTGTTGCATGAACGCTATCGAATTGTTGATCCAGGACCATGAGCTGGTGAAGAAGCTGCTGGAGGAACTGTCCTCCACCACTGAGCGCGCAGTGAAGAAGCGCGCCGAGTTGCTCGAGCGCATCAAGCAGGAGGTGAGCATCCACACCGCTCTGGAAGAAAAAATCCTGTACCCGGCCATCAAGCAGGCCGGCGGCAAGGAAGAAGCGAAGATGTATTACGAAGCCAAGGAAGAGCACCGCACCGTCGACTCGCTGGTGCTGCCGGACCTGCTGCAAACCGAGACCGGTACCGTCGAGTTCACCGGGCGGGTCAAGGTGATGAAGGAACTGTTGGAACACCATATCGAGGAGGAAGAAAGCGAGCTGTTCCCGACCGCCCGCAAGCTGCTGGGCAAGCAGGAACTGGATGAGCTCGGCCAAGCCATGGAAGCGCAGAAGAAACTGCTCAAGGGCGAACAGCGTGCCGCGTGATGGAGGCCTGGATCGACTTTCTTGAATGGCCCGCCATGGTCCTGACGGTACTTGCCGCCTGGTGCATCGGCTCACGGCGCCCAGGCCGGCGCAAGCTGGGTTTCTGCTGCTTCATTGCCAGCAACGTGCTGTGGGCCGCCTGGGGGTGGCAGGCGCAAGCCTGGGCGCTGATCCTCCTCCAGGGCTGCCTGTGCGCCATGAACCTGCGGGGCTGGAAGAAAAACACTGCCGTGGAGTCGGGCTGAAAGCCCGGTTCCATGCCTGAAAGCCCAACGGCGAGGAGCCAGACCATGATCGAACCCGACACACCCGACCCGTACGTGGACGAAGTACCCCACAACCCAGGCGAGCCTGTGCCTGAACAGGAACAGGAACAGGAGCAGGAAGCGCCCGACTGGCCCGAAGGCCAGGTGCCGCCAGAGGAGCAGTCCGACGGCTGAGGCTCACCTGACGAGTGGCGTTGCCTGCTTCGCCGGCAATGCCGCTCCCCCAGTCACCAATCCTGCGCAAGGAGGCAAGTGTCTCATGAGTGATCGCATCATCGCCTTGTTCACCGATACCACACTGTTCGGAGTTTCCGTTCTCAATTTTTTGCTGGCACTGACGGTAGCGCTGTTGACATTCCTCGTGGCGCGGGCGGCCATCAGTTTCATGCTGCATCGGGTCAGGCGCTGGTCCGAGCGTGACGGCGCGCTCAGCCAGGTGCTGGCCAAGGTGCTCGCCGGGACCAGCAATTTTCTGCTGTTCCTTGCCTCGCTGCTGGTGGGCCTGAGCATGCTCGACCTGCCCGAGCGCTGGCTGACCCGGGTCGGGAGCCTGTGGTTCGTGGTCGCGGCATTGCAGATCGGGCTGTGGGCCAACCGCGCCATCGGCCTGGGCCTGAGTCGCTACTTCGCCCGGCATCGCACCGACGGCTTGAACCAGGGCAGCGCGCTGGCCACGCTGTCGGCATGGGGCGCGCGGGTGCTGTTGTGGTCAGTGGTGCTGCTGGCGATGCTGTCCAACCTGGGCGTGAACATCACCGCCTTCGTCGCCAGCCTGGGGGTAGGCGGTATCGCCGTTGCACTGGCCGTGCAGAACATCCTCGGCGACCTGTTCGCCTCGCTATCCATCGCCGTCGACAAGCCGTTCGAAGTGGGCGATTTCATCGTCATCGGCCCGCTGGCCGGCACGGTGGAGCACGTGGGGCTGAAGACCACACGCATCCGCAGCCTGGGCGGCGAGCAGATCGTCATGGCCAACGCCAGCATGATCAGCAGCACCATCCAGAACTACAAGCGCCTGCAGGAACGACGGATCGTGTTCGAGTTCGGCCTGTCCTACGACACGCCAACCGAGGCCGTGAAGAAAGCACCCGCCATTGTCGAGGAAGCGATCAAGGCACAGCAGCAGGTGCGCTTCGACCGTGCCCACCTGCGCGGCTTCGGCAAGGAGGCGCTGGAATTCGAGTGCGTGTATATCGTCAAGGACCCCGGCTACAACCTGTACATGGACATCCAGCAAGCGATCAATTTCCACCTGCTCGAGCGCTTCTCGAAGGTGGGTGCAAAATTCGCCGTACCGGTACGCGCGATCAAGGTCACGGCCTTGCCAGAGGAATCGAAGCGCGGGCCTCAAAGTATTCACGTGGGGTAACCCGCACCCATGCATGTCAGCGCTCCAAGCATTCCGTCGCTTTCACGGCACGGCCGTGGGTAATGCAGGCCGAACAGAAGGTGACCAACCCGCAACGGAGTATCGCCATGAAGATCATGAAGCCTCATTCGTTACTGCTCGCGCTGTACCTGGGGGTCAGCGCACCTGTGGTGCTGGCAGCCACCGACATGAACGATCAGCGTGCTCCTGGCACGCAGCCGCATGACAGTGGGCACATGAACGGCCAAGGCGGAGCGACCGGCTCCGGCACGCCTGCGGATGCCATGGGGACGGGCTCTGGCGGCACCGATAGCAATGATACTGACAATACCGGTGGCGATGGCACTACCGACCGATCGGGTAGTGACAGCAATGGATCGGAACGCGGCAACGGGACCGGAGGCTCCGGTGGTTCGGGCTCCAGCGGTAGTTCCGGTAGTTGAAGGTTCGCTCGAACTGCCCTACGGCCGACGACGCGTGCTCAGCTCGATCCAGACTGGTGCATGGTCGCTGGCCTTGGGTTCGTTACGCACCCAGGCATCGACACCAGCCCGCTTCAGGTAAGGCGCGAGCTCGGGGTTGAGCAGCAGGTGGTCGATACGCAACCCGGCGTTGCGGGCCCAGTGGTTGCGGAAATAATCCCAAAAGGTATAGATGCGTTCGTCCGGATACAGATGACGAATGGCATCGACCCAGCCTTGATTCAGCAGTTTCTGGTAGCACGCACGTGATTCGGGCTGCAGCAGCGCGTCCTTCATCCAGGAGCGCGTGTTGTAGATATCCATGTCGGTAGGCACCACATTGAAATCACCCGCCAGCACCGCGGGATGACCACTGTCATGCAGCCCTTTCACATGGGCGATCAGGCTTTCGAACCAGCGGAGCTTGTAATCGAATTTCGGCCCCGGTTGCGGGTTGCCGTTCGGCAGATACAGGCATGCCACCAGCACTCCCTGCACGGCTGCCTCGAGGTAGCGGCTCTGGTTGTCGTCCTCCATGCCAGGCAGGCCACGACGTACTTCCAGCGGTTCGCTGCCCCGCGCCAGAATGGCCACGCCATTCCACGAAGGCTGCCCTTGGTAGAGGCAACCATAACCCGCCGCTTCGAGCGCCTGGCGAGGAAACTGCTGATCCGCCGCCTTGAGTTCCTGCAGGCAGGCGATGTCGGGCTTTTCCCGCTCCAGCCAGGCCAGCAGTGCCGGCAGCCGGCTACGAATGCCGTTGATGTTGAACGTGGCAATCTTCAGCGCTTTCATGCGTCGGGGTCGCTGACGTGGGCCTGCACGGCATCTTCCAGAGCACGCACATGAGCGTCATCGGCCAATGCCTTGAGTGCCAGCCAGTCGTCCCAATCGATGGCGCCATCGTCACGCAGCGCCTCGGCGGTGCGCAGCAGTTCATGGTGGTAGGCATCCGGCGACTCACGGCGGTAACTGATGTCGTCGTACTGGGCGTACCAGGCCTCGAGCTCAGGGATGCTGCGTTCAATGCTCATAAGGGAGCCCTCACGGTGTCCTTTGCATTAAGAGCCTCAACCATGCAGCGACGTTCAAATCCGACGCTGATCGCTACGTTCAATGATCAAGCGGATCGATATCCTGGATCACTGAGCATCGTTTTTCATTGAATCACCGCGCCGTCACCATTAGCTCCACAAGCAACATCTGGAGCGGGTACATGGCCTCCCCCATTTTCAACTCAATGAGACAAGGCGCTGATGCAGCGGACCTTGGCGATAGCGTTTCCATCGTTTCTTGCGCAGCCATCGACGCCCTGGGGCTTGCACCATGAACTGCGGCCCATTCTGGGTGATCGTTTTCTTCGTGCTCATCAACAACGGCTGCTCGCTGCTAGGCTTCGGTGAAGGCTCGGTGGGAGGTGTGGCGCGGAGTATCGAGTCGCGAACGGAAATCACCATCGCCACCACGCTGCAACGAGCGCAAAAAACCAATGCAGGCGGCCTGCCGCCTGACGGCGGGCAACTGCTACCGGCGATATTTCTATTGGTTCGCGCCTGAGCCGTCAGCGGATGGGGAGAACAGCACATAACTCATTGAATCAACGGGGACTCTGTGGGAGCGGCTTTAGCCGCGAACACCGGCGCAGCCGGTGCCATGCACCGCGTTGGATTCTTCGCGGCTAAAGCCGCTCCCACAGGATACGCGCACTGTTTGCGGATTCAGTTCTCTACGCGACAGCGCAGCCCAAAGGACTGGGCGATATCCCACAGAACTGCGCGGGACCTTGTGGGAGCGGGCGCACCCGCGAAGAGGCCGGATCAGGCGACACATCACTTCGGGCCTTTACCAACCGCCAGCCGAACCGCCCGGACGCTGCGCATGAAACGAGCTCGCCGCGAACCAGGTTTCCCGGTTCGCGGCGTAATTGAAGCGTTACTCAGGCAATCAGGTAGGAATGCCAGCCAGTCGCCAGACAGGCGCCGGAACCGGTTCGGCCTGGCTACGGTTGCGTGCCCACTGGGTCAGGGCAGCCATCATGGCAAAGCCAAGCAGGATCAGTACCGGATAAGCCAGCAGCAACTCGGTCAGCGAGTATTTCCAGGCCAGTGGCCGGCCAACGCCCAGCATCGCCGCATACAACCAGGACACACCCGACAGTGCGCCGGAGAACAGTGCGAACATCCGCACGCCAAAATTAAGGTCCAGCAAGTTGCCCGCTTTGAGCAGGGCAGGCAATACATAACGATGCAACAGCATGCCATTGAAGGTCAGCAACATGACAATAATGACCTTCGCTTGAAGTTTCGGATTGGCAAAATAGTTCATACCTTTATCGAGGTAGTCAATTCCAATCACTGCGGCGCCCGAGAGCCACAAGAATATCAGGGCATTGGCCACGGACTTCTGCAAGCTCGTCATATGCTTACTGTCATGCCCGGCCTCTTTATGACCTTTCAACAAGTTCCTGACCATCTCGGCGTCACTGGCGAATACCAGGCCAATGGCAATGCAACAGGCCAGTAAATGAACGTAAATCACCGACAACCGCACCAGCTCCATGGATTCTTTCTGCCCGAACAGGCTAATAATTGTATTAATCTCCACGACGTTTTCTCCACGTAATGCGTTAGCGCTAGATGACCTTGCAATAGGCGTGCGAACGATTTAATCGCAGCGGCAAAGCCAAATTCGAATCGTTAAATGAAAAAGCAGATCATTATTCAATACACACGGTGGCTCACCCGAAGAGCCTCGGTTGGGCATGGCATTGCTCCACTATTCAGGAAAAAAAAAGCCCCATGAGCATCCCTGCGATGCCGATGAGGTTGAACGTCCATAAGTTCTGGGGGAAAGGCGCGAGGTGCAATCACATTGAAGGCACCTGCTGGCAAATAGGAGTCAGCGTCGCCCAAATCGTTCATTTCTCGAGCAAAACGACCGACAGGCGGTACACTAAGTCAAGTTAGTTAGTTTGCTAAGTTGTTGTAATTTGACCGAGTGGAAAGTTTTATCGACAACTGGATCCAAACTTCGCAAGTGACTTTGAATGCTCTATTCCGCAGTTTCGCAGATCTCGTTTTGCCGGTGGCCGTGGCTGAAGTGCCATCAGTCAGGCCAAGACCAGACCCATTCCGATCGCCTCGCACTGCCAGCAGCCCGTCTGTCGCCTTCAGCCTGCCAACACCCTCAAATTTGTCCTGGGTGATGGCAGGCAGCGCAAATACCCTCAATGACTGCCCAATGCCGCAGACGCCACGCGCCCCGGCACCTCCTCATCGATCTGCGCCATGCTCAACCGCGATGTCTCGCGCAGCATGAGCGAACACACCGCAACCAGTGCAAGTGCCCCCGCGCCATACAGCGCCACGCCCAACGGGTCATGGTTGGTGAGGATCAGGATTGCCGTGGCGATGCTCGATGCGGTGCCGCCGCCCAGCGCGGCGCCAATCTGGTAGCTGGCCGAGATACCCGAGTAGCGCATGCTGCGCGGGAACTGCTCGCCGAGGAAGGCCGGAATAGGCCCTTGGGTCGCGCCCATCAACAGGCCGGTCAGGCTGTAGCCGCACAAGGCGATGGCGAAACTCTTCATGCCCACCAGGGAAAAGAACACGAACAGCCCCACGGCCATTGCCACTGCGCCGAAGCACATCACCGTGCGCCGCCCCAAACGGTCCGACAGGTAGCCGAACAACGGCGCAGACAGCACGATGGCGACCGACATCGCCAGGTCGAACATCAACGCCTCGGTGCTGCCAAAGCCCACCTGTGTGGCGTAAGTCAGGAAGAAGGTGCTGCCGATGTAGGCGATGGTGCAGTAACCGAAGGCGATCCCGGTGCACAGCAACAGCTGCCGCGGACGTTGGCGCAGGGCCGCGGCCAACGGTGCATGTTCAGGTTTGGTCACGGGCGTGGTGGCCGCTGCCGGTGCCCTCAGGCGCGCGTACAGGCCGATCAGCACCAAGGTACCGCCCAGCCAGAACGGGATGCGCCAGGCGAAATCGACCAGGTTGTCGTCAAACGCCGCGCTGACGATGGCGAACACCCCAGCCCCGAGGATGCCACCCACGCCAATCCCCATGCTTGTGAAGCTACCCCACAGCCCGCGTCGCCCCGGTGGCGCAGCCTCGATGCCGAACAGCGCGGCACCACCCCACTCCCCGCCAGCCGCAAAGCCCTGGACCAGGCGCAGCAGCACCAGCAGGATCGGCGCGGCCACACCGACGCTGGCATGGCCGGGCAGGCAGCCGATGAGGAAGGTGCTCATGCCCATCAACAGCAAGGTGGCAACCAGTACCTTCTGCCGGCCGATGCGGTCACCGAAGTGGCCGAACACCAGGCCACCCAACGGTCGGGCAAGAAAGCCCGCACCGAAAGCACTGAAGGCCACCAACGTGGCTGTCAAGTGGTCCATCTGCGGGAAGAACACCTGGGGAAACACCAGTGCGGCGGCGGTGCCGTAGATGATGAAGTCATAGAACTCCAGCGCCGTCCCCAGTCCGGAGACGCAGAAGGTTCGCAAGGCGGAACGGGATGACGCAGGGCGGGAATGTTGCGCATGCATTGTTGTTGTTCTCGTTCAGCGGCGCCGCCTTGAGCTGGCGGCACCGGGTTGGCTCAGAAAGTGTCGAAGCCGGCCTTGGCCAGTTGCACAGGCGTGCCGGCCACGTACTGCAGGGCACAGCGTTCGGTGTCGATGCCGACGCTGAGCAAGGTTTCCCAGCGCTCGGTATCGGGCATGGCCATGTCCGGGTGGAAGCAGATCGGCGCCCTGTCGCCCTCGGCGCCGCACATGGCCTCGGCCCGGGCACGCAGGTCAGCGCTGGTCATCTGACCGACCACCTGCTCGAGGTGGCCCAGGCGGCATTGGGTATCGGCACGGTCGGCGACCTGCTCGCCCAGGCCCAGCTCTGGGTCGAGGAAGTGATTGGTGTGCAGCAGCCAGCCGTCTTCCCGTGGCAGGACCAAGGCGGTGCGCGCGGGGCTCAATTCGATGCTGGCCGCGCGCGGGCTGCGGTCCTGGCGGGAGAACACTGTCAGCACGGTGGAGGCACTGACCCGCGCCGAACGGGCAAGCTCGATGGCCTCCTCGACACTGCTGGCCTCCTCCAGCAGACGCCGGGCGATGGCGTGCACCGGCACACCACCACTGTCGTTGTCACTGGCGTGGTGGAGGATATTGAAGTGCAGGCCGAGGCCCGCGCTGTTCACACCAAGCTTGGCGAGCATGCCGAACTCGCAGAACAGCTTGACGTTCATGCCGCGCTCGGTGTGCAGCGCCAGCATCAGGCCATGGGGGCACAGGCTGTCATGCCAATCCCAGGTCTGCAGGGTCCGCGGCGCACGTGCGCCACGGGGTGCATGCACGGTGGTGGAGCATTCGCTGTGGCGGGTTCGGGCCGCCAGTACTTCAGTGCGGGCGTTCAGGCTCGCCAGCTGCCATAGCGGCAGCTCGGCACCGCTGGCCATGCCGGCCACTTCAGCGGCCAGGCCCGGGCTCCAGGCTTCCAGGGCTGCCAAGCTGTTTTCGCCGATGCGCTGCGCCTCACTCAAGGGCACGCCAACCCGCGGGAAAAAGCCCAGGTACAGTGCAGTGGTGGTACGGATCTGCTCGGCGAAGCGCGCGCCAATCTGGTGGCCACGCTCGAGGGGGTTGCGGATGTCGCTGACATGGGTGTGGATCTTCAAGGCGGGGAACTCCTGGTACAGGCCGCGGTGGTCAGGCAAGCACCGCTAGCCTAACGAGGCCTCCCCCAATCGATCATCGCCACAACCCGCACAACTTTTGTGCCCCGATGGAAAAACTCAGCTCCGTGCCAGCGCCTGCGCGCCCTGCCCGTGCAGGTGCTCATGCAGCAAGGCAATGAACGCCTGCACCTTGCGGGTATTGCGCCGGTGCGGCAGATACAGCACGTGCACCCACGGGCCGAACGCGCTCAGCGCCCGCCAGTAGTCGGGCATCACCTCCACCAGCTGCCCGTTGGCCAGGTAGGGGGCGGCACACCAGGTGGGTACGAACTGCAAGCCCTGCCCATCGAGCAGGCAGGCCAGCAGGAAGTCGAAGTTGTCGCTCACCAGTCGAGGGGTGGGCTGACGCACACGCAGCGTCTGGCCGCCGTGTTCGATCCACCAGAAGCTGCGGTTGAGCAGCGGGTGGCGCAACAGCAGCCAGTCGTGTTGGGCATAGTTCTCCAGAGTGATCGCCTCGCCTTTTTGGGCCAGGTAGGCAGGGCTGGCGCAAAGGATCACGCGGTTCTCGATCAGCGGCTGGGCGATCAGCTCCGGCTGATCGGTGGGGCCGTCGCGCAGCGACAGGTCGTAGCCGCCATCGATCAGGTCTTCGTTGGCATCGTTGAGGTTGACCTCCAGGCGCACCTGCGGATGCTCGCGCATGAAGCGGCAACACACCTGGTTGAGAAACGCGGGGCCGAACGACGGTGGCGCGGTAATGCGCAGGGTACCGCGCAGCGCGTGCTGCAACTGCTCCACTTCCTCGGTCACCCGTTGCAGGTGCATCAACGCCTGGCGCGCGCCTTCCAGGTACAAGGTACCGGCCTCGGTCAGCGCCATGCGCCGGGTGGTGCGTTCGAACAGGCGCACGCCCAGTTCGCTCTCCAGGTGCGCAACAGCCTTGGTGATGGCAGACGGCGTCTTGCCCAGTTGCTCGGCCGCACGGCTGAAGCTGCCGTGCTCGGCGGCAGCGACGAAGATGGTCAGGGCCATCATCTTGTCCATGGTTTCTTCCTGTTCGGCACAAACGGTGGGAGTGATGCGAGGGTGGCGAGTATCTGCCCCTCCTATCAAACCCGCAAATGCCGGCGATTTGAATAGGCACGGCAAGGTCCGCTGCTTGCAGCCTGGCAAATACGGGCTCGGGATTCTTTCCTCATCACGAAAAAAGTTGTGCCTGCCCTCGCCTTTATCCGCCCTGGCCCCCTGGCTAGGCTGCGGCGCCATCACGACAAGAACGAGGCACAGCATGAAGCAGCTCCTGAAGATGGCAATCAGCGCCGGCCTGGCCTGCACCTGCATGCCGGGTTTCGCGGCAGTGGACCTGATCCTGCACAACGCCAAGGTCTACACCGCCGAGCCCGGCCAGCCCTTGCAGCAGGCCGTGGCTGTCGAGGGCGAGAAAATCGTCGCGGTAGGTTCCGACCAGGCCGTGCTACGCCTTAGGGCCGAAGGCACCCGGGTCATCGACCTGGGTGGCAAGGTGCTGATGCCGGGCATGCTCGACGCCCACTCGCATGCCATAAAGGGTGGCCTGCAACTGGTGCTGGCCGACCTCGCCGGCGAGCAGGTTGCCCTGGACGAACTGGAACGGCGCCTGCGCCAGTGGCGCAGCGACGGCAAGGCCGTGCGCGGCGAGTTCCTTGTCGTCGGTGGTGTACCGGGCACCTACTGGAATGACATTCCGGCGCTGGAACAGCGCTTCAACCACGGCGAATGGGCCGAGCAACCGATCCTGTTCGCCGCCAACGACATGCACACCGGCTGGGCCAACCAGGCCATGCTCAAGCGCGCCGCAATCGATGCCGACACCATCGCTGCCCTGCCTGCCGAGGCACGCAACACCATCGGCCAACACCCGGACGGAACACCAAACGGTTTCCTCGCCGATGCCAGCTACTACCCGGTGACCGACCTGCTGCCCGCGCTGCCCCATGCCACCCTGCTGAGCGCAGGGCGCATGGCCCTTGACCATTACAAGCAGCTGGGCATCACCGGCTGGATGGACCCGCTGGCCAACGAGCTGCCGGGGGCCGATGTGAACAACCATTCGCTGGGCGTGCTGCCGGTGTACAAGGACCTCTCCGCGCGCGGCGAGCTGACCGCCCACGTCGCCGCCCTGCTGATGGCCGATTCCAGGGCACGCCCCGCCGACCTGGACGAACTGGACAAGGTACGCCGGCAATTTCTCGGCGTGCACAACCTCACCCTGCCAGGCATCAAGGTGTTTGCCGACGGCGTTGCCGAAGCGCCAGCGCAAACGGCGGCGATGCTCGATCCCTACAGCAACTCTGGCAAGCACGGCGAACTGCTGCTGGACCCGAAGCACTTTGGCGAGCTGGTCAGTGCCGCCGACGCCCGTGGCTGGCTGGTGCACGTGCATGCCATCGGCGACCGCGCCGTGCGCGAGGCGCTCAACGGCATCGAGCAGGCACGGCGTGATCGCCACAGCGGCATCCCCCATTCCATCACCCACTTGCAGATGGTCAACCCCACGGAATACGCCCGCTTCAAGCAGCTCGACGTGATTGCAGCAATGCAGCTGTACTGGGCCAGCGCCGACCAATCGAACATGGAGCTGGTCAAGCCGTACGTGAACGCCATGGCCTTCATGCACACCTTCCCGGCCCGTTCGCTGCTCAAGCATGGCGCCACCCTTGCCGGCGCCAGCGACTGGCCGATCACCACACCGGACCCTTGGCAGGCGATCTACCAGGCCATCAGCCGCAAGGGGCCCAAAGGTGTGCTCAACGCTGCTGAAGCCATCGACCGTCAGGTGATGTTCCAGGCTTATACACTCAACGCCGCCCGCACCATGCGCCTGGAGCAGCAGATCGGTTCGCTCAAGGTCGGCAAGCAAGCCGACATGATCGTGGTTGACCGCGACGTGCTCGACGTCGATGCCGAAACGCTGCGCGATACCCAAGTGCTGCAGACCTGGTTTGCCGGGAAGCTGATCTACGCGCGCTGACCTGCGGGCCTCATCGACGCGGTCTATCAGCTCATCCATTCCATCGATTTGACCGCGTCAAATTGCCTCATGTAGCTTGCCGCCCTCTTCGCCGCTGGCCCAAAGGTGCGCGTTACACCTTTGCGCCAGCTGCGCAGCCTACCCGTACTGATCAAGCCCCACCACGGCGTGCCTGCCAGTTGCGTCGCCGTCACTGTGTTCGAGTTTGCGAAATGTCCGTCAATAGCCCCACCCGTATCACCGAGCTCGTCATCGAGAGCGGCGTCAAAAAAGCCCATCTATCCACCCATGCGACACTGGTCCTGGGGTTTCTCGCAGGTGCATTCATTTCGCTGGGGTTTCTCCTGGCTATCCACGTCAGCACCATGATCCCGGTACAGTGGGCCTCGTTCGGCACACTGCTGGGCGCCGCGGTATTTCCCATCGGCCTGATCCTGGTGATCCTGGCCGGTGGCGAACTGCTCACCGGCAACATGATGAGCCTGCCCTTGGCGATGTTCGCCCGGCGTATCGGCCCAGGCGCCGTGGCGCGCAACTGGCTGCTGGTGACCGTCGCCAACCTGTTCGGTGCACTGTTCGTTGCCGGGTGCTTCGGTCACTTGCTGGGCCTGACCGAGGGGGCCTACCTGAACAAGATGTTGGCGGCTGCGACCAGCAAGACCAACGCCGACTTCCTCCACGCCTTCGTGTCCGGAATCGGCTGCAACTGGCTGGTGTGCCTGGCAGTGTGGCTGTCGTATGCCAGCCGTGAAATGAGCGGCAAGATTCTCGGCATCTGGTTCCCGATCATGGCGTTCGTCGCCATCGGTTTCCAGCACGTGGTTGCCAACATGTTCCTGATTCCCGCAGCGATCTTTGCCGGCTACCTGAGCTGGGGGCAGTTGGTGGAGAACCTGGTGGCCGTGTTCCTGGGGAATGCGGTGGGTGGGGCGATCTTCGTGGGGTTGGCGTACTACGTGTCCTACGGTGTGCCTTCGCAGGAAGCGTGCGAGGTGCAGTGAGGCATTGCGCAACCGCGGTGTCTGGCACCGGCTTGGCCGGTGTTCGCGGCTGAAGCCGCTCCCACATCTATGGTCCTCCCAGTTTCTGCAATACTGAATCTGGATGCGTAGTTGGCTTGCCGCAATCTATTCGGCGTCGAAGGGTTAAGGTTCGCGCCTTGATGAAAATCGCGCCTGACGATCCTGATTAGGTAAATCGGCTTTAGAGCCGCGTGGGAGCCCAGGTTTTTCGTCAGGTCGGTTGGCCGTTTACGTCATCTGTTATCCAGCATCGCAAAAACCGTTGGGTGGTGCTTGGTAGCGCAGGGTCAAGCGTTCTGTGCGCTTGGCCCTGCTTCATAAATGCCATGGCTATGTGCGATTGCCCAAGCTATCCGTGCTAACCGGTTCGCCAAGGCACACACAACCACATTCGGGTGATGACGAGTCAGCAACACTCTCACCCAGTCAGCCAATCGCCCAGATTGCTTATCCAGGTGGTTGATGAAGGTATGGCTGCACTGCACCAGTAGCCGTCGCTGATTGCGATCACCGCGTTTGCTGATACCCAGCAAGCGCGGTTTCCCGCCGGTGGTCAGCTGCTTGGGCACCAGGCCTATCGAGGCCGAATAGTCACGTCCTCGTTTGAACTGCTTACCGTCACCTAATTCTGCAGCCAGGGCGCTGGAGGTGATCGGTCCAATACACGGTATGGTCATCAAACGGGTTGCCAGATCATCTCCAGCGACCTGGCTCTCCAGCTCTTTGGTGAGTGCCTTGACCTGTTCGTCGAGGTAGTTGAAGTGCGCATGAAACTGTTCGAAAAGGCGAATGACCGAGCCAGGAGCATGAAGTTTTTCCAAGGTTTCCGGTAACTCTCTGACCGACTTGAAGGTTGGCGCCAGGCTAACGCCCCACTCAAGCAGGAATGCATGGATTCGATTGACCGTCGCTGTGCGGTCCCGAATGAAAGCTTCACGGGTCATGTTGAGCATGCTCAGCGCTTGCTGGGCTTCGCTTTTGATTGCAACAAATCGCATCGCCGAACGACTGGCTGCTTCACCAATGGCTTCGGCGTCGGTGTAGTCGTTCTTGTTACTTTTGACATAAGGTCGTACATGCTGCGCGGCAATCAATTTGGGTTGATGACCACAGCTGGCTGCGAATCGAGCCATGAAATGAGCGCCTCCACAGGCCTCCATGGCCAAGGTGCAGGGTGGTAGTTGAGCGATGTAGGAAAAAACCTTGCTGCGAGAAATCTTGCTACGGAACAGGTACTGACCACGGCTATCCTGGCCGTGGAAATGGAAACAATTTTTGCCTAGATCCAAGCTGGTAAGAGCAAGATTCTGAGTATTCATAACGGCGATCTCCAGTTAGATCCCCCAGTGAAAGCTTAAGCTTTCACTGGGGAGTCCTGGGAGGACCATTTCATTAGGTACAGCGCAAGCCTTGCGCCAGGCGCGGTTCTGCAAGCTGCGCGTATCGCCTACCGTTGCTGACGCAGTCGGGCTGTAGCCTAATGCCGGTCGTTTAGGCAATTGGGGCCGCTTTGCGGCCCTTCGCGGGCTTGCCCGCTCCCACAGGTTTTCATTCGGGCGTACCAGTGCCGATCTAGAAGGGCAACAGGTAGCGCAACGTCAGCTGATTGCCCTCGGACCGGTTCCTTGCACCTTGCTCGACATAGAAGTTGGCGTAGAACGCCTGCTTGCCTCTGCTGTACATCACGCCAGGCCCCAGGGCCAGCACGCGCTCCTTGGACGCTGACTGCCGGTGGCCGTCGATCCGGTCGGCCGATATCTGCCCCAGGTCATAACCGGCAAGGCCCACCCGCCAGGCATCGGAGATTGCGTAGGACACCGAGAAGTTGCTGTGCACCGCCTCGCCGGGCTGGATATCGTCGGCCTGCAAATGCCTGGCCGGGTCTTCGTTGCGGCTCGACCAGGCGTAATGAAGGCGCCCACTGACCTCGAGCCGGTCGGTCAGCTCCCAGGTAAATGCGTAATGCGGGCTGACCACCCACAGGTTGCTGCCGACGTTGATGCTGGCATCACGGTCGTAATCCCCGGTGGGCGCGGTGATTACCAGGTTCAAACGCTGCCAGTACGGGCGCCCGAACAGCTGCACCGGCGCCCATTGCAGGAGCAACGGGCTGAAGATCAGGTCGCCCTGGCGCGTGCGTGAACCGTCCGGGCCGTTGTCGATATCGACTTCCAGGTGCACCAGCGGCAACAGCACTTCCATACCGTAGTTGGCGCCCAGCAGCTTGTGCTCGGTGATGTAGGCCAGGTGCGGCAGCACCGTGGTGCTGTGCACTTTCTGACGCCCCGGCACCGCACTGCCGTGGCTGTCCGTGGCGTCCTGGGCGCGATAGTGCTGGATCGGCAGTTCGAACAGCATGCCTGGCCGTACGACGCCATCCAGGAAGCTGGTGTTGCCCAGCGGCAACGGCGGCAGGCTGACAGCATCGGCCACGACTTCTGCGCTGCCCAGTGCCGTCGCCAGCGACAACAGTGCAGCGGACTTTCTGTAAGGCCTCATCCAGGTCTCCTGTGGGCATTCATGTTTCAACGCCAATCTGGAAACGTTAGTGCTCTCACCCTGCATGCGATAGAGCTGATAGATTGGTCACAGAGTTCCATCTGGTGAACGATCGAACATGGAAGACCTGAACGACCTGTATTACTTCGCCCAAGTCGTCGAGCACGGCGGTTTCGCGCCGGCCGGGCGGGCACTGAACATTCCGAAATCAACACTCAGCCGGCGCGTCCTGCAGCTGGAGGAGCGCCTGGGCGTACGCCTGCTCCAGCGTTCCACCCGACACTTTTCGGTGACCGAGACGGGCCAGGAGTTCTTCCAGCATTGCAGGGCCATGCTGGTGGAAGCGGAAGCGGCCCGATGGGTGGTCGAACGCACCCGCGCCGAGCCCCAGGGCACCGTCCGCATGAGCTGCCCGACAACCCTGCTGCATTACCGGGTTGGCGGGCTGGTCAGTCGATTCATGGCCGAAAACCCGAAAGTGAAGGTGCACCTGGAACCCACCAACCGCCGTGTGGATGTATTGGGCGAAGGCCTCGACCTGGCGCTGCGGGTGCGCTTCCCGCCGCTGGAGGACAGCGACCTGGTCATGCGCACACTGGCCAGGAGCCCACAGCGGCTGGTCGCGAGCCCCTCGCTGGTGGAGCGGCTGGCGCTGCAGCTGCCCGTCGAACCAGAGCACCTGGGTGAGCAGCCGAGCCTGGATTGGGGGCCACCCAGGGACCACATCTGGCAACTTGAAGGGCCCGACGGCGCGCATGCCGAAATCCGCCACACGCCGCGCTACATCACCGATGACATGAGCGCACTGCGGCAGGCGGCGCTTGACGGTGTAGGCATCGTGCAATTGCCGTTCATGGTGGTTGACCAGGACCTGGATAACGGCCGCTTGGTGGAGCTCAACCCGCAATGGGAACCGCGCTGCGGCATCGTCCATGCGGTGTTCCCTTCCCGCCGCGGCCTGTTGCCCTCAGTGCGCAGCCTGATCGACTTTCTGGCCGAACATATCTGGGAATGACCGGCGCTATGCCGGCGCCTGGCCGATGTCAGGCCGGGGCCGCCTTGCGGCCCTTCGCGGGCACGCCCGCTCCCACAAGTACGGCTGCGCTGTCGCGTAGAGAACTGAATTCGCAAGCAGTCCGCGTCACCCTGTGGGAGCGGCTTTAGCCGCGAAGAATCCAACGCGGTGCATGGCACCGGCTACGCCGGTGTTCGCGGCTAAAGCCGCTCCCACAGGGGCCCTGCTAATTCAACGAGTTATGTGCAGTTCTAGGAGAGCTGGCTTGCATGACCAAGCATCATCCCTTCAGCGGGCCTGTGCGTCGTGGCCAACGCACATCACGCAATCAGAACAGGCTGATCGGGTAATCGACGATCAGGCGGTACTCATCGGCACTGGAGTTGCCGCGGGTATTGCCGGGCGCGGTATAGCCATCACCCTCGCGGTGCGTTGCCCAGCGCAGGGTCAACGACAGGTCCTTCGCCGGGCCGGCTGGCACCTGGTACTTGAGGGCAAGGTCACGTTCCCAGTGCTTGGCGTGCTTGCCGTCCGGGTTGTAGATATAGCCATAACCGACGCTTGCTGGGTCGACCCGGGTGAGGTCGGCCTCGCCCCGGGTGTAGGCCGCGATGAACTGCAGCGCAGGCGCCCCCAGCGGCGCCAGGCTGGTTTCGTACTGCAGGCGCCAGGACTTTTCACCGGGGCCGTTGAAATCGGCAAATTGCTGGGAGTTGCTCAGGTAAAGGAAGACACGGTCGTTCTGCGTGATGTAGTCGAACGGCGTTCGGCCGTCGACCTTCTGCAAGCCCAAGGTCAGGGTCTGGCCATAGGCTGTCGCGGAGATACCGGCGCTGTAGGTGTCGTTATCGATGTCACCCAGCTGGCTGCGCCCTTGGTCCCGGGTCTTGAAATAGTGCAGGTAGGGTTTGAGCAGTAGCGCATCATTGACCCGAAACACCTGCGAAACCCCCAGGTAATACTGATTCCAGATGTCTTCCAGCTGGCCGCCATAAACGGTCAGCTGCAGCCCTTGCGGCCGGCCATACACCGCGCCAAGCCAGCCGATATGAGGGCTTTCGCGGTCCGCCGCCACACCCGCGCTGTTGCGCGCGCCATAGGCGGTGACCAGGTGGGAGTGGCCGCTCTGGTTGCGCAGCCGGGTAGATTCCACGAACCCGGCATCCAGCCACAGGTCGTCGATGCCATGGTTCTTCAGGGTGACGCCACGATACGTCTGCGGGAACAGGCGGCTTGTGCCGCTCGCCACCACCGGGTTCTCGACCAATTGGTCGCCGGCCTTCACTAACGTGTCGAGGTACCTCAGCTTGAGCGCCGCGCCGGCACTGGAAAACGTGTCACCCGGCTTGAGCGATGAGTCCAGCGGGAGCAAGCCAGCGCCGCCACTTCCACCGCCGCCATCGAGCTTGATGCCGAGGAAGGCGTGCGCATCCACGCCCAACCCGACAGGCGTATCGGTGAAGCCCGAGCGGAACGAAAACAGAAAACCCTGGGCCCATTCGGTCGGGTCGCGGGGTACCAGGTCAGAGTGGTTATCGCGCTGGAAATAGTAGTTCCTCACCAGCGCATCCAGGCGCGCGCCTTCGACCAGACCGGGCGGGATGCCCAGTTCCACGGCCTGCCGGTCATTGACACCGGTGAAGATGTTGTCCTTCTGGCCCAGGGCGTTGTCAGCCTGGGCAGGCGCCGCAAGCACCAGGCCAAGCCCCAACGGGCAAAGCAGCAGGCGCCGATTCGCGTCGAGGGTCGCCATCGCCGTGCACCTCATGCCCGCCAAGGGATAGTTAGCGCATGTACTCATGTGCTGCTCCTCTAACCGGCAGCCGGCAGGCGCAACGCTGCGCCGCTCTGACATTGAAACTCCCGATTGACGATTGCCTGTGGCCACCCTGCTGCACAGGCTGCAAAGCTTGAATGATAGGTGCACGACGCAACGGACGGTAGGTGATGAAATGCGCCGCAGCGTTCTGCCTGGTGAACGCTGCCGCTCCGTCAAAGGCGCTAAGCCGACCGCTCGAACGCCACCGCAAGAAAGTCGATCAACTCCCGCACCGCTGGCGTCAGCCCCCGCCGCGAAGGAAACAGGGCGATTACCTCGCCCATCCTGGGTACCCAGCTCTCCAGCACGTTCAGCAAACGCCCGGCGGCCAGGTCATCCTTCACCATATCCGCTGGCAGCAGCACCACGCCCACGCCCGCGAGCGCGCCCTGGTACAGCACCGCGATATCGTCGGAGACCAACCGTGGGCGGAAGCGAATGGACGCCACCCCGCCTTCGGGGCCGTCCAGGTCCCAGACGTACTCCTGAACATTCGCCCCCCAGCCAAGGCTGGGCAGTTCAAACAGGTCGGCAGGCTGCAGAGGGCGGTCGTACTGCGCCAGCAAGCCGGGCGAAGCCACCAGGCACTGGCGGCTCTGCGCCAGTTTGCGCATCACCAGCTCGCTGCTTTCCAGCGGTTGATGGCGCACGCTCAGGACCAGGTCGAAGCCCTCGCCGATCACATCGACCCGCCGGTTGTAGCTCTTCACCAGCAACTCCACCGCCGGGCATTGCACCATGAACTGCCCAAGCATCGGCGCCAGGCGTGCATCCAGCAGCGAGGTGCTGCAGGCCAGCCGGACAATGCCGCTGGGCACCGCGCGGCTGCGCTGGATCGCGTCCTCGGCAGCAAATGCCCGATCGACCATCGACATACAGTGATGGTAGTACTCCAGCCCCACTTCGGTGACCGCGAACTGCCGGGTGGAGCGCTGGATCAGGCGCACTCCCAGGCGGTCCTCCAGATTGGCGACTCGCCGGCTCAGCCGCGACTTGGGCAAGCCGAGCGCGCGCCCGGCCGATGCGAAACCGCCACACTCGACCACCTTGGTATACAGGTACAGCTCATTCAAATCGAACATCATGCTCATCGCCCACCCCCAGCTATTCGAGAATGGTCACGGTGGCAGTGGTACCCGCACGCAAGGGTGGCGCATCGGCACTGCGCTCCAGGCGCAGCCGTACCGGGATCCGCTGGGCAAGCTTGACCCAGGTGTAGCTCGGGTTGACGTTGGCCAGCAGGCGGTTGCCCGGCTGGTTCTCGCGGTCGGTAATGGCATAGGCAATGCTCTCTACCGTGCCCTCCAGCACCTCGCCACTCATCAGGGCGATGCGCGCACGGCTGCCCACCTTGATTTTCGGCAACTTGGTTTCCTCGAAATAGCCACTGACGTGGAACGACGAACTGTCGACCAGCGCCAGCAGCGGCATGCCCGGCTGGGCATAGTCGCCCTGGCGGGTCAGCAGGTTGGTCACGTAACCGCTGACCGGGGCGCTGACCCGGGTGCGTTCCAGGTCGAGCCGGGCCTGCTGCAGCGTGGCCTCGGCGAGTTGCACGTTGGCTTGTGCCAGGCCGAGGTTGGACTGTTCGCGCAGCAGGTCGGCCTGGGCCACGGCCACGTCGGTGCCGGCCTTTTCCCATTCTTCGGCAGAGATTGCCAACATCGATTGCAGCTTGCGTCGGCGTTGCTCTTCGCTGCGCCGCTGCTTGAGCTGCGCCTCGTTGGCGACGATGGCGGCCTGCGACTGGCCCAGCGCCGCACGCGCGACTTCGACGGCTCGCACAGCATGCAGCACGGCCAGCTCGTAGCGCGCCGGGTCGATCTGCAGCAGCAGGTCGCCCTGCCTGACGAACTGGTTGTCCTGCACCGGCAGCTCGATGATGCGCCCTGCCACCTCGGCCGACAGGGTCACCACATCGGCCCGCACACGGGCATCACGGGTCCAGGGCGCACGGGTGTAGTAGTCCCAGGCAAACCAGCCCAGCACCACCGCAAGCGCCAGCACTGCCAGGGTCACGGCCTTGGCAAGAACAGGTTTCAACACAGGCATATTCAGGCACTCACTCCCATCGACAACACCAGCGCCGCGCAGATCGCGGCATACAAGGCGCCCTGCAACAGCGCCGGGTGCCACACACGCGCCAGCACGCCACTGCGCCGCAACAGGGCGTCCAGCACCAGGAACAACGGCAACCCCAGCAACAACGCCTGGGCAATCGGCGGCAGGTAGACCCCGCCAAACTCGAAATCAACGGGCATAGGCGCCCTCCTCCTCAGGCAACGTCTGCGCTGCCAGCACCAGTCGATAGCGCTGCAACAACTGGCCGGCAACCGATAGCGCGACCCGCAGGATGAACAACTGCCGCAGCGTCTCGCGGCCCGCCTCGGCGTGTGCCTGGTGCAGCGCATCCAGGGTTTCGGCAAGCTCGGCCAGCTCGCGCAACAGCCCGTCCACATCCACCCGCCGGCGTGCGCCGATCAGATCCGCCATCTCCTGCAACCCTAGGCGCAAACGCGCCCTCGTGCCTTCAGGCAACACCGTGAGGTTGACGCACTGGGCATGCGCCTGGCCCAGCGCAATGGCCAGCGCCGGGCACACCAGGCTGCAATCGAACAACTCCCGGGAGCGCGCATCAGTGGCGGCGGGCAACAGGCCTATCATTGCCGAAAGGCGGTCCAGCATGCGGCTCTCGAAATCGAACTGACGCGCCACGCTGGCAGGTGCCGTCACGTACTCATGCACATCTTCGCGGGTCTGGCGGAACAGCCGGGCCATGCGCTTTTGCGGGTTGAACGGGAACACCAGGGCGAACACCACCATCGCCAGCCCGCCAGCCGCCGCATAGCCGCCGGCAAACTCGAACCACTGCATGGCACTGTTGTGGTAGGCGCCGACATTCTGCGGCCCGATCATCAACAGGCTGATCAACCCGATGCCCATGCCGATGCCGGCGGTCATGGGGCTGGCCAGGCCGACGGCCGCCAGGTACAGCAACGGCACCAGGCACACGGCAAGCATTTCGAAATCGGTGAACATCGGCAGCAGGGCAAACTGGTACACGGCGGACAACAGCAGCGCGACCAGCAGGCCGCGGTTGTAGTTCTGGCTGGCCAGCAACGGCCGCGGCAGCGTCGCCATCAGCGAGCACATGACACCGATCAGGATCACCCCGGAACGCGCGCCGTCCCAGGCCGTTTCGATCCACAACCAACCGGCGAGAAACAACGCCAGGAACGCCCGCACGGCGTTCATGCCGGCCAGGCGGAAGTCCAGATGCAGCGCGCTGGCCTGCCCTTGGGCATGGGGGCAACTGGCGCCCCTGCCCTGCTGGATCGCCTCGTTGAGCTCGATCAGTTCGTTCAGCTGCTGCAGCAGGCGCGCCTGCTCCCAGCGCAGGGCCCAGGCCAGCGAGCGCATGCGCGGGGGCAAGGGCTCGTCGAGAAACTCGACCCGGTCAGCGGCGGCGTCGAAGCGCTGGTACAGGTGGTGGATCGCTTCGCGGCGCTGCGCCGACAACTTCACGCCGTCACGGGCCAGTGCCTCCAGGTTGTCCAGCTCGTCCTGGCGCAACAGCTGGATTTCTTCTGGCAACGGCCCTTGCCAGTGCTGCTTGATCAACTGCCGCTGTTGGCGCAGTACCAGCAGGCGCGACACCAGCAGCACCAGTTGGTTGGCCAGCAGCTGCACCAGCCCATCGGCGTTGCGCAGGTGCGGCGCATCGAAATAGAGATGACGGCGCAGGCCTTCCAGCGCACTGATCTCGCTGATCAATTGCGCCTGCCGCTGGTGCAGCGCGGCTTCGTCCTCTTCGCTGCGCACCACCTCGGCGGCGTGCCGGGCGATCAGCTTGACCAGGCTATCGACCTTGCTGAAGTAGCCCTGCGCCACTGCCTGTGGGCGCGCGCTCAACAAACTGACCACGGCCACGCAGGCCACCGCCAGCAGGGTTTCGGTCAACCGGGTGATGGCCAGCAGGAGGATGCCGTCCGGTTCCGGCACGGCCAGCATCGCGACCACCACAGCGGTAAACCCGCTGAGGACGAAGGCATGCGAGTCGGTATAGCGCAGCAGCGTGCCGCCCGCCGTGCAGAACGCCAGCCACAGGGCCAGGCAGACGATGAAAGGCATTGGCGCCTGGGGGAACAAGGCCATGATCACCACCGCCATGGCCGCCCCCGCTGCGGTACCCACTACCTGGGCGAAACTGCGCTTGAGGGTCATGCCGGCCAACGGCAGGCTGATGATGATCACGGTCATCAGCGCCCACTTCGGTTGTTCCAGGTCGAAGATGAACGCCAGGTAGAGGCACAACAGGCCTGCAACGATGGTACGCAGCGCGAAGAACAGCACCACACGGCCAGGGTTCAAGGCCATCTTGAAATAGGAAATCAGTGGAGCCATCCGGCACCTCGGGACACGGCCAGGGAGCCGCGCATGGGCGCATGGCATTCCGGGCCGGGTTGATTCATGAGCTGGAGGCGTCTCTGCGCATCCGCGAGCACACTCACATTACCGTTCAAGTGCGCGAGTCGAGCAACCGTAAGATATATAAGCAGATTAACTGACGACAGGTTGGGTACCGCCCTGCTCGAGGCGCAGGCACCGGCGGCACAAAACTGACGTGTGACACAAGCGATCGGGGAGCCATGCACGCGCATGGCGCCCCGGCCGGATTACTTCGACAGCTTGCTGAAGCTGGTCATCAGGTTACGGTAGTCCGGGATGTGGTTGGAGAACAGCGTGCCCAGGCCCTCGATGTCGTTGCGCCAGTCGCGGTGCAGCTCGCAGGCCACGCCGAACCAGGTCATCAGTTGCGCGCCGGCGGCTTCCATCCGGCGCCAGGCCGAATCACGGGTCAGTTCGTTGAAGGTGCCGGAGGCATCGGTGACCACGAACACATCGAAGCCTTCCTCCAGGGCCGACAGTGCCGGGAAGGCCACGCAAACCTCGGTCACCACGCCGGCGATGATCAGCTGCTTCTTGCCGGTGGCCTTGACCGCCTTGACGAAGTCTTCGTTGTCCCAGGCATTGATGTTGCCCGGGCGCGCGATGTACGGCGCGTCAGGGAACTGCTCCTTGAGTTCGGGCACCAGCGGGCCATTTGGGCCGTTCTCGAAGCTGGTGGTGAGGATGGTCGGCAACTTGAAGTACTTGGCCAGGTCCGACAGGGCCAGCACATTGTTCTTGAAACGGTCGGGTTCGATATCCCTTACCAAAGAGAGCAAACCCGTCTGGTGATCCACCAGCAGTACGGCGGCGTTATTCTTGTCCAGTCGCTTGTATTGAAAGGCCATGATGTTTTCCTTACTCGGGTTGGATGCGTTTGGTATGACTTCGCCCAAACAATGGCGCCCCGGTAAGATAACCAGCCAGGCAGAGCCGTGACAGGCTGACATCCGCAACACAGAGTCCCATTTCAGGAACAGCCACCTGGCACTGCGCGCCCCCCTGTAGGAGCAGCACAAGGCTGCGCTCATAGAACTGCACATGACTCATTGAATTAGCAGGGCCCCTGTGGGAGCGGCTTTAGCCGCGAACACCGGCGCAGCCGGTGCCATGCACCGCGTTGGATTCTTCGCGGCTAAAGCCGCTCCCACAGGGTACGAGGATCGCTTGCGAATTCAGTTATCTGTCGCGCAAGGCCATGGGATTGAGGCTTCAGCCCAGCAACTGGCTCAATACCGCACGCAACTTCCCCGGTTTGACGGGCTTGTTCAGCAACGGCGCACCGAGCTTGTTCAAGGAGCGTCGGCACTGATCACTGCGGTCGGCGGTGATGATCACCGCGGGAATGGCGGCGCCGAAATGTTCACGCAAGTGCCTGACCACCTCGCAGCCGACAACACCGTGGTCCAGGTGAAAGTCCGCCAGGATCAATTCCGGTGCCCGCCCCTGCAAGGCCAGCAAGGCCCCGGCCTGGTCCGTCGCGGTAACCACTTCGCAGCCCCACTGCCCGAGCAGCGCGCCCATGCTCTCGAGGATGCTCACTTCGTTGTCCAGTACCAGCAGGCGGCGGCCCGGCAACGGGTTGCCGGCGCCCGGCTGCGGCGCGGCCTGGTGGATAGGCAGCGGCATGGCTTCGCCGATCGGCACGTCGATGCTGAACATCGAGCCACGCCCCGGCCACGAACGCACCTCGATGCGGTAGCCGAGAATCTTGGCGATCCGCTCGACGATGGCCAGCCCCAGGCCCACGCCCTTGCGGTCGGCGGCGCGGCCTACGTCCAGTTGGTTGAACTCGAGGAAGATGGCCTGCAGCCGATCCGCCGCGATGCCACGCCCGGTATCCCACACCTCCAGGCGCAAGTGATCGCCGCGGCGCCTGGCCCCCAGCAGGATCCTGCCCTCGTCGGTATAACGGCAGGCGTTGCTGAGAAAGTTGCGCAGGATACGCGTCATCAGCCGCAGGTCGGTACTGATGGCGTAGTCGCCAATGCGCGCGCGCAGCTTCAGGCCTGCCGCATCGGCCACCGTGCGAAACTCCGAGACCAGTGGCCCGAACAGTTCGTCGAGGCGATACAGCGCCACGTCCGGCTTGACCGCCGCCTGGTCGAGCCGGGAAATGTCCAGCAGGTCGGTCAGCAGGTCTTCGGCACCCTCCAGGGCCTGGTGGGTACGCTCCACCAGCACCTTTTCCGCGTCTGGCAATGGCCTTTCGCGCAAGGTCGAGATCAGCAGCCGCGCGGCATTCAGCGGTTGCAGCAGGTCATGGCTGGCGGCAGCGAGGTACTTGTCCTTGCTGCGGTTGGCGGTTTCCGCGGCGTCGCGGGCATCGCGCAGGGCGCGGGCAATCTGTTTGCGCTCGGCGATCTGCTGTTGCAGATTGCGGTTGGCCTCCAGCAGTTCATCGGTGCGGGCGGCCACCCGTTGCTCGAGTTCGTCATTCAGTTGCTGCAGGCGCTGCTGGGCCAGCTTGCGTTCGGTGATGTCGGCGACAAACCCTTCCACCAGCCCTTCCTGGCCGGGCTTGAGCAACAGGTTCATCAGCACATCGAGGTGGCTGCCATCCTTGCGCCGCAAGCGGGTTTCATAGCCGTGCAGGCTGCGTTCACGGGCGAGGGTCGCGGTGATGGCGTGCAATTCTTCGGCCCCGCCGACAAACAGGTTGTCGGCAAGGTCCGTCAGCGGAAACAGCAACGCTTGCGGGTTGTCGTAACCGAGCATGCGTGCCAACGCCGGGTTGGCGGCACGCATGCCGTCTTGCAGGCTGGCCTGGAAAATCCCGTGCACGGCGTTTTCGAACAGCCACTTGTAGCGGTTGCGTTCGGCCTCCAGCTCGTCCAGGCGCGCCGCCAGCTCCGGGTAATGGCTCTTGCGCGCCGAGTGGTCGCCCAGCCCCAGCAGCCCGGCCAGCGCCCGTTGCTGCTCGTCAGAGGGCTTCGCCATAGACCACCTCGACATCACGCTGGCTCGACGCACGCGGGTTGGTGAGGATGCACGGGTCATCCATCGCATGTTGCGACAGGAACGGGATATCGGCCGTGCGCACCCCGTGCAGGCCCAGGGTTTCGTGGAAGCCGATGGCATGCTTCAGGGCGATCAGGTGCTCGACCAGACGCGCACAGATCTGCCGGTGGTTGAGGCCGCGGCAGTCGATACCCAGCACTTCGGCAATCACCTTGAAACGCTCCGGTGCCGAGCTGTAGTTGAACGCCACCACGTGCTCCACCAGCACCGCATTGCACAGGCCATGCGGCAGGTCGAGGAACCCGCCCAGGCTGTGCGACATGGCGTGGACCGCACCCAGGATCGCATTGGAAAACGCCAGCCCCGCCTGCATGCTGCCCAGCATGATCTTCTCGCGCAGGGCGATATCGGTGGGGTTGGCGATCATTTCCACCAGGTTGCCGTTGATCAGGCGCATGGCCTCCAGCGCATGGGGGTCGGTCAGCGGGCCGTGGCCGGTGGAAACGAAGGCTTCGATGGCATGCACCAGCGCATCGATACCGGTGCAGGCCGACAGGAACGGGTCCATGCTCAGGGTGGTTTGCGGGTCGATCAGCGACACGTCCGGCACCACCGCCTTGCTGACGATGGAGAACTTCATGCGCTCCTGCTGGTTGGAAATGATCACGAACTGCGACACGTCCGCCGAAGTGCCGGCCGTGGTCGGGATCAGGATCAGCGGCGGGCTGGGCACGCGGATCATGTCTACGCCTTCGAATTCGAGGATGCTGCGCCCGTGGGCGACCACGATGCCGATGGCCTTGCCGCAATCCATCGGGCTGCCGCCGCCGACCGCGACGATCACATCACAGTGGTTCTGCCGGTAGATCTCGGCACCGAGCATCACCTCTTCGACCCGTGGGTTGGGTGATACGGCGCTGTACAGGCAGTAGTCGATGCCCTGGGCCTGCAGGCTGGCCTCCACGTCCGCCACCCAACCGGCGGCAATCACACCGGGGTCGCTGACCACCAGCACCTTGCGCGCACCGAAGGTCTTGGCGTAATTGGCAACATTGTGCCGGCAGCCGGCACCAAAGATGATCTCGGGTGAAACGAACTTGCGAAGCGGGCTGAAACTCTGGCTCATCGGGAAGCCTGTTCTTATTGTTCTGGAAGGTAACCGCCAGCGTAAAGCATCCCGTAGCGAAAGCAACCAGACCAAAGCGTGACCACGGCTCATTCGATCCAGTACTTGGCACGGGCCACCTCCAGGAACGCCAGGATGTCCTCGTCGAGCCCCGGCACACCAGGGAAGCGCTGTGCCAGGCGGTCGATGACAGCCGCCACGCTGCGCTGGCCGTCCAGCAACTCGAGCACCCAGCCGGCACTGGCATTGAGCTCGATGATGCCCTCGGGGTACAGCAGCACATGGCACGCCTGGCGCGGCTCCCAGCGCAGGCGAAAGCCCTTGCGCAAGGCCAGGGCTTGTTCACGATCGATCAGGTTCACAACAGGTTTGCTCAGTGAAGACCCGGCCATCGCGGTGATGGCCGGACAGGCATCAACGATTGGCGAAGTACATCGTCACTTCGAAGCCGATGCGCAGGTCGGTAAAGGCGGGTTTAGTCCACATGGGGCATTCCTCTTCTTGGTGCCGGGCGATTCCGGTAGAGGCATTAATGCACGGGCGGCGGCGGGGCCGAATGCTACTTTGGGACAGGTTTGCGGGGTGCGTTGGTAGGGGGAGCAAAAAACCCAAAAGCTTGCGCGATACCTGTAGGAGCGGCCTTGCGTCGCGAAAGGGCCGCATGGCGGCCCCAGCAATCTGTGCCACATGGCCGAAAACCTGGGGCTGCCTTGCAGCCCTTTCGCGACGCAAGGCCGCTCCTACAGCTGATCGCGTCAAGCTGATCCTTGGTTTAGAAGAAGCCCAACGGGTTGATGTCGTAGCTCACCAGCAGGTTCTTGGTCTGCTGGTAGTGATCGAGCATCATCTTGTGCGTCTCGCGGCCCACCCCGGACTTCTTGTAGCCACCGAACGCGGCATGCGCCGGGTACAGGTGGTAGCAGTTGGTCCACACGCGCCCGGCCTTGATCCCACGGCCCATGCGGTAGGCACGGTTGATGTCACGGGTCCACAGCCCCGCGCCCAGGCCAAACTCGCTGTCGTTGGCGATCGCCAGGGCTTCGGCTTCGTCCTTGAAGGTGGTCACGCCCACCACCGGGCCGAAGATCTCCTCCTGGAACACGCGCATCTTGTTGTTGCCCTTGAGCAAGGTCGGCTGGATGTAGTAACCGCTGGCCAGGTCGCCGTCGAGCCGTTCGGCAGCGCCACCGGTGAGCAGCTGCGCGCCCTCCTCCCGGGCAACCTGCAGGTAGGAAAGGATCTTGTCGTATTGCTGCTCCGATGCCTGGGCACCGACCATGGTCGCGGTGTCCAGCGGGTTGCCACGGGTAATCCTGGCGATCTTCTTCATCACTTCGGCCATGAACGGCTCGTAGATCGACTCCTGGATCAGCGCCCGCGACGGGCAGGTGCACACTTCGCCCTGGTTGAAGAACGCCAGCACCAGGCCTTCGGCTGCCTTTTCGATGAACGCGGGCTCGGCCTGCATGATGTCTTCGAAGAAGATGTTCGGCGACTTGCCGCCCAGTTCGACGGTGGACGGGATGATGTTCTCGGCCGCGCACTTCATGATGTGCGAGCCCACTGGGGTGGAACCGGTGAAGGCGATCTTGGCGATGCGCTTGCTGGTGGCCAGGGTTTCGCCGGCTTCGCGGCCAAAGCCCTGGACGATGTTCAGCACGCCTGCCGGCAGCAGGTCGGCGATCAGCTCGGCGAAAATGGTGATCGACAGTGGCGTCTGCTCCGCCGGCTTGAGCACCACGCAGTTGCCGGCGGCCAGGGCCGGGGCGAGCTTCCAGGCGGCCATCAGCAGCGGGAAGTTCCACGGGATGATTTGCCCGACCACACCCAGCGGCTCGTGGATATGGTAGGCCACGGTGCCTTCGTTGATCTCGGCGGCGCCGCCTTCCTGGGCACGGATGCAGCCGGCGAAATAGCGGAAGTGGTCCGCCGCCAGCGGCACATCGGCGTTGAGGGTTTCGCGCACGGCCTTGCCGTTGTCCCAGCTTTCGGTAACGGCCAGTACTTCGAGGTTCTGTTCGATGCGGTCGGCAATCTTCAGCAGCACCAGGGCGCGGTCCTGCACCGAGGTCTTGCCCCAGGCCTCGGCAGCGGCATGCGCGGCGTCCAGGGCCTGCTCGATGTCCTGGGCGCCGGAGCGCGGGAACTCGGCAATCGGCTGGCCGTTGACCGGCGAGCTGTTGGTGAAATACTGGCCGCCCAGCGGCGGCACGAATTCACCGTTGATGAAGTTGCCGTAGCGTGGCTTGAAGGACACGATGGCGCCTGGGGTTCCGGGTTGTGCGTAGATCATGCTGAGCCTCTGCGGGGGTCGATGCCTGTCCGGCGACAGGCGATGGGCCGATGGTAAAAAGCCCCGCCTGCCGGGCGAATGCATCGTTGGCAGCGGGGCTCTCGTCATTTGGTAGTAGGGATGCCTGCCGCAGGGTCTGCTGCAGCAAGCGGCGGGTTATCGGCTTAGCGACTGGCGCTTGCCGTTTGCAGCTGCTTGGGCAGCTTGAAGGTCCAGAGCATGCCGCCCTGGTTGAAGTCCTTGACCCGCTTGGCCACTTCGCCGCCCCACAGCGGCACCGCGCCGCCCCAGCCGGAAACCACCGAAACGTACTGTTCGCCGTCCATTTCCCAGGTCACTGGCGAGCCGAGCACGCCGGAGCCGGTCTGGAACTCCCAGACCTTGTCGCCGGTCTTGGCGTTGAACGCCTGCAGGAAGCCTTCCGGCGTGCCGGTGAACACCAGGTTGCCCTTGGTGGTCAGCACCCCGCCCCACAGCGGCGCGAAGTTCTTGTGGCGCCATACTTCCTTGCCGCTGACCGGGTCGATGGCGCGCAGCACGCCGATGTAGTCTTCGTTGAGCGGCTTGATGGTGAAGCCGGCGCCAAGGAACGCCGCGCCCTTCTTGTAGGCGATGCCTTCGTTCCAGATGTCCATGCCCCACTCGTTGGACGGCACGTAGAACAGCCCGGTGTCCTTGTTGTAGGCCATCGGCATCCAGTTCTTGGCACCGAGGAACGCCGGCGCCACGAACACCGAGCTGCCCTTGGCCTCGCTACCCGGCGCCCCCGGCCGGCTGGCCTCGTTGTAGATCGGCCGGCCGTCCTTGTCCAGGCCGGTGGCCCAGGTGATCTTGTCGACGAAGGGGAAGCCGCGGATGAACTTGCCGTTGGTGCGGTCCAGCACGTAGAAGAAGCCGTTGCGGTCAGCGGTGGCGGCGGCCTTGACCTCCTTGCCGCCGTCCTTGTAGTTGAACGAGATCAGCTCGTTGACGCCGTCGAAGTCCCAGCCGTCGTGCGGCGTGCTCTGGAAGTGCCACTTGATGGTGCCATCGTCGGGGTTCAGGGCCAGGCGCGACGAGGAATACAGGTTGTCGCCCGGGCGCAGGTGCGAGTTCCACGGTGCCGGGTTGCCGGTGCCGAACAGGATCAGGTTGGTTTCCGGGTCGTAGTAGCCGCCCAGCCAAGGTGCCGCACCGCCGGTCTTCCACAGGTCGCCGGGCCAGGTCTTGCCTGCCTCGCCGCCGGAAATGCCGTTTTCGATCGCCTTGCCGTCCTTGTACACGTAGCCCATGTGTCCTTCCACGGTCGGGCGCATCCACAGCAGCTCGCCGTTTTCCGGGTTGTAGGCCTGGATCTTGCCCACCACGCCAAACTCGCCGCCGGCAACGCCGGTGATCAGCTTGCCGTTGACGATCATTGGCGCGGCGCTGATGGAGTAGCCTTCCTTGTGGTCGGCCACCTTCTTGCTCCATACCACCTTGCCAGTGTCCTTGTTCAGCGCCACCAGCTTGGCATCGAGGGTGCCGAAGAACACCAGGTTGCCGTACAGCGCCACGCCGCGGTTGATCACGTCGCAGCACGGGCGGATGTCATCGGGCAGGCGCGCATCGTATTGCCACAGCTTCTTGCCGGTACGGGCGTCCACGGCGAACACCCGCGAGTAGGAGCCGGTCAGGTACATCACCCCGTCCTTGACCAGCGGCTGGGCCTGCTGGCCGCGCTGCTTCTCACCACCGAAGGAAAACGCCCAGACCGGCCGCAGGTCCTTGACGTTGTCGGTATTGAGCAGGTTCAGCGGGCTGTAGCGCTGGCCCTGCACGCCCAGGCCATTGGTCACGATCTGCTGCGGGTTCTTCGGGTCCTGGAGAATTTCTTCATTGCTGACAGCGGCGTGGGCTGCACCGGCAAGCAGCATGGCGCTGAGCACCAGGCTCAAGGCGAACACGGGACGACGTGTGGATCGGGTCATGACGGCTACCTTTGGTTTTTTTGTTGTATCCGGGAAAACTTCCCGGTGTGTCGGGAATTCTTGGTCCCGACCTGCTTGCCAACAATTGCCCGCAGTGCGGAGTTTTCTAGTTCCTTGGTATCAGTGAACCTACGCGGTTCCCTGTAGGAGCGGCCTTGTGTCGCGAAAGGGGCGCGAAGCGGCCTCAGGATTTGTGCCCATGACTAAAATTGCCGGAGCTGCCTTGCAGCCCTTTCGCGACACAAGGCCGCTCCTACAGGGACCGTGTCAGCCCTTGCTGTCCACGCGCCGCAGCTGCTGGCGTTCGTAGCGGGGGTACAGGTGGCTGACACTGCGAATCAGCTCGTATCGGGTCAGGCTGATACCGGCAAACCGCTCGGGTATCGGGCTGCGGATCATCTCGGCCATGTCATCGCCACGCGCCGCGCCGTCACGCATCAACCCATCCAGCCAGCCCAGATAGTCACGCATCTGCGCAAACGGCCGGGCATCGCTGGCCAGCGGGCCGTGACCGGGTACCAGCTGCTTCCAGGGCAGCGCTTGCAAGGTGTCCAGGTCCTTCAGCCACACCTCCAGACCAGGGGTGTTGGGCGTGGTCAGCGCGCGCTCGTGGAACACCAGGTCGCCGGCGAACAGCACGCCGGTGTTTTCATCCAGAATCGCCAGGTCGGCACCGGTATGCCCGCCCAGCGCCAGCAGCCGCAGGCGGTGCCCACCCACCTCGTGAATACCCGGCGCCAGCACCCGGGTCGGCAGCACCACCTCGGTACCGCGCATCCAGTCGCCGACCAGGCGGTACATGTTCTCGGCCATGGCCTCGCCCTGCTGGCGCAACAGCTTGCCGGTACCGGCCAGGGCGCCGATGGGCACATCGGCAAAGGCCTGGTTGCCCAGCACATGGTCGGGGTGATGATGGGTCAGCAGCACTTCGACCACCGGCTTGTCGGTGGTGGCGGCAATGGCCTGGCGCAAGGCTTCGCCGTAGCGTTTCGACGGCCCGCTGTCGATCACCACCACCCCGCTGTCGGTGACGATGAACGCGGTGTTGACGATATTGCCGCCGTTGTCCTTGGCGAAATTGTCGGTGCTGCCCTCCAGCAGCCAGGTGCTCTCGGCGATCTGCCGGGGCTTGAGCCGATAGTCCAGGTCTGCCCAGGCCGGCAGGCCCAGGCACAGCAGCAACAGCAGAATGCAACGCATGACGGGCGCCTCTGATCAGGGATGGAGTCGGGCAAGGCGTTCAGGGCACTGCCGCCTCGAACTGGTTGCCGCTGTTGTCCTGCAACACCAACCGGGTCGGCCCAGGGCCCTGGATGTCGAAGCCCAGGTTGGGGTTTTCGCTGACCGCCGGGTACAGTTCCAGGCTGGCCAGGCGCTGGCCGTCCGCGCCTTGCAGCTCGGCATGGTTGAGGAAGAATTCGGGAATGCCGCTGACCAGGCCGTTGTCCATCGGGTGGGCCACCTGCAGGCGCAAGCGGCTGCTGTCGCCGCGCGGGTAGCGCCTGCCCAGGACTTCACCGAGGTGCTCCTCCCAGCCGGGCTGGGTACGTACCACGCTGGGCGCGGTACAACCGCCGCCAGCGGCATCGATCAGGGCCGAGCCGACATGCCACAGGCCGTCGCGTGTCAGTACCGCAGCGCGCAGCGGTGTGGCCTGCTCGATGCGGATGCGGATCGACAACCAGGGCAGCACGCGCTCGCCGGGCTGGAAGTCGACAATGCGCGGCAGCGGGTTGAGTTCGGCCCAGGCGAGAATCCGCACCACCTCGCCGCTGAACGCCCGGGCGTCGATCTCCAGCGGCACCTGGCGGGCGTCCTCGGCAAACGGCGGCGCCAGCAGCTTGACCCGGTCATCGAACACGAACGCGGCCTGGCCCAGCAGCTGCTTGTGGTAGAAGTCCCACATCACCGACGGCACCGGGTCCTTGTGGTTACTCGGCTCGCTGGCCTGGGCCTGTGCGGCCCAGGGCATCCAGCAGGCCAGCAGCAAAGTTGCTCGCCAGTTCATCGCCCACTCCCATTAATCAACACGGCTCTCACTGACTTTGCGCGGTCCCTGTGGGAGCGGGTTCACCCGCGAAGAATGCGACGCGGTGTATGGCACCGGCTTCGCCGGTGTTCGCGGCGGTTCGACGCCTCGATGAACCCGCTCCCACAGGGGGATGTGTTGCCTTTAGAAACCCACAAGCCTGCGAAGCTTGTTACTGATACATTTCCGGCACCTGGTAACGCAGGCCGTAACCGGCATAAATCGCCTTCATCCGCCCATCACGAATCAACGCCTCAAGCGCTTCCTCCAGCGCATAGGCCAGCTGCCGGTTGCTTTCATGCACCGCCATGCCGATCTCCCAGGCCTGCTTGCCAAGGTTCGGGTAGGCGTTTTCCGCCAGGGCCAGTTGCGGGTCGGCGGCTTGGTGCAGTTGCCAGTCAACCTCGCCGCGCATCGCCATCACCGCATCCACCTGGCCGGCCTGCATGGCACCGAAGGCCTGCTGCACATTGGGGTAATGATGGGTTCTGGCGCTGAGCATGCCGTTGAACACAGAAGTCAGATAGAACGACGGCACGCTATCCACCTCGACCCCGATCGGGTGCTGCTGGAACACCGCGACGCTGGCCACCGAGGCCAGGCGGCGGCGATCGTAGGCGACCTGCCAGCGCTCCTCCTGATAGGGGCCGAACATGACCACCTGGGCGTTTTCCAGCTCGCCCACCTCGTTGCGCCGCTGCGCGTAGGCATGGTCGTACGGCACCCGCATCATCAGGTCGGCCAGCTGCTGGTGGCGCAGCGGGCTGCCACGCCAGATGTAGTCGCGCAGATCGTCGTCGAGCTTCTCGCCAGGTGGCGCCCAGATCAGCTGCAAGCGCACCCCCAACGCCGTGGCCAGGGCCTGCGCCAGTTCCACGTCGACACCGCGCGGCTGGCCGTGGTCCTCGAAGCTGTAGGGCGCAAAGTCCTTGTACACCGCCACCTTCAGTTCGCCAGCGGCGATGATCGCGTCGTAGCTGCGCACCTGCGCCTGCGCCGCCGCGCAACACAGCAGCAGGCCGCTCAACAGCACCGCCAACAGACGCATGGCCGTCACTCCTCGACGTGCACGCTGTCCAGGTAGGTGCGCACCGCCCACAGGGCCTCCTGGCTCAGGTAGTCGGCCATTTTCGGCATGTATACCCGGCCGTCGCGGACCGCACCATGGCGTACACGCTCGACGAACCATTCATCCCCGGCCTCGCCGGCATCGAGCATGCGCAAGTCCGGGGCGATGCCCCCGGACTTGGCCTCCAGGCCATGGCATGCGGCGCAGTTCTGGTTGTAGGCCGAGGCACCGATTTCCACGGCCTTGTCGTGCTCGGGAGAGCTGCGGTACGGGTTGACCGCCGCCCAGCCATCGCCGTCCAGGGTCACGCCAGCGTCCTTGATCGGGGTCAGGCCCTGGGTTTCCACGGCCTGGGGCACCACATTGCCATGTGCCCAGGCAGTGCCGGTCAGCACTGCACTGGCAAGCAGCCCGGCAGCCAGCAAGACGTTGCGTTTTGTTGTCATTTTTATGCCCTCACGATTGCACGCAAGGCCTCAACCACAGAGGCCGTGTCGCCATCTTAGAAACAGCCCGCAAGCAGCCGAATGCTGCTTTGGTGGCCGCGCCTTACTCCCTTGGTAGTAGGGCTTGTGGCGAAGGGCCAAATGAGGTGCCCTGCGGGAACTATTCCCGGCAAGGGCGGGACATTTTCCGTATCCGGCGACGCCCGCCCCGTCCCACCCTGTGCAGGCCAAAACCTCCACTGGGAACTGCAACCATGACAACAAGAACGCTACCCGCCCTTTCCCCTCTGGCCCTGAGCGTGCGGGCCTTGCTGCTGGCCGGTAGCCTGGCCCTGAGCAACGCGGCCACCGCCGCCACCGCCCCAGCCGCACCTGCCGGCAAGAACGTGACCTGGGAAGACATCGCCAACGACCACCTGACCACCCAGGACGTGCTGCAGTACGGCATGGGCACCAACGCCCAGCGCTGGAGCCCGCTGGCCCAGGTCAATGACCAGAACGTGTTCAAGCTGACCCCGGCCTGGTCCTATTCCTTTGGCGACGAAAAGCAGCGCGGTCAGGAATCCCAGGCCATCGTCAGTGACGGTGTGGTCTACGTCACCGGCTCCTATTCGCGGGTGTTCGCCCTCGATGCGAAAACCGGCAAGCGCCTGTGGACCTACAACCACCGCCTGCCGGACAACATTCGCCCCTGCTGCGATGTGGTCAACCGTGGCGCGGCGATCTACGGCGACAAGATCTACTTCGGCACCCTCGACGCGCGGGTCATCGCCCTCGACAAGCGCACCGGCAAAGTGGTGTGGAACAAGAAGTTCGGCGACCACGCCGCCGGCTACACCATGACCGGCGCCCCGGTGCTGATCAAGGACAAGACCAGCGGCAAGGTACTGCTGATCCACGGCAGCTCCGGCGATGAATTCGGCGTGGTCGGCCAACTGTTCGCCCGCGACCCGGACACCGGCGAAGAGGTGTGGATGCGGCCCTTCGTCGAGGGCCACATGGGCCGCCTGAACGGCAAGGACAGCACGCCGACCGGTGACGTCAAGGCACCGTCCTGGCCGGACGACCCCACCACCGAAACCGGCAAGGTCGAAGCCTGGAGCCACGGCGGCGGCGCACCTTGGCAAAGCGCCAGCTTCGACCCCGAGACCAACACCATCATTGTCGGCGCCGGCAACCCCGGCCCCTGGAACACCTGGGCGCGCACCTCGAAAGGCGGCAACCCGCATGACTTCGACAGCCTGTATACCTCAGGGCAGGTCGGCGTCGACCCGAGCACCGGTGAGGTGAAGTGGTTCTACCAGCACACGCCCAACGATGCCTGGGATTTCTCCGGCAACAACGAACTGGTGCTGTTCGACTACAAGGGCAAGGACGGCAAGCTGGTCAAGGCCACCGGCCACGCCGACCGCAACGGCTTCTTCTATGTGGTGGACCGCAGCAACGGCAAACTGCAGAACGCCTTCCCCTTCGTCGACAACATCACCTGGGCCAGCCACATCGACCTCAAGACCGGGCGCCCGGTGGAAAACCCCGGGCAGCGCCCGGCCAAACCGCTGCCGGGAGAAACCAAGGGCAAGCCGGTGGAGGTCTCGCCACCCTTCCTTGGCGGCAAGAACTGGAACCCCATGGCCTACAGCCAGGACACCGGCCTGTTCTACATCCCTGGCAACCAGTGGAAGGAGGAGTACTGGACCGAGGAAGTGAACTACAAGAAGGGCTCGGCCTACCTGGGCATGGGCTTCCGCATCAAGCGCATGTACGACGACCACGTCGGCACCCTGCGCGCCATGGACCCGAGCACCGGCAAGCTGGTGTGGGAGCACAAGGAGCAGTTGCCGCTGTGGGCCGGCGTGCTGGCGACCAAGGGCAACCTGGTGTTCACCGGCACCGGCGACGGCTTCTTCAAGGCCTTCGACGCCAAGACGGGCAAGGAGCTGTGGAAGTTCCAGACCGGCAGCGGCATCGTCTCGCCGCCGATCACCTGGGAACAGGACGGCGAGCAGTACATCGGCGTGACCGTGGGCTACGGCGGTGCGGTGCCGCTGTGGGGCGGTGACATGGCAGAACTGACCAAACCGGTGGCCCAGGGCGGTTCGTTCTGGGTGTTCAAGATCCCCAGCTGGGACAACAAGACTGCACAGCGTTGACTGCATGAGTTGACGTATCACTGGGGCCGCTTTGCGGCCCCAGGGTGCATACCCGACTTCACATTGAGAGCCTTTCGCCATGAACTACTTGCCACTTGCCTTGCTGATCGTGCTGGCCCCTGCCATGGCCGAGAATGCCGACGACGCTGGCAACGATCCCCCCCTGATCATCAACGGCTGCGTGATTGCCGAAGCCAGCCAGTGCCCGGGGGCCGACCTGCGGGGCGCCAACCTGGCCAACCAGGACCTGCGCAAGATGAACCTGGCCGGCGCCGACCTGCGCAATGCCGACCTGCGCCATGCCCGGCTGGACCTGGCCAACCTGGAAAAGGCCAGCCTGCAAGGCGCCAACCTGACGCGCGCCAGCCTGCAGCAGAGCAACCTGCGCCTTGCCGACCTGAGCCATGGCCGGCTCGTGGCCATTCAGGGCTGGGGCCTGTTTGCCCAGGGTGCGCAATTTGCCAAGGCCGACCTCAGCGCGGCCTACCTGCAGTTCGCCAGGTTGTCAGGGGCAAAGATGCAGCAGGCCAACCTGCGCGCGGCGGACCTGGAAATGGCCTGGCTGAGCAAGACTGACCTGCAAGAGGCCGACCTTGGCGATGCCAACCTGCAGGAGGCCAAGTTTGGCCAGAGCAACCTGGCCCGCGCCGACTTGCGCGGGGCGCGGCAGCATTACGGGAATTTTCAGGAGGCCAACATGGAGGGGTGCAAGGGGTGCCCCGAGACCTGGGACAATTGAGCCCGATATCCTGCCTTGCGCAGCCCCCCCTGTAGGAGCGGCCTTGTGTCGCGATGGGCTGCAAAGCAGCCCCGACGATTGCTGCGTTGACGCTGAATCCCCTGGGGGCCGCTTTGCGGCCCATCGCGACACAAGGCCGCTCCTACAAGGCTCTGCGCAGAGTCCAGATAGCAGAACACCTCACCCCGCCACCCGCACCACCCCCAGATCAATCCCCAGATGCACCAGCTCGGCATGGGAACTGACCTGCAACTTGCTCTTGAGCAAGGTCAGGTGGTTGGACACGGTCTTGGCGCTGATGCACAGCTGCTCGGCAATCCCCCGCACCGGTGTGCCCTTGGCCAGCATCACGAAAATCTCCAGCTCACGCTGGGTCATGCGCTGCAAGCGCGGGTCGCTGGCATTGTGCTGTGAGGTGCAGGCCAGCTGGGTGGCCAGGGGCTGTTCGATATAGGCATGCCCGGCCAACACCCGCTGCACCGCCTCGATCAGCACTTCGGGCGCCGAGTTCTTGGTCAGGTAGCCCGAGGCCCCGGCATCCAGCGCCTGGCGCACCAGCGGCAGTTCGTCATGCATGCTGAAGAACAGCACCCGCAATTGCGGCAGGCGCTGACGCAGGCGCCGGGTGGTTTCCAGGCCGCTGATGCCTGGCAGGCCGAAGTCCATGATCACCAGGTTGGGCACCTGCTCCTGAACCCGGGCCAGCGCCTCTTCGCCACTGGCAGCCTCACGCACCTGTACTGTCGGCAGCACTGCCCGCAACAGGCTGGCATAGCCCTGGCGGACCACGGCGTGGTCATCGACCAACACGATATTCATCACACCTCCATGGGAATGTTCAGGTCCAGCGCCCAGCCGGCACCCGGGCGGCTGAGGATGCGCAGTTCACCGCCGAGGCTGCGGGCGCGCTCGGCCATCGAGTGCAGGCCTACCCCGGGGCGCTGGGGCTGGCTGGCACCGCAACCGTTGTCGCGAACCAGCAGGCGCAAGCCCTTGGCGCTGCGTTGCAGGCGCACCCGCACCTGGCTTGCGCCGGCGTGACGGGCGACGTTGGTCAACGCCTCCTGCAGCAAACGATACAAATGCGTGCGACTCGGGCCGGGTAGTACCGGCAAATGCTCGCCTACCCGCAGGCGGCAATCGATACCCTGGCTGGCCTGCCATTGGCTCACCAGCAGGCCGAAGGCTTCGGCCAGCGGCATGTGCTGCAACGCCAGCGGGTACAGGTCATGTACCAGGGCGCGGAAACCTTGCTGCAGGCGTTCACAATCGAGCTCCAGGGTGCGTGTCGTCTGCGCCACCGCGGTTGGCTGGTCGGCGACCATGCGCAGCAGGCAGAGCTGGGCCCGAATACCCGCCAGGTATTGCCCGAGGTCGTCGTGCAGGGTCTGCGCCAACTGGGTGCGCTCCTGCTCCTGCACCGCCAGCAGGGCCTGGGTGAGTTGGGTATTGTCGCAGCGGGCCTGCTCCAGAGACGCGGTCATGCGGTTGAAGTGCTCCGCCAATTGGCGCGCCTCCGGCAGGCCGGCCTCGCGCAGGCGTGCGGTCAATTGCCCACCCGAGACCTGGCGCAAGGCCTGCAGCAGATCGTCCAGCAAGCCCATGCCCCGCCGCACCGCCCAGCGGATGGTCAACAAGCTCAGCAGCAACGCAAGGCCGCACAGGACCAACAACTGCTGCAGGGAGTCACGCACCTCGTCGATTTCATCCCGTGCATCCACGGCGATCATTACCCGGCGACCATCCCCCAGCTCCAGCAGCCGGCTGCTGTCATGGCGCTGGCCAAGCAGTTGGCGGCCCAGCCAGGCATCCAGGCCGGTTGCTTGCGGCAGCCGCGCAGGTTCATCCGCCGCCAGCCAGTGCACCCGCACATGGCGCAGGCTTTGCGTCAGCCGTGGTTGCAGGCTCTGCGGGTCGCGCTCGGCAGTGTCGCCGAGGTATGCCACCACGGCTTGCGCAGACTGCAACTCCCGCTCCACGTCAGCCACCGCCTGGCGCAACAGCACCACGGCACAGGCCAGCGTCAACATCGCGAAGCAACAAGTGACCCAGAGGTTGATCCGCCACAGGGCCGAAAGGTTGACAAGGCGCATGGGCAGTTCTCCTCGGGGTTGCTGCGGCCATCGTAAAACCCGCGCCCATGTGGTGAATTACTACCTTGGTACCGGGCGAGCGCTACTTTCTGCATATTCCCCCCTCCCGGCGCGCTTCCTATGCTGGCGCCATCTGCCGTGGAGTTGCCTTATGCGCCTGCCTGCCCACCTTGCCATGACCTGCCTGCTGGCCCTGGCCGCGACGCTTTCTGCAAGCCCGGCACTCGCCGCACAGGCCCCGGGCGGGGAACCGTTGCAGGTGCGCATCGGCTATCTCGGCTATCGCCCCGATCCCGGCCCGCTGCTGTCCAACATCATTCCCGAACCCACCGATGCCGGGCTGCAGGGCGCCGAACTGGCGATTGTCGACAGCAACAGCAGCGGGCGTTTTCTCAAACAGGAATTCCACCTGGCCAATGCCACGGTCGAAAGCCCCGAAGCCCTGCTGCAGGCTGCCAAGGCCCAGCATGACCAGGGCCTGCGGCTGTTCGTGGTAAATGCCCCCGCCGCCAGCCTGCGCGCGCTGTCTGCCGCCCTGCCCGACAGCCTGCTGTTCAACGCCGGCAGCCCGGACGACAGCCTGCGCAGCAGCCAGTGCCTGGGCAATGTGCTGCACAGCCTGCCCAGCCGCGCCATGCTGGCCGATGCCCTGGCGCAGTTCCTGGTAATGCGCAAATGGCAACGGGCGCTGTTGGTCGTCGGCCAGACCGACGATGACCGGGCCTATGCGGCGGCCCTGCGCCGCGCCATGAAGCGCTTCGGCATGCAGCTGGTCGCGGAGAAAGCCTGGACATTCGACAACGACCAGCGCCGCAGCGCCCAGGCCGACATGCCGCTGTTCACCCAAACCGCCGAGTACGACGTGGTGCTGGTGGCTGACGAACGCGGCGACTTCGGCGAGTACCTGCCCTACCAGACCTGGTATCCGCGGCCGGTAGCCGGCACCCAGGGCCTGACCCCCACCGGCTGGCACAAGACCGTTGAAACCTTCGGCGCGGCGCAGTTGCAAAAGCGCTTCGAAGCCCAGGCCGGGCGCTGGATGAACGACCGCGACTTCGCCGCCTGGATGGCCGTGCGCAGCGTCGCCAGCGCAGTGAGCAAACTGCGCCAGGCCGAGCCCCGCGCCCTGCAGCAACTGCTGCTCAGCGAGCAGTTGCCGCTGGACGGCTTCAAGGGCCGCAAGCTCAGCTACCGCCCGTGGAACGGCGAGCTGCGCCAGCCGATCCCGCTGGTGCAGCCGCGGGCCCTGGTCAGTACCTCTCCGCAGGAGGGCTTCCTGCACCCGCTCAACGAAATGGACAGCCTGGGCTACGACAGGCCCGAAGTGACCTGCGGCTACCCCTGACCCGATAACCACAACAAAAAAGGATTTCGCCATGCGTCGCTCCCCTTTTCACCGGGCACTGCTTTACCCCAGCCTGCTGTCGGGCGCCCTGGCGCTTGCCGGCGGGCATGCCGTGGCCGCCACCGCCTGGGTGTCGAACGAGAAGGACAACAGCCTCAGCCTGATCGACATGCACACCCTGCAAGTCACCGAGACCCTGCCGGTGGGCCAGCGCCCGCGCGGCCTGCTGCTGTCCCACGACAACACGCTGCTGTACATCTGCGCCAGCGATTCGGACCGTGTGCAGGTGATGGACGTGGCCACCCGCAAGATCATCAAGGAGCTGCCCTCCGGCAAGGACCCCGAGCAGTTCGCCCTGCACCCCAACGACCGCTGGTTGTACGTGTCCAACGAGGACGACGCGCTGGTGACGGTGATCGACACCCAGACCGACAAGGTGCTCGGGCAGATCGACGTCGGCATCGAGCCCGAAGGCATGGCGGTGAGCCCGGATGGCAAGTGGGCGGTCAACACCAGCGAAACCACCAACATGCTGCACTGGATCGATACCAGCACCCAGACCCTGGCGGACAGCACCCCGGTGGACCAGCGGCCGCGCTTCGTCGAGTTCAGCCAGGACGGCTCGCGGCTGTGGGCTTCGGCGGAAATCGGCGGCACGGTGACCATCCTCGACGTGGCCAGCCGCCAGGTGCTGAAAACCCTGAATTTCCAGATCAAGGGTGTGCACCCGGACAAGGTCCAGCCGGTAGGCATCAAGCTCAGCGCCGATGGCAAGTACGCGTTCGTCGCCCTGGGCCCGGCCAACCATGTGGCGGTGGTCGATGCCAAGACCTATGAAGTACTCGACTACCTGCTGGTGGGCCGGCGGGTCTGGCAATTGGCGTTCACCCCGGACCAGAGCCAGTTGCTGGCCACCAACGGGGTCAGCGGCGACGTTTCGGTGATCGATGCAAAAAGCCTCAAGGTGCTCAAGTCGGTGAAGGTCGGCCGCTACCCCTGGGGCGTGGTGGTGACGCCATGAATACCCTCGAAGTCAGTGACGTGAGCTTTGCCTACGGCCAGCGCGAGGCGCTCAGGCAGGTCGGCTTCAGCCTGGCGCCCGGGCGTTTCGCCGCCTTGCTGGGCCCCAACGGCGCCGGCAAGTCGACCCTGATCGCCCTGCTCACCCGGTTGTACGACCTGCAGCATGGCGACATCCGCGTGTGCGGCTGCTCGCTGCGCAACGCCACACGCCCGGCCTTGCGCCAGCTGGGCGTGGTGTTTCAGCAAAGCACCCTGGACCTGGACCTGAGCGTGGAGCAGAACCTGCGCTACCACGCCTCGCTGCATGGCCTGTCGCGGCGCCAGGGCAATATTCGGGTCGATGCCGAACTGGCCCGCCAGGGCCTCGATGAACGGCGGCGTGAGCCGGTCCGGGCGCTGAACATCGGCCATCGACGCCGGGTGGAGATCGCCCGCGCGCTGCTGCATGAACCGCGTTTGCTGTTGCTCGACGAGGCCAGCGTCGGCCTTGACCCGGCCAGCCGCCTGGCGCTCAACCAGCACCTGCGGCTGCTGTGCCGCGAGCAGCACCTCAGTGTGCTGTGGACCACCCATCTGCTGGACGAAGTGCAGCCCAGCGATGACTTGCTGATCCTGCATCAAGGGCGCCTGGTGGCCAGCGGCACGGCCGATGCCCTGAGCCTGGAGCACGGCGGTGACCTCGACCATGCCTTTGCCCGCCTGACCAGCATCCCCACAGGAGCCAATGCCCGATGAACGCTTACTGGCAGTGCTTCAATGGCATTCTCCTGCGCGAATGCCTGCGTTTCGTCCTGCAGCGCACCCGTTTCCTCAGCGCCCTGGTGCGCCCGCTGCTGTGGCTGCTGGTGTTCGCCGCCGGCTTTCGCGCGGCCCTGGGCATTGCGATCATCGAGCCCTACGACACCTACATCCCCTACGAGGTTTACATCATTCCGGGCCTTGCCTGCATGATCCTGCTGTTCAACGGCATGCAGGGCTCGCTGTCGATGGTCTATGACCGGGAGATGGGCAGCATGCGCGTGTTGCTGACCAGCCCGTTGCCGCGGCCCTTCCTGCTCGGCAGCAAGCTGCTGGCAACCTCGTTGATCTCCCTGCTGCAGGTGTACGCCTTCCTTGCCATCGCCTGGTTGTATGGCGTGCAGCCACCGGCTGCGGGCCTGTTGCTGGCGCTGCCGGCGTTGTTGCTGGTGGCGCTGATGCTCAGCGCCCTGGGGCTGTTGCTGTCGAATGCGATTCGCCAGCTGGAGAACTTTGCCGGGGTGATGAACTTCGTGATATTCCCGCTGTTCTTCCTGTCCTCGGCGCTGTACCCGTTGTGGAAGATGCGCGAGGCCAGCCAGTGGCTGTACTGGCTGTGTACAGTGAACCCGTTCACCCATGCCGTGGAGCTGGTGCGCTTTGCCTTGTATGAGCGCTTCAACCCGCTGGCGCTGGCGGTATGCCTGGGGCTGACCGTGCTGTTCACCCTGCTGGCGATCCTTACCTTCAACCCCCAGCATGCGGCGCTGCGCAAGCCGCGCTGATTTGCAGCTGTCTCCCTCCGGACCCTTTGCCGAACCCGTTGAAGGAACACAGTCCGTGTGGGAGCGGGTTTACCCGCGAAGAAGACAACGCGGTGCATGGCACCGGCTTCGCCGGTGTTCGCGGGTAAACCCGCTCCCACAGGGATCGCGCATGCATTCAGATATTGGGCAGGATCAGGCCAGAGGCGCCCGGCTTTCTACTACTTTGGTACTGCCTTTGCTGTCTGATCGTCGCATTCACAATGCACCGCCACTGGCATGTAATGGGCCTATAACAAAAAGGACAAACCCCATGCCACGTGCCCTGCCCCGGCTGCCACGCCCATTGCTGGCGGCGCTTTCCCTGAGCCTGACGCTGGGCATCGCCCAGGCCGACACCACGCCGCTATTCTCCGCCGACGGCTATCGCACCACCCTCTACCGCAGCCCGACCCCACAACAGGTCGAGGGCGGCCAGGTCATCGACACTGCCACCCTGCAAGCCCTGCTGGGGCACACCCCAAGGCCGGTACTGATCGACGTCTACCGCCGCCAATGGCTGCAAGGCCGCTTCATCGAAGATGAACCCCACGCCAACATCCCCGGCAGCCGCTGGCTGGCCAACACCGGCGACGGTGAGCTGAGCCCGGCGTGGCACGATTACTTCGTGCGCAACCTGCAACAAGCCACCGCCGGGCGCACGGAGCAACCGCTGGTCTTTTACTGCCGCTCCGATTGCTGGTTAAGCTGGAACGCGGTAAAACGCGCGAAAGCCCTGGGCTATGAGAATCTGTATTGGTACCGCGACGGCCTGGACGCCTGGCAGCAGGCCAACCTGCCGCTGCAACCGGCGCAGCCAGAACCCTTCCCCTGAATTCATCGCCTGCAAACGCGTGCCCGCTCCATCCAATAAAAACGAGGTGAAAAGGCCATGTACAAAATTCTGATTGCCGACGATCACCCCCTGTTTCGCGAAGCTATCCACAACGTTATCAGCGATGGCTTCCAGGGCAGCGAAGTCATGGAAACTGCCGACCTGGACAGCGCCCTGGCGCTGACCCACGAGCACGACGACCTCGACCTGATCCTGCTCGACCTGAACATGCCCGGCATGCATGGCCTCAATGGCCTGATCACCCTGCGCAACGAGGCACCGACCACGCCGGTGGTGATCGTCTCGGCCGAGCAGGAAAAGCAGATCGTGCTGCAGGCCATCACTTATGGTGCGGTGGGTTTCATCACCAAGTCCTCGCCCCGCTCACAGATGATCGAGGCGATCGAGCAGATCCTCAATGGCAACGTCTACCTGCCGCCCGACATCATCCGTGCCCAGAAAAGCAGCACCAGCCGGCGCCTGAACGATGCCCCGAGCTTCCCGCCGGAGATGCTCCAGGCCCTGACCCGCAAGCAGCTGCTGGTGCTCGAGCGCATGACCAAGGGCGAGTCGAACAAGCAGATCGCCTACACCCTGGATATCGCCGAGACCACGGTCAAGGCCCATGTTTCGGCGATCCTGCGCAAACTCAACGTGCACAACCGGGTGCAGGCCATCCTCAGTGCCGGTGATATCGATTTTGGTGATTACCTGCGGCGTTGACCTGTTCCGGCCTCTTCGCGGGCTTGCCCGCGAAGAGGCCGGCGGCTATACCACGCTTCTGCCGAGCAAATGGCTCATCGCCGCCTTCAGCTTCATCGGCCGCACCGGCTTGTGCATCAGGGTGTGGCCCAGCTCGCGGATCTGTTGCTTGAGCTCGTTGCTGTAGTTGGCGGTGATCATCATCGCCGGCAAGGGCTGGGCGCGGCGGGCATTGATTCGCGCCACGGCGTCGACGCCATTGCAGTCGTTGTCCAGGTGGTAGTCGGCGATCAGCAGGTCGGCCTCGGCATGGTAGTTGTCCACCTGGCGCGCCAGGTCCTCCTCCGACAGCGCGGTGACCACCCGGCAACCCCACCCCTCCAGCAGGGTGCGCATGCCGGCGCAAATCGCCGCATCGTTATCCAGCACCCACACCCGCGCCCCGCGCAGGCGCTCGAGCATCGGTTCGCTGATCGCCAGGCTCGGCTGGGCCTTTGGCGCGGTGGCGCTCAGCGGCACTTCGACCGCGAACACCGAGCCTTTGCCAAGCCATGACCGCACCCGAATCCGGTGGCCGAGGATGCCGGCGATCTTTTCCACGATCGCCAGCCCCAGGCCCAAGCCACGGTCCTGGTCCGGGCGCTGCACATCGCCGCGCCTGAACTCCTGGAACATTTCTTCCAGGTGCTCTTCGGCGATACCGATCCCGCTGTCCCATACCTCGATCCGCAAGCCGCCACGCTGGCGCCGGCAGCCCAGCACCACGCGGCCGCTGCGGGTGTAGCGAATGGCATTGCTGAGCAGGTTGCGCAGGATCCGCGCCAGCAGCTGAATGTCACTGCGCACCACGGCGGAACAGCCCACGAAATGCAGCTCAAGCCCTTCGCTGCGCGCCACCTGGGCGTATTCGGCAGCGAGGTTGTCCATCAGTTCGCGCAGGGCGAACGGGGCGACATCGGCCTTGATCACGCCGGCATCGAGCTTGGAAATATCCACCAGGGTACCTAGCAGGTTCTCCACATCCTCCAGCGAGTTGCTGACATTACGCACCAGGTGAGCACTGTTGTGTGGCTCGCGGTGTTCGAGCAAGGCACTGGTGAACAGCCGCGCCGCGTTCAGTGGCTGCAGCAGGTCATGGCTGACGGCGGCAAGGAACTTGGTTTTCGACAGGTTGGCCTGCTCGGCCTCGCGCTTGGCCTCGCGCAGGCGCGATTCCACCCGGCTGCGCTCCTCGATTTCGCGCAGCAACTGTTCGTTCAGGCTGGTCAGCTCGGCAGTGCGCTCGCGTACCCGTTGCTCCAGATGCTGATACGCCTGGTGCAGCGCCTGCGCGGTATTGCGCCGCTCGGTGATGTCGCGGATCAATACGAAGATGCCCACCACTTCGCCATTGGCCAGGCGGTTCGGCACGTAGGAGCGCAGCATGTAGCGTTCCTGGCCGTTGATGTTGGTTTCGGCAAACTCGAAGGTTACGCTCTCCCCCGCCAGCGCCCGCGCCACGTAGGCCTCCAGGCGCTGGTAATGCTGCTCGCTGTGGGCCTCGCGCAGGCTCTGGCCCAGCATCACGCCGCGAGGCCAGCAGTACCATTCTTCATAGACCTTGTTGGTGAATTCGTAGACCAGGTCGGCATTCAGGTAGGCGATCAGCGCCGGCACATGGTCGGTGATCAGGCGAATCTGGTGCTGGTGTGCCGTCTCGGCACGCTGCCGGGCCTCGCTGAGCAGGTGGTTGACGGCCTTGAGCTCGGCCATGGCCTGGTTCAGCGCTTCGGTGCGTTCGCGCACCTGCTCGGCCAGCACCACCGAATGCTGGAACGCGGCATAAGGGTCGTTGCCACGCGTGACGCCAGACTCGATACGCTCGATCAGTGCGCCGTTGATACGCTGCAGCTTGTGGTTCTGGTGCTGCAGCCGGGCAACCTCGGCCTGCAGTTCAGCGACCGACAGGAGGCCGGTTGCGGGCAATGGCGACCCCGGTGAAGGTCTGGTTGATGTGCATGCCATTGAACTGTTCTCCGTAGGTGTTGAAGCCGATCACCCGCTGCTCGCGCAGGAACGCGCCGATCGGCTCCAGGCCGTGCCGGGCTTCCAGCTCCAGCCGCCGCAGGAAGCAATCGCAACCGATGGTCAGCAGCAGCGGGCCGAGGCGCTGCTGCAAGCCGTCGAACAACTGGTGCAGGTTCGGCAACAGCGGGCCCGGGGTCATGGCGGTGAGCACGATGCCGTTCTCCACCGCGCAGTAGAAACTCAGGCTCAGGTCCGGGTGCACTTGCTGGATCGCCCGCACGTAATACTGGTCATGGATGCGCACGGCCAGCGGATGGGCGGCGAACACTTGATGATCAAGCTCGGCCACTGGCACGCCGATGTGCCGGGCGTATTCCTCGGCAGCAGGCTCGGCATTCAGTTCGAAGACCCGGCGCTGGGCACTGTCGGCACCGGTGACCACCAGCTTTTCCTGACGCGGCAGGATGTGGTGGGTGGTGAACACTTCGAAGTCGAGCCAGGTATTGACCAGCACCACCACCGCGGCGCCGTGGTGGAACGCGCCGCCGAAATACACGTGGGTACGGGTCAGGTAGTTGTCGTCGCCGGCCGAACCGCCGAAATGCGGGATATCGCCCAGGGCCGCACTGAGGGCGGCGAGCACCATTTCCTCGCGGCTGGACAGGCCGTCGAGCAGGGTCAGGGCAAAGCTGTGGCCCTTGATCGGCGCCAGGGTGTTGCTGCGGCAAGTGCCGACCAGGCGCTCGACCATCTGCTGGGCGTCGATCAGGCTGAAGCGCTCCATTTCATCGATCAGTTCGGTGGCGATGGAAAAGTGCCGATGATCGAACCCGACTGCCGTTATGCAATTGCGACCGTAGCCCAGCGGGGTGATTTCGCCGGCGCTGGTGCAACCGACCAGGCGGATGCCGCCAAAACCCTGCTCCAGGGCTTCGCCCAAGGCTTGCAGGTCGTATTCGGCGGAGCAGAAGAACAGCACGAAGCCCAGGTGCGGGTGCAGCAACTGCGCCGCCAGCTCCTGGGCTGCCTGCCGGGCGTCGGTTGCCTGGGACATGGCACTGACCACACCGTCGTTGTGAGCCTGCTGCATCGTGGTCTCCGGCGCGGGGTGGCTGAGTGATGAGTGTACGAAGGCGATCATCGAGGACGAATGCTACTTGGGTAGCGGGTGGGCGGTTCCATGGACGTAATATCACCGGCATGCGCGGGACCTTGTAGGAGCGGCCTTGTGTCGCGAAAGGGCTGCAAAGCAGCCCCAGCAATTTGTGCATCGCTGCTGAAATCCTGGGGCCGCTTTGCGGCCCTTTCGCGACACAAGGCCGCTCCTACAATTGACCGTGTTGCCCGGTCTGAAGGTTTACCAGGTGAGCACCGCCCCCACCGCAAATGTATCGGTGTCTTCGTTCTGGTCACTGGTTTCATGGCCGTCGATGGAAAACTGGTTGTACTCGGCAACCAGCTTGAGGTTGTCGTTGACGTCATGGAACAGCGCCACGCCGCGGGTCTCGTAATCCGCACCACTGCCCACCGCGCCGTTGCCATCGTCCTTGGTCTTGCCATAGGACAGCGCCACCCGGTTCTTGCCGACCTTGTAGGAGCCCTGCAGCAGGTAGCCATCGCTGTCGACATTGCGCAAGGTCGGCTCGCCAGCGTTGTTGGTGAAGAACGGGTTGATGCCCTTGGCCTGGAACCCCGAGCCGGTCAGCGACAGCCCCCCCATCTTCGCCTGCACACCGTAGCCGACACCTTTGGAGGTGACCGACTGCACCGCCGGGTCGGTGTTGTCGGAGGTCTGGTAGCTGCCGTTGAGCCAGCTGTAGATCTGCGCCCCACCCAGGTCGAACTGGTAGGTGATCTCGCTTTCGGTACGCGGGTTTTCCTGATAGGCCTTGCCGGTCGGGCTGCTGTCGTTGGTGTCCACCGGGTCCATGATGCCCACCGCCACCCGCAGGCCGTCCATCACTGGCGTGCGGTAGGTGATCTGCGAGGTGGGGAACGGGTACGGGTAACCGCTACCGATGTTGCCGAACGATACCCCGCCGCCGTCCACCAGCCCCAGGGTGTCACTGACCTGGCCATAACCGGCCAGCAGTTCGTCGAGCAGGATATTGGAACGGGCGAACAGCCCGAAGTCCTTGCCAATCAGCACCTCACCCCACTCGGGGTTGGCCACGGTGCCGTAGAACTGGCGCACATCGATGGCGGTGTCGGTGCCGTTGGTTTCGCTGTCGTTGATGGTCACCCAGAACGAGGCACGCGCGCCGAGCTTCAGGTCATCCACCTGCTTGCCCATGTTGAAGCCCAGGTAATTGGGCAGAAAGCCCATTTTCACCCGTGACTGGCGGCGATCGAACTGCTCGCCCTGCCGGTCGACATCGCTGTTGACGTAGAAGGCGTTGATATAGCCGTCGGTGGAAAACGTCGTCTGGTCCTTGTCGTACAGCATGATCTCGGCCTGGGCGAGGCTGCTCAGGCAAAGGGTCGAGAGGCTGACGGTAACAGCCGCCAACAAGCGTGGGGACAGATTCTTATTGTTGTACATGGCGCGCTCCGAAACGGGGACGGGATGTCGGAGGCGATTATCAGAAGCTGGCAAACAGCCAGAAACGCTGCCTTGGAGGGGGCTGCCAGGTGCTTTGGGCCTGCGCGCGGGGCGTGATGATTCCGGCCCAGGACCGGGTTACACCCAGAGGCAAGACTTCTGGCGTAACCCACAGGAGCAGGCGAGGATCAATACGGCAGACTGGAGCGAGCCCCGGTCAAAGGTCCAGGGCACCACTGAGCAACGCGCCTAGCGTGCTTGAGGCATCAGCCCGTTGCTCGTCCAGCAGACACAACGGCAGGCCTTGCCAGGCGGGTGGCGAATCGGCCAGCCCCTCGCCAATCAAGGCCAGCGGACAAGCGATCTGCATTTGCAGCGAACGCAGGCGCCTGGCCAAGGCAGGGTCCACCGGCACCTGAACCTTGATCACCAGTGCCGCAGGCTGCATCGCCGCACATAGCATGGGGATTTCTTCCAGCGGCTGCCCGCACCCGAGTACTTCGATGCGTTGCTGTTCGCCGCTCAACAACAGCCCGGTACACAATACCTGCAGTTCGGCTTGCCCCTCGGTGCCTGCCAGCAGCACGCGCGGCGCATCGGCCTGGTTCATCTGCAGACGCAGCAGCAGGCGGGCGCGCAGGAACATGTCCAGAAACAGCCATTGGCTACGCTGGCCCGGCGCAATGCCTGAAGCCAGGCCATGCCAGACCGGCATCAGCACCTGGCGCAGCACGCTGGCCTTGGGCAGGATGGTGAACAACTGCCCGTGGATGGCTTCCAACGCTTGTGTATCGAATGCCTGGGTGGCGCGCTCCACGGCGACGCGCCAGTCGTCGAAGCCCGAGTGCTGCTGCACCGGCGCATCTGGCTGACCTGCGAGGATGTCGCCTACCTTGCTGATGGGCACGCCATTGCCGGTCCAGTGCAAGATGTCGCGTATGCGCTGGACATCCCGGGCCGTGTACAGGCGATGGCCGCCCTCGGTGCGCTGCGGGCTTATCAACCCATGGCGCCGCTCCCAGGCCCGCAAGGTCACCGGATTGATGCCGGTCAGGCTGACCACATCGCGCATGGGTAACAAATCGGCTGGGGTGGCGTCAGTCATGATGAGGGTTTATCTGGGGGGTGGCACATTCTAAACCCATATGCACCTTCTGCGGCGAGCCTCGTTGGTTCATCATGCAACAAACGGCGCCGAGGCCTTCTGCACGCAGGCCAGGCTGCGCACTTCGCATACAAATGCCTGTAGGTGGGCCCCATGATCAACGCGAAACTCCTGCAACTGATGGTCGAGCATTCCAACGATGGCATCGTCGTCGCAGAGCAAGAAGGCGACGACAGCATCCTCATCTACGTCAACCCCGCCTTCGAGCGCCTGACCGGCTATCGCGCCGAGGAAATCCTGTATCAGGACTGCCGTTTTCTGCAGGGCGAAGATCATGACCAGGCGGGCCTCGACAGCATCCGCGAGGCAATCCGTGGAGGCCTCCCATGCTGCCAGGTGCTACGCAATTACCGCAAGGACGGGAGCCTGTTCTGGAACGAGTTGTCCATCACGCCCGTGCACAACGAAGCGGACCAGTTGACGTACTACATCGGCATCCAGCGCGACGTTACAGCGCAGGTTTTCGCCGAAGAAAAGCTACGCGAGCTGGAGGCCGAGGTAGCTGAATTGCGCCGGCAACTGGGCCAGGCGGAGCGCTGACCAAAACCTATACAAGGTCGTTGACTTGTATAGATTTACGCTTAGACTTCAGCTATACCTGTACAGCAAGCCATTTCTGTACAGGATTTCCTGGAGCCCAGCATGTCAGCGTATCTGCAGCAATTCGCCGAGCATTTCACCCGCGTCGACGGGGGCAACCTCGGCACCCTTGAAAAGCTGTACAGCGACGATGTCACCTTTCGCGATCCGTTGCATCAGATCCAGGGGCTGCCGGCTCTGCGGGCCTATTTCGCGCAGTTGTACGCCAACGTTCACGATATCCGCTATGCCTTTTCCAGCGCCGACGAAGTGACGCCCGGGCAAGGTTACCTGCGCTGGACCCTGCAGTTCCGCCATCCACGCCTGGCCGGTGGTGAGCAGATCACCTTGCAGGGATGCAGTTACCTGCAATGGCATGAACGGGTCCATTTCCACCAGGACTACTTCGACGCAGCAGCACTGCTCTACGAACACGTTCCGGTCATGGGCCGTGCGATTCGATGGCTCAAAGGCAGGGTCGCATGAGCCGCTGCTGGCTGACAGGCGCAAGCAGCGGTATCGGTGCCGCACTTGCACAATGCCTGCTGGAGCAAGGCCACCAGGTTGCCTTGGGCGGACGCAATGCGGATCGTCTCGCGCCGTTGGCTGAACACTTTCCCGGGCAGGTGCTGCTGGCCATCGGCGACCTCGACGACCCTGTACAGGTATCCGGGATCGCAACCCGTATCGAGCAGGCCTGGGGAGCGCTGGACCGGGTGATCCTCAATGCAGGCACCTGCGAGTACCTGGAACCGGGCCATTTCGACCCAGCCCTTGTCGAGCGCGTGGTCCGTACCAATTTCCTTGCAGTCAGCTACTGCCTGGCAGCGGCCCTGCCCTTGCTTCGCGCCGGTCAGCACCCTCACCTGGTAGTGATGGGCAGTTCGGTGACCTGGCTGGCCCTGCCCCGCGCCGGTGCCTATGGCGCGTCCAAGGCAGCCGTGCGCTACCTGGTGGAATCGCAGCGCATCGACCTGGCCCGCGAGGGCATCGCCGTCACCCTCGTCAGCCCTGGCTTTGTAGATACGCCATTGACCCGTCGCAACGATTTCCCCATGCCCCAGCTATGGTCGGCACAGCGCGCAGCCAGCCATATCGCCAGACGCCTTCCCGAGCGCCCGCTGGAAATCAACTTCCCCCTGCTTTTCACCCTGGTACTGCGACTGCTAGGCGCACTGCCCGCACGCCTGCGCCTGGCGCTAGGGCAACACCTTGCCCGTCATGAACAGGAATGATGATCCATGCGTATAGCAGTAATCGGCAGCGGCATCGCAGGGCTATCCTGCGCTCATCTGCTGTCACGCAGGCATGAGGTTACGGTTTTCGAAGCCGAGCAATGGATCGGGGGCCACACGCATACCCTCGACGTGATCTGGCAGGGTGAACGCCATGCAATAGATACCGGCTTCATCGTATTCAATGACTGGACCTATCCGCACTTCATACGCTTGCTCGAGCACCTGAAAGTCGCCTCGCGGCCGACCGAAATGAGTTTCTCCGTGCATGATCCGGCCACCGGCCTGGAATACAACGGGCACGACCTGAACACCCTGTTTGCCCAACGCCGCAACCTGGTGTCCCCGGGGTTCTGGGGGATGCTAAGGGACATTCTGCGTTTCAACCGTCAGGCGCTCGCCGACCTGGATAACCAGCGTATCGATGCCAACGCTACCCTGGGCGCCTACCTCCAGGTGCAGCGGTATGGGCAGCGCTTCATCGATCATTACATCGTACCGATGGGCTCGGCGATATGGTCGATGTCCCGCGCGGACATGCTCGGCTTCCCACTTGCGTTCTTTGTGCGGTTCTGTCGCAACCACGGCTTGTTGTCGGTCAACCAACGCCCACAGTGGCGCGTGATCGAAGGGGGCTCGCGCAGCTATGTCGGTCCGCTGTGCCGACCGTTTGCCGGGCGCATCCGCCTCGACTGCAAGGTTTACCGGGTCAGCCGCGACGAAGGTGGCGTCACCCTGATGAGCGCTGCCGGTACCGAACGTTACGACAATGTGGTGTTTGCCTGCCACAGCGACCAGGCCCTGGCGCTGCTGGAAGCGCCGAGCGTGCAGGAGCGGGAAGTGCTCGGCGCCATCGGCTATGCCAGCAACGATGTGGTGCTGCACACCGATACCCGTCTGCTACCCCGCCGCAAACGCGCCTGGGCCAGCTGGAACTACCGGCTCGGCGGGCCACAGCAGGCGCCTGCCGCGCTGACTTACAACATGAACATTCTGCAAGGCATCCAGGCACCGACGACGTTCTGCGTGAGCCTCAACCAGACCGCGCTGGTGGATCCGGCGCAGATCATTGCCCGCTTCCAGTACGACCATCCGCAATACAGCCTTGCGGCGTGCGCCGCGCAGGCGCGCCAGGAACAGCTGCAGGGCTATCGCCACAGCTACTTCTGCGGCGCCTACTGGGGCAACGGCTTTCACGAGGATGGCGTGGTCAGTGCGTTGAAGGTAGCCGCGCATTTCGGAGAGCACCTGTGAACAGCAGCCTTTGCGTGGGCTGGGTCAGCCACCGGCGCCTGGCGCCGCGCCCCCACGCCTTCCGCTACAGGATCGGCATGTTCTACCTGGACCTGGACGAGCAAGCCTGGCTGACAGGCCTGTCACGTTGGCTGTGGCGCTGGCGTCTGGCGCCGCTCAGCTGGCACCCGGCAGATTACCTGCCAGCTCGGACCCGCCGCGGCGAGACGCTGGCCCAGGCTGCACGTTCGCTGGTGCACAACGCGACGGGAGAGATGCCTGAGGGGCCGGTGCACCTGCTCACGCAATTGCGTTGCTGGGGGCTGTCGTTCAACCCGGTCAGTTTCTATTTCTGCCATGACCGCGACGGACGACTGACGGCAATCCTGCTGGAGGTGCGAAACACGCCATGGCGCGAACGCTTCCATTACGTGCTGCCGGTCAGCGAAAACCTTGCCAGTCCCTTCACTGTCACCAAGGCCTTTCATGTGTCGCCTTTCATGCCACTGCACATGGACTATCGCTTGCACTTTGCCCTGGACGCAGAGCATGTGCGCATCCACATGGAGAACTGGCAAGCCGATAGCAAGGTGTTCGAGGCCGACCTGGCCCTGCAGCGCCAGCCGCTGGATAAAGCCGCCGTGCACCGATACGTACTGGCCTTCCCCTGGATGAGCCTGCGCACCGTCGCGGCCATCTACTGGCAGGCACTGCGCCTGTTGTTCAAACGCACGCCCATCCATGACCACACGCCCAGCCAGAGTGACCTGGCGCTCGGCCATTCCTGCGAGGACCCTGATGATGTCGAACCCCACCCTGAGCGTTAGCAAGTTCGCCGGCCTCGGGCCGTTGTTCGGTGGCCTGGCACGAAACGCCGTGCTCGCCAGCCTGGGCAGGCTGCGCCATGGCCATTTGCGCCTGCTCAGCCACGGGCAGCAATGGAGCTTCGGTGACGCCGACAGCCCGCTGCAGGCCGAGGTGGAAATCCTTGATGACATCACCTGGAGCCTGATAGCCGGCAATGGTTCGATCGGTGCTGGCGAAGCCTACATCCACGGCTATTGGCGAAGTCCCGACCTGGCGCTGGTGACTCGCCTGTTTGTCGCAAACCTTGAGGTACTTGACACCCTCGAGGGTGGCCTGGCCCGCTTCGGCCGCCCTGCCCTGCGGTTGCAGCACAAACTCAACCGCAACAGCAGGCGCGGTGCCCGCCGCAATATCCTGGCGCACTACGATCTGGGCAATGCCCTGTTCGAGCGGCTGCTGGACCCCACCATGATGTATTCGGCAGCCCGGTTCGAACACCCTGAACAGACGCTGGAACAAGCTCAGTTGCACAAGCTGGAGCGCATCTGCCAGAAGCTGGAACTGTGCCCTGCCGACCATCTGCTGGAGATCGGCTGCGGGTGGGGCAGCCTGGCAATCCACGCCGCCACCCGATATGGCTGCAAGGTCACCACCACCACGCTTTCCGAGGCGCAGTACAGCCATACCCTGCAACGCGTTCAGGCCCTGGGGCTGGAGCAGCGCGTGAAAGTGCTTCGCGAAGACTACCGCGATCTTCAAGGCACCTTCGACAAACTGGTCTCGATCGAGATGATCGAGGCTGTCGGCCACCGTTACCTGCCGGTGTATTTCCGACAGTGCGCCTCGCTACTCAAGCCAGACGGCCTGATGCTGTTGCAGGCGATCACCATCCGCGATCAGCGCTATGCACAGGCGCGGCGGTCGGTCGATTTCATCCAGCGCTACATCTTCCCCGGTGGCGCCCTGCCTTCGTTGAGCGTGTTGCTGGAAACTGCCAGCCGGCACACCGCACTCAACCTCTTGCACATGGAAGATTTCGGCCAGGACTATGCCCGCACCCTGCGACACTGGCGAGAAAACCTGCGCCAGGCACGCGCTGCGTTGACGGACCTGGGCTATGACGACATGTTTCAGCGCCTGTGGGAATTCTACCTGTGTTACTGCCAAGGCGGTTTTGAGGAGCGCGCCATCGGTGTCGCGCATCTGCTCTGGGCAGCGCCCCAGGCACGGCGCGCGCCCTTGCCTGGCAGTGCCTGATGAGCCGTCGCTGGCTGCTCGCCAATGCCTTGTGGCTACAGGCTGGCTGGTGGCTATGCGTATTGGGGGCCGAAAAAACCTTCCTGTCGTTGCTTGTGATTCCTGGCCTGGCCGTGCACCTGAGCCTGTGCCCGGACGTCCACGCAGAGGTCAAGGCGCTGTTGCGCGTAACGCCGGTGGGATGTGTGCTGGACAGCGTGCTGGGCGCGCTGGGCGTGTTCGGTTTCGACACCTGGCCACTGCCGCTGTGGCTTGCACTGCTGTGGCTGGTGCTGGCCAGCGGCATGCGCCACAGCCTGGCATGGGCCGACAGGCACTGGCGGCTCGGTGCGCTGGTGGGTGCAGTTGGCGGCCCTCTGGCCTATCTGAGCGGGGCGAGGTTGGCAAATGTCGACTTGCCCATGGGCACGCTGGAAACCGGCCTGTTACTGGTGCCGATATGGGCCGCTACCCTGCCCTTGCTCGCGCGCCTCGCGGTGCGGTGCTGACTTGCGGCATCGTTCGGAGCAGTAGCGCACCTGCGCCCAGCAACGCGCCCAGCGCTTGCGCCAGTTGAACGGCCGCCCACACACCACGCAGATCTTGCTGGGCAAAAGACCCTTTTTCATATCGGCTGCGCAGCATCGAGTTGTGCCAGCAGTGACTGGCCACGCTGCCACACGGCATCGCGACGGTCAGCCGCCATGCCATCCAGGCTTCGATAGACCAACGCCAGACGCGGGTTAGCCGAAAGTTCCGAGCGATGGCGAATCAGAAAATGCCAATACAAGGCATTGAACGGGCAGCCATCCACCTCGGTCACGTGGTCAACCCTGTAACTGCACGCCTTGCAATGGTCGGACATGCGCTGGATATAACGACCACTGGCGCAGTAAGGCTTGGACCCCAGGTAGCCGCCGTCGGCGTACATCACCATACCAAGCGTGTTGGGCAGCTCGACCCAGTCGAAGGCATCCATGTAGACCGCCAGGTACCACTCACAAATCGCGGCTGGGGCGATACCGGCCAGCAAGGCGAAGTTGCCGGTGACCATAAGCCGCTGGATATGGTGAGCGTAGCCCAGGCGAAGGGTCTGGCCGATGGCCTGCTCCATGCAGCGCATGCGGGTGCGCCCGGTCCAGTAGAATTCCGGCAACGCTCGCTCGTTGCCCAGGTAGTTGAGCGCCGCATACTCCGGCATGCGCAGCCAGTAGATGCCGCGCACATACTCGCGCCAGCCGATCAACTGGCGGATGAAGCCCTCTGCTGCATTGAGCGGTACTCGCCCCTCGCGCCAGACCTTGTCGACCTCCTCGCACAGGCAACGTACGTCCAGAAGCCCGATGTTCAGCGCCGCACTGATGCGCGCATGGAACAGGTACGGCTCGCCCTCGGCCATCGCATCCTGGTAGTCACCGAAAGCTGCCAGGCCGAAATCCAGAAAGTGTTGCCAGAGCTGCCTTGCCTCGGCATGGGTCACCGGGTAGTCGAAACCGTCGATGGCTCCGTAGTGGTCGCTGAAGCGTTGGCGTACCAGGGCTATTACCGCTGCCGTGATCTCGTCCTGCTCGAAATGCGCGGCGAAGGGGCCACGCAGCTGGCGGGGCAAGGCCTTGCGATTGTCGCCATCGAGATTCCAGGTTCCACCTGCCGGGCTGCCGTCAGGCTCCAGCAGCAGACCGGTACGCTTGCGCATGCCACGGTAGAAGTACTCCATGCGCAGTTGGCCGCGCTCCCGGGCCCAGCGCGCGAAGGCTTCGCGAGAACAGATAAATCGCGTGTCGCGATGCCACACAAGCGGCAGTGCGGCATCGCGCAACGCCTGCTCCAGGCGCCACTCTCCGCACTCGGTCAGGTGAATATGCGTGGCTCCCAGGGCCTGCTGCCAGCGCCGCAACTCGCCAACGATGGTTCCGCTGTTGCCGTCATCATCAAGTTGCACATAATGCACCTGCCAACCGCGCTCGCGCAGCGCCTGGGCGAAGTGCCGCATGGCGCTGAAGATCAGGACGATCTTCAATGGATGATGCGGCACATACCTGGCTTCCCCTTCCACTTCTGCCATCAGCACAGCATCGCGGGCAGGATCGAGGGCGTTGAGGCTGGCCAGATCGAAGGACAGCTGGTCACCCAGTACCAGACCCAGGCGCATCTTCAGGATCCCCCTGGCTGGTCAGCGTTACCGCTATGCAGATTCATGGCATGCCCCCCAGCAGACGCTGACGCAGTTGTTGATCCCTGGCCCGTGGATCGAGCCAGATGGCGAAGAACGCCCGTGCAAAAACGGGGTCGGCGACCGCCCGGCTGAGTTTGCCATCGACGTAGAAGCGGCAGCCCTGCCCCGGCATGTACAAGCCGGTGATGCGCATCCCAGGGCGTACATCCACGAACGCCTGCTGCATGGCCTGGGACCACGCCGCGCGCCGCTGCGGCGTCAGGCTATCAGGATCCAGGCGGTACATTTCCTCGAGGCTGGCCTTCACCAGCATGTCTCTGGACAGCGTTCGGTGATAGGCGAGTTCAAGGGCAAAAGGCCGGTTCCAGCCCTGAACCGGACCTGCTGCCCATAGCTGTGCGGTGTAAAGACGCAGGCCGAACCAGGTGAACTCACCGGAGCCCAGCCGTTGCGCCCCCGGGAGCTCCGCTCGCCAGTCCGCCGCCTCGGACAGGCCTGTCAGTAGCAGGCAAAGCCAGGTCCAACGAGCAGTGCGCCCCATGGTAACCTCGAGCACTCCAAAATACCTGTACGACATTGTTAATTATGTACAGATTTTAGCCATATTGTACAATTTTACGTGTCTACCCCGTAGCGACATGTCGGCGTAAGTGGTGAACAGGCGGACATACGGTGGTGCCAGGAAAAGGAGGCAGTTCAGTGAGCCTTATCAATGACCTTCACTCTCCCGCCAACGTACTGGTCTGCGGAGCCAGCCAGGGAATCGGCCTTGCACTGTGCACGCAGTTGCTGGGGCGCGCCGACATCGGGCGGGTGTTTGCCGTCTCGCGACATGCCACCAGCAGCCCTGCGCTGGATGCTTTGTTCGCCGAGCACCCAAGACAGTTGGTTCGCATCGACTGCGACGCGTGTTCCGAAGTGGCACTGCAAACACTGGCGGCACGGGTGGGCGCCTGCTGCGACCAGCTGAACCTTGTACTGTGTACGCTTGGCGTGCTGCAAGAGGCACCCGCACGGGCCGAAAAAGCGCTGACACAGGTGGACATGGCTGGGCTGCTGGCCAGCTTCACGACCAACTGTTTCGCCCCTGTCCTGCTGCTCAGGCACTTGCTGCCCTTGTTGCGACAGCAACCAATTACCTATGTGGCACTGTCGGCGCGGGTCGGGTCGATCAGCGACAACCATCTTGGCGGGTGGTACAGCTATCGCGCCAGCAAGGCCGCGCTCAACCAGCTTCTGCACACTGCGAGCATCGAACTCAAGCGACTGAACCCTGTTTCCACAGTACTATTGCTGCATCCCGGGACCACCGACACCCGCCTTTCCCAACCCTTTCAGGGCAATGTACCGCCGGGAAAACTGTTCTCGCCGGCATTTGCAGCGACATGCATCCTAGCGCTGGTGAGCCGACACGGCCCCGACCAGAGCGGTACATTCTGGGCGTGGGACGGCACACCGATTGCCTGGTGACGCCAAAGCCAGCATGGCTTGGCTTCTCTTGTCAGCTGAACACCCAGAGCACGCGGGTGGGCTTGTCGGTGAGGTTGGCGTAACGAAAACTTGCGTGGGGTTGCAGCTGAAAACTGTCACTGGCGCGCAGCGTTACCGGCTCGCCGCCATCCAGCCATACGGTCAGTTCGCCTTCGAGCACGAAGCAGCCCTGCTCCGAGCTGTCGTCCAGGTACTCCTCGCCACTGCTGGCCCCAGGCTCCAGGTGGCTGTCGAGCATGGAGAACGCGCCCGTTATCGTGGGGGATGCCAGCACGTCGGTGATGCCACCGGCCAGGTGAAGGGTACGACGCTCGTGAGGGCGGGTGACCCACTCGAGTTCGCGCGGCTGGTCCAGCTTGTAGAAATAGGCCGTGGAGACGCCGAGCTCTTCGCTGATAGCCGTGAGGTCGGCCACGGTTGGGCGGGATACGCCCCGTTCGACCTGGGACAGAAAGCCCACCGAACGGCCGATGCGCTGCGCCAGTTCGCCCAGTGTCAGGCCCTTGAACTTGCGCAGGTCGCGAATCAGTACGGCCAGGCCTTCGATCTCTTCGTGCACTTTCATGGTTGAATCGCGACTTTCGGATGGGAAAAATTGATGCCCTGAAAAGTACATGATTCATTTCACAAAGCAAGATGCTTCGCGGCATTGCACGAGCCGGCGAAGATATGCCTGGTCGGTTGACGCGGGTGTAGGAGCGGCCTTGTGTCGCGATGGGCTGCAAAGCAGCCCCGGCAATTTGTGCATCTGCGCTGAAACCCAGGGGCTGCTTTGCAGCCCATCGCGACACAAGGCCGCTCCTACACCTGACCGCGCAACCGGTCAGGTGGGGGCAACTGTCTCGCCCAGACGCTCAGCGAACAGCCTCGTACGTCAAGTCCAGGCACTTGCGGGCTTTTTCCACCAGTTCGTCGATCTCCTCGATGCTGATCACCAGCGGCGGCGCGATGATCATGGTGTCGCCCACGGCACGCATGATCAGCCCGTTGTCGAAGCAATGCTGGCGACAGATCATGCCGACACCTTTGCCTTCATGACGCGCACGGGTGGCCTTGTCCTTCACCAGTTCGATCGCGCCGAGCATGCCCAGGCCGCGTACCTCGCCTACCAGCGGGTGGTCGGCCAGCTCGCGCAGGCGTTGTTGCAAGTACGGAGCGGTCTTGTCGTGCACCTGCTCGATGATCTTTTCATCACGCAGTATCCGCAAGTTCTCCAGGCCCACCGCAGCCGCCACCGGGTGGCCGGAATAGGTGAAGCCGTGGTTGAAGTCGCCGCCTTCGCTGATAACTTTGGCCACTTCATCTCGCACGATCACGCCGCCCATGGGGATATAGCCGGAGGTAAGGCCCTTGGCGATGGTCATCAGGTCGGGCTTGAGGTCGTAGTAGTCGCTACCGAACCACTCGCCTGTACGGCCGAAGCCGCAGATCACTTCGTCAGCGACGAAGAGGATGTCGTACCTGGCCAGAATCTCCTTCACCTTCGGCCAGTAGGTCTGCGGTGGAATGATCACCCCGCCAGCGCCCTGGATCGGTTCGGCGATGAAGGCGGCAACGTTGTCCACGCCAACTTCGAGGATCTTCTTCTCCAGCTGCTCGGCCGCCCACACGCCGAAGTCGGCCTCGGTCATGTCGCCGCCTTCGCCATACCAGTACGGCTGCGGGATATGCACGATATCCGGGATCAGCCCGCCCTGCTGGTGCATGCCGCTCATGCCGCCCAGGCCCGCGCCGGCCACGGTGGAGCCGTGGTAACCGTTGATGCGGCCGATGATCACCTTCTTGTTCTTCTGGCCCTTGAGCGCCCAGTAATGGCGGACCATGCGCAGCACGGTGTCGTTGCCTTCGGAGCCGGAGCCGGTGAAGAACACATGGGTCATGCCTTGCGGGGCCACGTCGGCGATCGCCTTGGCCAGTTCCAGCGCGGGCGGGTGCGCGGTCTGGAAGAACAGGTTGTAGTACGGCAGCTGCTTCATCTGCTGGCTGGCGACGTCGGCCAGCTCATCGCGCCCATAGCCCACCGCCACGCACCACAGGCCCGCCATGCCATCGAGAATCTTGTGGCCTTCGCTGTCCCAGAGGTACACGCCCTTGGCCGAGGTGATGATGCGCGGGCCTTTCTCGGCCAGTTGCCGAACATCGCTGAACGGGGCCAGGTGGTGGTCGCGGCTCATGGCTTGCCAGGCGAGGGTCTGGGAATTCTGCTCACTCATTGACTTCACTCCATCAAGCTGCGCAGCCGTGCTACGCAGGTACTTTTTGTATTTGGGATAGATCGCTGTCAGGCGGACTTCAACAGCATCTGGCGCAATACCGAGCGATGCCGGCAGGCCTTGCCAAAGGACTGGAAGATGGTCAGGTAATGCGGGTTGTCCATGACCTGGTACTCGGGGTGCCATTGCACGGCCAGGGCAAAACCCTTGCTGTTCTCGACCGAAACAGCTTCCACCAGACCATCGGGTGCCAGCGCCTCCACCCTCAGCCCGGGGGCCAGTACATCGATGCCCTGGCCGTGGATGGAATTGACATCGATAACCGCCGGCAAACCCATGCGGTCGAGCATGCCGCCGGGTTCTATATGCAGGGCGTGACGCGGGCCGTATTGCTTTTCGATGGGCTCACCCTTGCTTTCGCGGTGGTCCATGAACATGCCGGTCTCATGCACCTTCTGGTGCAGGGTGCCGCCCAGCGCCACGTTCATTTCCTGGAAGCCACGGCAGATGCCGAGCACCGGCACACCGGCGGCGATGGCCGCACGCATCAGCGGCAAGGTGGTGGCATCACGCAGCGGGTCGTGATGGGTGCCCGCTGCACTGGCCGGGCCGTTGTAGTGCAACGGTTCGATGTTGGACGGCGAACCGGTGAAGATCAGCCCATCCACCACGTCGAGAATATCGGCGCTGTCCATCAGGTCTGCGAGGCTGGGTATCACGATGGGCAGCCCGCACGCTGCCTTGGCCGCCGCGCGCGCGTACTTCTCGCTGATGGTCTGGGTTGCATGCAGCTCGATCATGCTGGTGCATGCGGTAATGCCGATAACGGGCACACGTGGCATATCTTCCTCCGGCAAATCCATATTGCGCGTTGTATTGAAACGGTAGAAAGGCAGGGTGCAGCGGCGCTGCACCAACCCCGGCAGCTACAGGAACCAGCGGTATTCGCGGGCATCGATGTGGCGCATGAAGTCCAGTTGCTCCTGGTATTTGTTTTCGCAGTAGACCATCACGAATTCACTGCCCAGGCCCTCGTTCACCTCCGGGTGGTGACGCATGGCCGCCAGGGCACTGAAGGCATCCTTGGGGAACTCGATGCCGCTCTGGCGGTTGTCGTTCAGCGGGGCAATGGGCTCGACGCCACGTTCCAGGCCATGCTCCATCCCGGTCAGGATGGCCGCCAGCACCAGGTACGGGTTGGCATCGGCACCGGCTAGGCGGTGTTCGATGCGCAGGTTGCGCGGGTCGGACTCGGGGATGCGAATACACGCATCGCGATCTTCGAAACCCCAGCTGGCCTTGCTCGCCGCGTTGACCATGGCGCCGTAACGGCGGTAGGCATTGTGGTTGGGGGCGAAGATCGGCATGCAGTGCGGCAGCAGCTCCAGGCACCCTGCCACCGCATGGCGCAGCTTGCGCTGGTCATCGCCGGCCAGGATGTTGTTGCCGGCGTTGTCGTACAGGCTGACGTGCACATGCATGCCGCTGCCCGGCGCGTCGAGGTACGGCTTGCTCATGAAGCTGGCTCGGTAGCCGTGCTTCATCGCGATACCGCGGGTACTGCGGCAGAACAGCGCCGACCAGTCCGCAGCGCTCATGGCATCGTCGCTGTGCGAGAAGTTGATCTCGAACTGGCCGGGGCCCAGCTCTGCGGTGATGACGTTCGCCGGCACGCCCTGCTCGTTGGCGCCATCGACCATCTCGTGCAGCACCGGTGCGAAACGCGACAACCGCTCGATGTGCATGTTCGGCTGGTCGTCGTGGTCGTCGGTCGCCTTGTCGCGTGGGTACTGTGGCAGGCCGTTGTCGAGCTTGCGGTCGAACAGGTAGAACTCCAGCTCGAAGGCCACCACCGGGCGAATGCCGCGCCTGGCCAGGCGCTGGATCACCCGGGCCAGCACTTCACGGGGCTCGAACTCGATGGGCTTGGCAGTGCCGTCGGAGGTGATGAGCATCTGCGCGATCGGTTCCTTTTCCCAGCGCACCGGCTTGAGGGAACCCGGCACCAGGCGGCGGGCGGCATCCGGGTCGCCGTCGGCGAAGCAGTAGTCACCGATCGGGTAGAGGCCACCCTGGGTGCCCAGCAGCACGCAGTTCTGCGGCAACTTCAGCGGCGCGCCGGCTGCGACTTTTTCCAGCATGTCCATGGGGTAGCGCTTGCCGTAGAAGTGCCCGGGAATATCCAGCGCAATCAGGTCGACATAACGTATTTCTGGGTGCTGCGCTCGGAACGAGCGCACTTCAGTCAGCAGATCCGGAAAGACGACACTCATCTTCTTGTCCTTGTGAGGTGAACGAATTCAGTTGAAGACCCAGAGCACGCGGGTGGCTTTTTCCGTCAGGTTGGCGTAACGGAACTGCGCGTGGGGGTGCAGCTGGAAGCAGTCGTTGGCCTGCAGGGTCACGGCGTCGCCGTGGTCCAGCCAGACCGTGAGTTCGCCTTCGAGCACGAAACAGCCCTGCTCGGAACGGTCAGTCAGGTACAGCTCGCCACTGCTGGCGCCTGGCTCGAGATGGCTGTCGAGCATGGAGAACGCGCCGCCAATGGTGGGCGAAGCCAGCACATCGGTAATGCCCGACTCGAGGTACAGCGTGCGCCGCTCGTGGGGGCGCGTGACCCAGCTGACGCTGCGCGGCTTGCTCAGGTTGTAGAAGTACGCGGTGGATACGCCGAGCGCTTCACTGATGGCGGTGAGGTCGGCCACGGTAGGGCGCGAAACACCGCGCTCGACCTGGGACAGAAAGCCGACCGAGCGGTTGATGCGCTCGGCCAGTTCGCCCAGGGTCAGGTTCTTGAATTTGCGCAGGTCGTGAATAAGGATCGCGAGGGCTTCAACCTCTTCGTGCATCTTCATCGTTTGAGACTGCCGTGAAATTTTTAGAGTTATTTTTCATGAAAAATTACATGAAAAATTTCACGAGTCAAGCCGAAGCTGAAAATGGGAAGCCGCGAATGGAGGTATGGGGGGCAACAAGTAGCGAAGAGGCGTAACGAGAAAAGTACCTTGAAGCCCTCAGGAAGCGAGGGCCTGCGAACGCTGCCGTACCGGCATTTCATAGCGGTGCGGTTGCTGCCAGGCCAGCTGTGCCTGGACATCGACCGCCGCATCCATCACTTTCTGCGCCCAGTTCTCATCCTTGGGGCACACCACCACCACGCGAAAACCGTGGTCGACGCCTTCCAGCCGCACGCCCTCGGAATCATCGACATGCAGGTCGATATCGAAGGCCGACGGCAACTTCGAGGGCGCATTCTCAAGCCCGTTCACGGCCAGGATATGCTGGTGCCGGTCACTGTTGACCACGCCATCGACGCGGATACCGTAGAGCATCAACCAACGGCGGATGTAGGACGGCGTGCGCCCCGACGAGGTGTAGATCCAGATGCTGCAACCCTGGCGGCGCAGGTCGCGAATCAGCGAGCGCGTGCCACTGCGCAGGGGTTCACCCAACCAGCGGTGGACGAACGCCGGCAGCTTGCTGTGCTCGGCGGCGGCGTGCTCGGCCTGGCAGGCGAGCGTGTCGTCGATATCGAACGAAATGCGTACCTGCGGGCGATTGAACGTGCGCTCGATGGCTTGCCGCCCGCGCTGGAGCAGAGAAGGGCTTTGCATCAGCGGCACCTCTCGCGCGCAGGCATGGATGCGCCGCCGAGGAAGAACTTGCCGGGCTCGGGCGCGTGCGCTTCAAGGAAAGCTGCATACTTTTTCTTGATCTTGGGTAGTTCGTACAAAGCCTTGACCCCATGCTTGGCGGAGTTGCGTATGACCGAGGACGGGTTGAAGTAACCCTCGGCGTTGTCCAGCGACAGCACGAATGGTGGTAGCCCCGCGCGCATCAGCAAGTAGCTGACAATGAGCGACCCTGTGCGGTTGTTGCCTTCGATGAACAGCTGCGGCTTGCTCAGAATTCGAACGTAGACACCCGCCGCGCGCTTCCAGATCGAGTCGCTGCCATACGAGCAATACCAGTTGTAGAGGTCCTTGATGCCGCCCTCCACATTATTGAAAAAGTGCGCCTCGGTCGCCGCCAGGTGCGGGGCAAATTCCAGCCTGCGTGCCGGGTCGCTGCCGCACAGCACGGTGGCATTGATCTCCAGCATCAGGTTCAGCTGCTGCAGGTCGAAAAGGTCGACACCCCGGGCGACATAGTCGTCAATCAGGGCATAGCCTTCAACCACATTCAGCAGCACCTCGTCGGTGAATGGATCCCGCGGTTCGGTGAAATGCTGGCTGAGTTCGGCAAAGCGGGCCTGCACCTCACGCAGTGCGCGCTCTACCGCTGGCAGATCAAGACGACGCGTCGCTGGCATTGGAAATCCCTGGTAACACTTGGGGGAAGGTAATGCGGCCGGGTGTTGCAGCCTTCCTGACTGCAACACCCGGCCACCTTGGCAGGTACGGCCTCAGCTGAACTTGCCGCTGATGTAGTCGGCGGTCAGCTGCTCACGCGGGTTCTGGAAAATCTGCGTGGTCGGGCCCATTTCGACCAGGTAACCGGTACGGGTGCCCTTGGAGATGTCGACCGAGAAGAACGCAGTGGTGTCGGCCACACGAATCGCCTGCTGCATGTTGTGGGTCACCAGGGCGATGGTGTAGTCCTTTTTCAATTCGACCATCAGCTCCTCCACCCGGCGGGTGGCAATCGGGTCGAGTGCCGAGCAGGGTTCGTCCAGCAGCAGCACTTCCGGCTCGGTGGCGATGGCGCGGGCGATGCACAGACGCTGTTGCTGGCCGCCGGACAGGGCCAGGCCGCTGACCTTGAGCTTGTCCTTCACCTCGTCCCACAGCGCGGCACCCTGCAGTGCGTGCTTGACGCGGTCGCCGATGTCGCCCTTGTAGCGGTTCAGGCGCAGGCCGAAGGCGACGTTGTCGAAGATGCTCATCGAGAACGGGTTGGGCTGCTGGAACACCATGCCGATGTAGCGGCGCACCACCACAGGGTCGACGCCCTTGCCGTAGACATCCTGGCCCAGGAAGTGCACATGGCCTTCGAAGCGGAAGCCCTTCACCAGGTCGTTCATGCGGTTGAGGCTACGCAGCACGGTACTCTTGCCGCAGCCGGACGGCCCGATGAAACCGGTGATCTCGTTCTTGCGGATCGGCACATGGCTGTCGCGAACGGCCATGAAGTTGCCGTAGAAGATCTTGTCCAGCTTGCAGTCCATGACGATGGGGGCTTCGCTGACCACGGGAGCGGCTTTTGGCGCAGTGGATACGTTCAAGGTCGGATGCTCCCTTTCTCAATACTTGGGCTTGCCGAATACTCGGCTCAGAATGTTGATTACCAGCACGATCATCACCAGTACCAGCGAGGCCGCCCAGGCGAGCTCGAGCTGGTTGTCGAATGGCATGCCGGAGAAGTTGTAGATCAGTACGGCCAGCGAGGCCGTCGGGTTCATGACTGCCAGGTCGCCGTCATGCAGGATCCAGTAGTTGCTGAACAGCGCGGTGAACAGCAGCGGCGCGGTCTCGCCGGCGGCACGGGCCACGGCCAGCATGACGCCGGTCAGGATGGCCGGCAGGCCGGTGGGCAGGACGATTTTCCAGATCACCTGGGCACGGGTGCAGCCCATGCCGTAGGCGGCATCCTTCATGATCTTGGGCACCATCTTCATCGACTCTTCAGCGGTCAGCACGACGATGGGCAGCATCAGTACCGCCAGGGCCACACCACCTGCCGGGGCGGAGTAGGTGCCGGTGGTCATCACCACCAAGGCGTAGGCGAACACGCCGGCCAGGATCGACGGCAGGCCGGTGAGCATCTTGGCGGCGAAGCGCGCGGCGTTGGCCAGCTTGCTGTCCGGGCCGAGTTCGGCCAGGAACACCGCGGCCAGAATACCGACCGGTACGGCGATGGCGGCAGCAATGCCGACCATGACGAAAGTACCGGCCATGGCGTTGCCAAAGCCCCCGCCCATCTCGAAGCCGGTGGGCGGCAACTCGGTGAACACCTCCAGGTTGAGGCGTGCGCCGCCGCGGGTGATCAGCATGTACAGCACGGAAATCAGCGGCACGCTGGCCACCAGCGCCGCGAACCATGCCAGCGTGGTCAATACCAGGCTGCGCAGGGAACGGCCTTCCAGCTTGCGCTGCAGGCTGGGCAACGCGTTTGCAGGGGTGGTGAGGTTGGTCATCATTTGTTACCCCGCTGGGCGTAGAGCATGATCATCGAGCCGAGTACGTTCACCGCCAGGGTGATGAACATCAGTACCAGTGCCGCGTACATCAGCACCTCGATCTCGTTCGGGCCGGCCTCCGGGAAGTTCAGCGCCAGCAAGGCCGCCAGCGTGTTGGCCGGGGCGAACAAGGACAGGGAAATGTTGTTGGCGTTACCCACCAGCATGGCCAGCGCCATGGTTTCACCCAGCGCACGGCCCAGGCCGAGCACCAGCGAACCGAAGATGCCGGTGGCTGCCGATGGCACCATTACCTTGAGGATGGCCTCCCAGTGGGTGGCGCCCAGGCCGTAGGCGGCCTGCTTGGTCTTCATCGGCACGCTGGTCAGGGCGTCCTGCGAAACGGCGGCGATGGTCGGCAGAATCATGATCGCCAGTACCAGCGCGGCAGGCAGCAGCCCCGGGCCGCTCAGGGAAGTACCGAAAAAGGGAATCCAGCCCAGTTCGCTGTTCAGCCAGGTGGTCAGCGGGCGAATGGCCGGGATGACCACATAGATCCCCCACAGGCCGTAGACGACGCTGGGGATGGCAGCGAGCAGCTCGACGATGGTGCGGAACACCGCCGCCAGCCGGGCCGGGAGGAAGTCCTGGGTCAGGAAAATGGCCATGCTGACGCCGAAGAAACCGGCGATCAACAGGGCGATCAGGGCGCTGTAGAGGGTGCCCCAGATCGCTGGCAGAATACCGTACTTGCCTTGGTTGACGTCCCAGACACTGCCGAACAGCACGTCAAAGCCGTGCTTCTCGATGCCTGGCAGTGCCTTGCGGCCCACTTCGTAGACCAGCGCGAAGACCAGCGCCAGCACCAGCACCACACCGATGCGTGCAAGCGCACGGAAGGTGCGATCAACCAGGAAGTCTTTCGCAGACGGTGGCTGGCACGCAGAGTCGGGGTTAGCCGGGATGGCAAAAGGAGTGTTCATTGGCAAGTTCCGGGACAGAGGGCAAACACACCCGGCATGGCCGCCAGACCACACCGGGAGCGCCTGGGCGTGTTACTGGATGTTGGCGGACGCTTTGCGTACCTGATCGACAACCGACGCTGGCAGCGGGATGTAGCCCATCGAGTCGGCGATCTTCTGGCCTTTGGTCAGGCTGTATTCGACCATTTCGCGCATGGCCTTGGCCTTGGCCGGGTTACCGTTGTCCTTGCGGAAGATCATCCAGGTGTAGGAGGTGATCGGGTAGGACTTGGCACCGTCCGGGTCAGGCAGCCAGGCCACCAGGTTCTCCGGCATCTGCACCGCAGCCAGCGCCTCGGCACCGCTCTCGGCGTTCGGCACGACGTACTGGCCGGCCTTGTTCTGCAGCTGGGCGAAGTCGACCTTGGCCAGCTTGGCGAAGCCGTATTCGATGTAGCCGATGGCGCCTGGGGTCTGGCGGACGGTGGCGGTTACGCCGTCGTTCTTCGGCGACTTGATGAACTTGTCGCTGGCCGGCCAGTTGACGGTGTTGCCTTCACCCAGCGCTTGCTTGAAGTCAGCGTTGATGGCCGACAGGTGCTTGGTGAATACCGCAGTGGTACCGCTGGAGTCGGCACGCACGACCACGGTGATCGGGGTGGCTGGCAGTTTCAGCTCAGGGTTGGCCGCGACGATCTGCGGGTCGTTCCACTGGGTGATCTTGCCGAGGAAGATGTTGGAGTACACATCGCGTGGCAGCTTCAGCCCTTTAGGGTTGCCCGGCAGGTTGTAAGCCAGGACGATTTCACCGGCGGTCATTGGCAGCAACTGCACGCCCTCGCCGACCTTGGCGATTTCTTCGGCTTTCATTGCCGAGTCGCTGGCGGCGAAGTCGACGGTCTTGTTCAGAAAGTCCTGAACACCCGCCCCGCTCCCCTTGGACTGGTAGTCAACGGTGACACCGTCGGTTTCCTTGCTGAAGGCCTTGAACCAGGTCAGGTAGATCGGTGCCGGGAAGCTGGCGCCGGAACCGGTCAGGCGGACGTTCTCTGCGGCGAAGGATGCCGAAGTGGCGCAAAGCGAAACGGCAACGGCGAGTGCAGCAGACTTCATCAGGCGTATCATCGAAAAGCGCTCCGTGTGATGGCCGGCACACTTTGCAGCAGCAATGTTACAGCTTTGTGACCAATGAATGGCAAGCCGCACGGTAGAGCCGTCTGGCGGCGCCATCACGGCAACATCAGTGAGCAGAGCCCTGGACGGGTTCCTGTCTCAACCCTAAGGCCTCGATGTGTCGGTTGAATGACTGTTTCGAGTGGGCGACAGGTTTCCTGGCACCGCTGGTCGATTACCGGGCACTCGGGTGTTGCCGCGGCATTCAACCGCTCATGCGAACCAGACGGGAGTGAATGCCATGCCACGCGGCGACAAGGACAAGTACACCGACAAGCAGAAGCGCAAGGCCGAACATATCGAGGAAAGCTACGAGCACAAAGGCGTGCCGGAAGACCAGGCCGAAGCACGCGCCTGGGCCACCGTCAACAAACAGTCCGGTGGTGGCGAGAAGAAAGGCGGCTCGGGCAAGGCCACCTCTTCCAGCGAGAAGAAAACTGCTCGCTCGGACTCGGCCAAACGGGCGGCGAAGTCACGCCAGGGTCATTCCCGCACATCGGGCAGTTCCCTGGAAACCCAGAGCAAGCAGAGCCTGATGAAGGAAGCGCGCAGCAAAGACATCAAGGGGCGCTCCACCATGACCAAGGCGCAATTGGTGGAAGCGCTCAAACACGCATGACACAAGCCCCCGGCCCGGCGAATGTAACGCGGTGCATGGCACCGGCTACGCCGGTGTTCGCGGTGAACCCGCTCCCACACCGAGCCGTGCAAGCTTCACGATCTTTGGGCAAGGCTATGGCCTTTACAGGAATGGTGCCGATCTTGGGCCAGGCGCGAACCCTGTGGGAGCGGGTTTACCCGCGAAGAATGCAACGCGGTGCATGGCACTGGCTACGCCGGTGTTCGCGGGTGAACCCGCTCCCACACCGAGCCGTGCAAGCTTCACGATCCTTGGGCAAGGCTATGGCCTTTACAGGAATGGTGCCGATCTCGGGCCAGGCGCGATCCCTGTGGGAGCGGGTTTACCCGCGAAGAATGCAACGCGGTGCATGGCACCGGCTACGCCGGTGTTCGCGGGTGAACCCGCTCCCACACCGCGCCGTGCAAGCTTCACGATCCTTGGGCAAGGCTATGGCCTTTACAGGAATGGTGCCGATCTTGGGCCAGGCGCGAACCCTGTGGGAGCGGGTTTACCCGCGAAGAATGTAACGCGGTCCATGGCACCGGCTACGCCGGTTCGCGGGTGAACCCGCTCCCACACCGAGCCGTGCAAGCTTCACGATCCTTGGGCAAGGCTATGGCCTTTACAGGAATGGTGCCGATCTTGGGCCAGGCGCGATCCCTGTGGGAGCGGGTTTACCCGCGAAGAATGTAACGCGGTCCATGGCACCGGCTACGCCGGTGTTCGCGGGTGAACCCGCTCCCACAGGGACCGCGCACGTCTCAAAAAATTGAGCAAGTCAGTTGCGCCCACCTGGACCGCATCGCACTCAAGTTCCGCGAAGCTTCAACTGCATCAACCAATCCCGGCGATATCCGCCGCGTCGGCATCCCGGCAACTGTTGCGGGACGCGCATACGAATTCCGCCTCGGCGCGTGTCGGGTAGTTGAAGGTCAGGCGCAGCTTTTCTTGTGTGTCATAAAGGTCATAACCCTCCCCTAACGTCGCGGGAAAGCCAAGACTACGCGGGTAAATCTCTTTCTTGAGCGGCACAGCGGGAACCACAACAAAGCGCGTCTGCATGTTCATCCCCCTCCCGGCAGTCTCTTAGTATTAGTACCGCTAAGGGAAAGCATCAAGGTGACTCATACAAACAATCGCAACGCCGTGGTTACCCGCGAAAAGGCTGGGGCATCGCTACAGCGTAAACAACAGCTCCTGGCCAAGATACCTGGCGCTAACCTGATGCCCTGTTTCGTTCAGGTCGAATGGCTGGCACATGGCCCCTGTAGTCACCACATCGCCTGCTTTCAGGGTCTGGCCACGTTCGGCGGCATGCGCATAAAGGTGGGCCAGCGATGCCAACGGGTCGGTCGCCGCATCGCCAGACAAGCCCCGCGCCCGCAACTGGCCGTCTACGTATACCTCGGTGGTTTCGGCCAGGTCAGCCAGCAACGGCACATCGATGCCTGCTGCCAGGCTGTTGCCAATCACCAGCGCTTCAAACCCAACGTTGTCCGCCACGAAGCTTGGCCACCCAACAATCTTGCGATCGACGAAGCGCGAGCGCACCACTTCGAAGGTGACGCAGGTTGCGCGAATATCTTCGCTGGCTGGCACCCGCCCAACCTGGGGTGGAATATCGCGATCCAGTACGAAGGCGACCTCGCATTCGATGGTTACCGGTGTAACTGCCGGCAACCGGATATGCACACCACCAGCATGACAACGCCCCGCCTCCAACTGGCCAATCAAGGGCCGGGACAAATTGGCTGCACGCATGGCTGCGGGGCTGCCGACACCCAGCTTCCACCCGGCGCGCTGGCCTGCGGCGGCCGCAAACAACTCGTCCTGGCTGTCATAGCCCTGTTTCAACGTCTCGGGTTTGAGGCTGGCGGGCAGTTCCGCCAGCAGCTCACCGCTAAGCCAGTGCTGCAGCAACAATGCCGCGGTACGCTGGGGAATGAAGAGCGAATTGTTCATAAGACCTCTTGATTGATGGGCGATGGCGGGCAACAGATGCTAGAGCGTGGCATTGATAAGGATAAATATATTGTCATGATGTCTGGCATCACAAACCGTTATGACCCTGCCTGACGCAATCCCGTGTAGGAGCGGCCTTGTGTCGCGATGGGCCGCAAAGCGGCCCCGGCAATGCGTGCATTTGCGCTGAAACCCCGGGGCCGCGTTGCGGCCCATCGCGACACAAGGTCGCTCCTACAGGATTACCTGTCAGCAGACACCGGCTGCTTCAGCAGCAATACGTAGGCCATCGCCGCCACCGCCGCGACTGCCGCACTGATCAGGAACGCCGAGGCAAACGACCCGGTCTGCTGAATGCTGAACCCCGTCACGATCGGTGCCACCGAACCCGCAAGGTAACCGCCGAAATTCTGGATGGAGCCAAACGAGGCCACGCGCCGGCTATCCACGACGGTGTTGGCGATCATCCAGGCGGTGGAGCTGGCCATGTTCACGCTGAACAACGCGCAGCACAGCAGGGCCACGCTGAGCATGAAGCCGCTGCCGAACGATAGCGGCACGGTGAAGGCCGCCGCCGCGAACAACGCGCTCACCACTACCCGCTTGCGGCTACCCAGCACGCTGGCGCCGTTCTTCACCAGGCGGTCGCACACACGGCCCGCCACAATGGTGCCCAGGGCGCCGAAAACGTAGGCCAGTGACACCACCCAGGCTGTCTTGTACAAGCTCAGCCCGTGCTCACGCTCGAAGTAGCCCGGCAACCAGGTCAGGTGCAGCCACAGCATGTAGATCACCCCCATGAAGCCCAGCACAGCGCCCCAGGTGCTCTTGTGCCGGAACAACTCGGCCCATGCCGCCAGTTGTGCCTTCATGCTCGGCCTGGCCGTTGCCACTGGCTGCTTCTGCGCCTGGGCCGCCAACAGGCGTTCACGCTCCTCGGCAGGCAACTCGGCCAGGTAACGTTCCTTGCTTTTATAGAAGGCGAACCAGCAAGCGGCGACCAGGATGCCGAACACCCCGGTGACTATGAACATGCCTCGCCAGCCCCAGTTGACCATCAGCAGCGTCAGCAACGGCGGCGCAATGCACGGCCCGATGCAGGTCGATGACAGCACGATGCCGGTCGGCGTGCCGCGTTTCTCGGCCTCGAACCACTCCGCCAGCGCCTTGGCCGCCGACGGGAACATCGGCGCCTCGCCGATCCCCAGCACCACCCTCAGCCCGATGAACGCGGAAAAACTGTTGATCAGGCCGGAGGCCGTCTGCGCCACCGACCAGCCCAGCAGTGCAGCCCCCAGCGAAATCTTGCTGCCCAGGCGGTCGATGATCATGCCCAGCGGCAACTGGGAAAAGGCATATGCCAGGGAAAATGCCGACAACAGAATGCCCATTTGTGACGGCGTGATCACCATGTCCCGCTGGATCGAGGTGTTGGCGATCGACAGCGCGCTGCGGTCGACGTAGTTGATGATGCCAATCACCAGCAGCAGGCTGACGGTGATGACCTGGTACTTCCTGAACGGGTTCGGGCTCGCGATCGCTTCAGGCTCGCGACCAAGCTCGGCTTGCGCATATTTGGTAGTCATGGGCGTTCACTTTTGTTGTTATTTGGTTGAACAGCGGATCAGTGAGCTACATGGATGCCTCAAGCAGCCACTGGTAGTCCTCGGCAGACGCTTCACGCGGGTTGGTGCGGTGGCTGTGATCGGCCAGCGCACCCTGGATGATGCGCGGGAACAGCTCTTCGCTGACGCCCAGCTCGCGCAGCCCGGTCGGCAGGCCCAGCGCACGAGTCATGTGGCGGATCGCGTCTTCGATCTGGCCTTCGTCGGCCAGCCCCATCGCCTGGGCGATGCGTTGCATCTTGTGCTCGTTCAGCACCGTCTCGGCCTTGCGGTTGAAGGTGATGACGACGGGCAGGAAGATCGCGTTGAGGGTGCCGTGGTGCAGCCGTGGGTTGATGCCGCCCAGTGCGTGGCTGAGGCTATGTACGCAGCCCAGGCCCTTCTGGAATGCCAGGGCGCCTTGCAGCGAGGCGCTCATCATGTTGACGCGGCTATCCAGGTTGCCGGGCTCGCGGGTGGCGGTTTCGATGAAGCGCCAAGCGCGCCACAGCCCGTCCAGGGCAATGCCGTCAGCGGGCGGGTTGAACGCAGGCGCCATGAAGGTTTCCAGGCAGTGGGCAATGGCGTCCATGCCGGTGGCGGCGGTGAGTTGCGCCGGCAGGCCAAGGGTCAGCGCCGGGTCGCAGATGGCAGCCTTGGGCACCACATGGGGTGAGATCACGCCCACCTTGCGCCCGTCATCGAGAATCAGGATGGCGCCCCGCCCTACCTCGCTGCCGGTGCCCGCCGTGGTCGGCACGGCGATTACCGGTGCGGTTGCCGCCGTAATGCGGGCCAAGCCGCCTTCGATCACCGCAAAGCTTTTCAATGGGCCGTCGTGCCTGGCACACACGGCCACACCTTTGGCCAGGTCGATCGCCGAGCCCCCGCCAATGGCGATGATCCCGTCACAGCCACACTCCTGGAACATGGCAACCGCTTCACGCACGGCGTTCTCGTTCGGGTTGGGCGGCGTGCTGTCATAGATCGGCAATTGCGCGCTGCTGTCACTGAAGGTGCTCAAGGCCACATCGACGATACCGGCAGCACGCACGCCACGGTCCGTCACGATCAAAGGCCTGGTTATACCAATGCGCTCGCACTCGGCAGGCAGGCGCGCAATGGCGCCGATATCGAACTGGATCTGGGTGATGTAGTTGATCAGGGACATAGGGCCTTCACAGCCTCCTGGCGCTATTATTATGGGCGGTTCCGCCGCACTGGATGCGACACCGTGCAGCGCCAGTATAGGAATTCGCGCCTGGCCATGGTATTGAGAACAATCCATATCGGTATAACCCGGACGCATACCAGATGACCCCTTCACTCAACTCGATCATGTCCAGGCTCCACGCCCGCCACCTGCGCCTGCTCATCGAACTGGACGAGCACCGCTCGCTGCTCGGCGCGGCAAGCAGCGTCGGGCTTACCCAGCCCGGAGCGAGCAAGGCGTTGCAGGAAATCGAAACCACCTTCGGCACGGTGCTGTTCAACCGCACCAATCGCGGGCTGGAGCCCACGGCTGCCGGGCACTGCGCCATCCGCTACGCGCGCGTGGTGCAAACGGACATTTCAAACCTGCGGCATGACCTGGATGCCATCCTGCGCGGGGTCGGCGGCCGGCTGGCGGTGGGGGCAATCATGGGCGCGGTGCCATTGCTGATGAGGGCGGTGTCGCAGTTGGCCAGCATCCAGCCGCAGATGTCGTTCGAGATCATCGAAGACACCAGCCAGTCGCTGCTGGCACAGATCGAGAGCGGTCGCCTGGACGTCGCCTTGTGCCGCACCAGCGTGAGCAATAGCCCTCAGCTGTTTGCCAGCAGCTTTGTCCAGGACGAGACGCTGGCGGTCATCGCCAATATCGACCACCCGCTCAAGCACGCGCAAAACCTGAACCTTGCAGACCTGGCCGAGAGCCGCTGGATCGTGTACCGGGCCAACATGCCGATGCGGGTACAGCTGGAGCGCGAATTCCACGATGCCGGGCTGCGCTTCCCGTTGCACCTGGTGGAAACCACCTCGATCCTGGCGACCTTGTCGCTGCTACAGAACCGCCCCGACTTCGTGGCACTGGTGTCGATCGACGTGGCCCGGCAATGCGCGATGAACCAACAGGTGCGCATTCTGCCCCTGACCATGGGCTCGGTCAGCGACCCGTACGAGCTGGTCACCCGCAAAGGCAGCCAGGCGACACCGGCCATGGACAAGCTCGCCGAACTGCTGCTGCCGCACGGCGCACACCATACCGACAGCTGATCAGCGTAGCGCCTGGTCCAGGTCGCGCTGCAGCGAACTGACCGCCTCCAGGCCCACGTGCAGGCGCACCAGGGCCCCACGCACGGGTGTGGCGAAGGTTCGCTCGCCCAGCTCGGCCAAGGTCACCAGGCTCTCGTAACCACCCCAGGACGCGCCGATGCCGAACAGGCGCAGGCGATCGATGAAGGTTTCCGCCCGGCTCAGGCTGCTGTCGGCCAGCTCGATGCTGAGCAGGCCATTGCTGCCCTTGAAGTCGCGGCGCCACAGGGCGTGGCCCGGGTGCTCCGGCAACGCCGGGTGGTACACCCGCGCCACGTCCTCTCGTGCCTGCAGCCAGTGGGCGATTTCCAGGCCCTGGCGCTCGTGCACCGCCATGCGGCTGGCGAGGCTGCGCGCACCGCGCAGTACCAGCCAGGCATCGTCCGGGCTGACCGTGCAACCGCAGGTATCGCTGCTGCGCGACAACGCGGCGAAGGCCTCGCGGGTGGTGCAGACGCTGCCCAGCATCACGTCGCTGTGCCCGCCCAGGTATTTGGTCAGGGCCATCACCGAAATGTCCGCGCCCAGCGCCAGCGGCTGGTGCAGATAGCCCGAACCCCAGGTGTTGTCGACCGCCAGCAGGATCCCGCGCGGCTTGCATAGAGCAGCCATGGCCGGCAGGTCGTTGAGTTCGTACAGCAACGAACTCGGGCTTTCGCTGTAGACCATGCGCGTGTTCGGGCGCAGCGCGGCCTCAAGGCCCTGCCCGTCCGCGGCAAAATAGCTGACCTGCACGCCGAACGGCTGCAGCAGCTCGCGCGCCAGGCGCCGCACCGGCCCATACACGCCATCGCTGATCAGCACATGGTCGCCGGGGCGCAGGTAGGCGAGAAACGTCTGGGCGATGGCCTGCAGCCCGGTGGCGAACAGCTTGGTGCGGTGGCCGCCTTCCAGTTCGCTGACCAGGTCTTCCAGGGCAAAGGCTGTGGGGTTGCCGCGGGCGCCATAGCTGAGCACCCGTTGCTGGTCACGACGGCTGCGTGCCTCGCGCTGGTCGGCGACGCTGTCGAACAGCACCGTGCTCAGGCGGCTGACCGGCGGGTTGACGCCATGCGCACCCTGGCCCGGCTCGCCACGACCGGCATGCACCAACCGCGTGGCGATCGGGTCGGCGTGGGTCAATGGCGCAAAACTGGCGACTTCGGCGGCGCTCATCTGCGCGATCAACCCGGTTTCCCAGGCCAGGTAACGGCGTGCGGCCTCCTTGTTCCCGGCGTGGCGGTCGTGGACGAAGAAGAGGAAATCGATACAGGCGGCGTCTGCCAGGGAAGCATCATCCTCGACCTGGGGCCACCCGGCCTGCAACGCCCGAGGGAACAGGCGCGCCGCCTGGCGTTGTGCAGCGGGCAATTCGCTGGCCGCCAGCTCGGCGACGCGAGGGTCATCGGCAATGAATACCAGGCGCCGCGACTGCGTGCGCACCTGCTCGGCCAGTTGCGGGCGGATCGCCCACTGCGCGCCGCGCAGGTGGCGCCTGCGGTAGGCCGTACTCGAGCGCAGGTCCAGCAGCAAGGCGCCGTCGAGTTCTTCGGCGCTGGCCTCGGTCAGGGTCACAGCCAGACCGGGTTTGCCCGGTAGTGCCAGGCCACTGCCCAGGCCGCCTTCGAGCACATAGGCATCATGCCCCATCTGCCGCAGCCAGCTGGCCACCACCGGCGCGCGCACACCGTCGTCGTCGAACAGCACCACGCGCGCCTTGCGCACACCGATGTACAGGTCGGTGCCCTGCACCAGTTGGCCTCCCGGGCAATGTTGCGCACCGGGCAGGCTGCCGGCGGCAAATTCCTCCGGGGTGCGCACGTCGCACAGGAACAGCGTGCGCTGTGCCTCTTGCTGCCATTCCAGCACCTGCTTTGCCGCCACCCACTGCACCCCCGCCTTGCGCGCCAAGGCCACGCTTCGCGTCCGTTGCTTTGCCAACGCCTGGCCACTGTGGGGCGGATAGCCGCGCTGCCCGCCGTGCTCCAGAGGCAGGTCCGCCAGGTACCAACCCTGGGTGCCGTTTTCCAGGGCATAGACGGGGTTGTCGATGCCGAGGTTGATCAGCGTTTGCGCGCCGATGATGCTGCGCGTGCGGCCTGCGCAGTTGATCACTACTGGTGTGTGCGGGTCTTGCACCAAGTCTTCCAGGCGGTAGCCCAGTTCACCGTTGGGGCAACAGGTGGCGCCGGGGATGTTCATCCTGGCGAACTCGTCCAGCGGCCGGCCGTCGAGCAGCACCAGCGGCTTGCCCTGACGCTGCCATTCGGCCAGTTGCGGGGCGCTGATGCGCGGGGTGTGGCACGCGTGCTCGACCAGCTCGCCAAAGGCCTTCGATGGCAGGTGCACGCCAGCGAACAGTTCGAAACCTGCGGCCTGCCACCCCAGGCTGCCGCCTTCGAGCCAGTGTACCGCCGTGTAGCCCAGGGCCTGCAGCCGCCGGGCGCCGCGCTGCGCCAGCTCGCCGCCGGTTGCATCGTAGACCACCAGCCGCACCGCCGGGTTGGGCGCCAGGCGCGGGGCCTCGATTTCCAGCCGGCTGTACGGCAGGTTGACGGCGTAGAACAGGTGAGCTTCGCCGTACTGGCCATGTTCGCGCAGGTCGAACAGGGCGATCTCCTGGCCGTCGAATAGCCAGTCATGCAGGTGCGCGGGGGTGATGCTGGGGATCATGGGACGCAGTCCTTGGTCGATCAGGTTGGGAAAATGCGGTGCCTGTGCCGGCCTCTTCGCGGGTGAACCCGCTCCCACAGGGACCGCGCCGTGCTTACAAGCCGTGCATTACTTGTGGGAGCGGGTTCACCCGCGAAAGGGCCGGCACAGGCCGCACACATCAAAGGCCATAAGCCTCGATCGAAGGCGCCATCTGTGACTTGTTGTAGTTCACCACGCTGCCGTCGTCCTTGACCCCATAGCGGTTTTCCAGCGACTCCAGCGGCCGGCCATAAAGGTGGAAGTGCAAGGTCGGTTTATCGCCTTCGACGCGAATGCCATGCAGGTCCTCGCCCAGGAAGGCCACCGAGGTCCCCGGTTGCACCACGATCTCGCGCTCCAGCGCCAGGCGGGCACGGGCCGGGTCGCTGCCGTCATCCTCGCGGCGGTACACCCGGTTCAGTTCCTGCCCCTCGACAGCAACGATGATTGCCCAGGTCTCGTGGTTGTGCGGCAAGGTCGCCTTGCCCGGCAGTAGCGAGTTGACATACAAGGTCGGCGACTCGCCGTCGTCGTTCAGGCGATAGCGGAACTGGGTCTCGCCACTCGCAGCATCCGGCGCCGGAAAGCGCTCGAAGTTGAACAGCTCGCGGCACTCGGCCAGCCCTTCGAGCAAAACGACGATCTGCTGCAGCGCGGCGCGATCGACGCCCCGCGCATGGATGGCGCGCACTTGCGCCAGGAACGGCTGGATCACGGAATCACGGGACATGCTCGGTCTCTCTTCTTCGCTAGCGGAAATCAAACGCTGAGGCTGTAGCGCCCCAGGTTGCTGAATACATCGGGCGCCGGGCGGCTCGGACGCTGCCCGCCCTCGCCCAGCGCATGCTGCAGGAAAGCGCGGGTACGTTCGTGCTGCGGGGCGCGGAACAGCTGTTCGGCGCTGCCGTGCTCGACGATGCGGCCATGCTCGGTGAAATACACCCGGTCGCTGATCTCTTCGGCAAAGCGCATTTCATGGGTAACCAGCACACAGGTCATGCCCTCCTCGGTCAGCTCGCGGATCACCGCCAGCACTTCGCCGACCATCTCCGGGTCCAGCGCCGAGGTCACTTCGTCGAACAGGATCAACCTGGGCCGCATCGCCAGGGCGCGAGCGATGGCCACGCGCTGCTGCTGCCCACCCGACAGTTCGCCCGGAAACGCCGCGGCCTTGTGGCCCAGGCGTACCTTGTCGAGCAGCGCCAGGGCCAGATCGCGAGCTTCGCCACGCTGGCGACCGAGTACCTTGGTCGGGGCGATCAGCAGATTGTCCAGCACGCTCAGGTGCGGAAACAGGTTGTACTGCTGGAAAACGAAGCCCACCTGCTTGCGCAGCGCAATCAGCTCGGCCTCGCCCCGCAAGCGCTCGACCTGGGTACCGCCGATACGGATGCTGCCCTGCTGCGGCCGCAACAGGCCGGTCATGCAGCGCAGGATGGTCGACTTCCCCGAACCCGACGGGCCAATGATCGACACCGCCTGGCCGGCCTGCACATCGAGGTCGATACCGCGCAGCACCGGGTTGTCGGCGAAGGCCAGGTGCACGTCACGCAGCTGGATCAAGGGTTCAGAAGGCATAGCGACGCTCCAGGCGTTGGGTCAGGCGGGCAATCGGGTAACAGTAGGCGAAGAACAGCGCCAGCACGCTGAAGTACACCAGCACGGTGAAGCCGCTGCGGTTGACGGTATTGGCGGCAATCTGCGCGCTGTCGATCAGGTCGTGCACGCCCACCAGCGAAGCCAGGGCGGTGCCCATGGTCACCACCGCATACAGGTTCATCCACGGCGGCAGCATGCGTCGCAGGCACTGCGGCAGGATGATCGACCGGAAGATCTGCGCGCGGCTGAAGGCCAGCGAGCGCGCAGCCTCCCACTGGGTGGCCGGGATCGAGGCGACTGCACCACGGAAGATTTCGGCAACATTGGCACTGGCCGGCAGCGCCAGGCCGATGGTGACCTTCAGCCAGTCGGGGAAGGCCAGCCAGGTGCCGGCAACCTGGATATCGAAAGGGAACACGTACGAGGTGAAGTAGATCAATACCAGCCACGGCGCATTGCGAAACACCTGCACCCACAGGCGCGCGATGCCGCGCAGCGGCGCTACCGGCGACAGCAACAGGATGCCCAGCAACAAGCCCAGCAGCGTGCCCAGGGCAATGGCGCCGACGCTGATCTGAATGTTCTGCAACAGGCCTGCGCCCAGGGTCGGTGACCAATGCCACAGCGCGGCGAGGTTCTCAGTGGCCATAGCCAGGCATCCTCAGGCGCGCTTCCAGGGCGCGACCGGCACAGTTGACGGCGAAGCTGAGCAGGCCGAAGAAAGCCAGGATCAGGATCATCAGTTCGATGACGTTGTCGCCCTGGGTCCAGATCATGATCGAGGCGTAGGTGATGTCGTTGACGGCAATCGCCGAGGCCACGGCAGTCATCTTCACCAGGTCGATCAGGTTGTTGACCAGCGCCGGCAGGGCGAAACGCACGGCCAACGGTAGTTGCACCTGCAGCAGTTGCTGGCGACGGCTGAAGGCCAACGAGCTGGCCGCCTCCAGGGTCACCGTCGGCACCGCCTCGATGCCGGCGCGCAAAGCCTCGGCATGGAAGGCGCCCTTGTGCAGGGCAATCACCAGCACCACCCAGGCAAAGGGTGTCATCGGGTTGGCATTGCCCAGGCTCTGGCTGATGAGCATGTTCAGCACCAGGAACGCGCAGTACAGCTGCACCAGCGTCGGCGTGTTGCGCGTGACCTCGATGAAGGCCCGCGCCGGCCAGGCCAGCCAGCGGCTCCTGGCGGTGAGCGCCGCCGCCAGCAGCACGCCGACCAGCAGGCTGCCGGCGATGCTGAACAGGCACAGCCAGAGCGTGGTCAGCGCACCTTCCAGCAGCTTGCCGCTGGCGTAGCCGTCGAACAGGAAGTTGTAGTTCAGGCCAACTCGGGCGAGCTGCCCGACCAGCCAGTGCAGAGCCTCGCTCATCAGGCGCCTTCGCCCTGCAGCTTGGTGCGCAGCTCCACCAGCGCAGGCGAGGCCGGGGTGATGTGGTTGGCCTGCTCACGTTCGATCAGCCAGCCGCTGCGGTGCCATTGCTTGACGAATGGGTCCAGGCGCTGCTGGGTGTCGGTCTCGCCCAGGCGCGTCCAGATCACCGATGGCGCCGGATTGAGCTCGGGAGCCAGGGCGCGGTAGGCGCCCCACTCGCCGCCCTTGGCCAGCAGCGGGTTGATCAGCGTGGCATCGTGCACCGCGGCCACGCAGTTGTTGCCACGCAGGGCCAGCAGCGATTCGGCGGAGGTCTTGAAAGCCTTGAGGTCGGCGCCCAGTTCCACCAGCGCCTGGGTGTAGCTGCTGCCCTGGCTGGTGCACACCGGCTGGCCCTTGAGGTCGGCCCAGGTCTTGATCGGGCTGTCCTTGACCAATGCTGCGGTGCCGCCGACACGGTAGAACGGCGTGGGCACGTGGCCCAACAGCTTGTCACGCTCGGGGGTCCATTCCATGTTGGCGATCAGCAGGTCGACCTTGCCCTGCTGCAGAAACTGCACGCGGTTGGCCGGTTGCACGGCGACCAGATCGACCGCCACGCCCAGCTGGCGTGCCAGGTCACGGGCCAGGTCGACGCTGAAACCGATCGGCTCGCGGGTGGCCGGGTCGATGGCACCGAACGGGCCACCGGAAAGCACCACACCCACGGCCAGCTTGTGCCGCTGCTGGATCTTGTCCAGGGTGGCATCGGCCTGGGCCAGGCCGCTGGTGGCCAGGGTAGCGGTGGCCAGCAACGATGCGAACAGCCCGCGACGGGCAAAGGTGGACAGCGACATGGTGGGGGCTCCTCATCCCGGCAGCCGGAACACCCGGCCAATGAGGGCGCATCCTAGGAAGTTGCAGGGGCGAGGGGAAATTCAAATATTGCCTATCGTTATAACGCAGCGCATCCAGAAAACTTGCAAAACGGGCATAAGCACCGTAATTGCTGGAGAATCCCTATCGAGCGGTGATATCCAATCGACCAACAGATAAAGATTCATTATCTTTAACCGACCATCAGTAATGTAAAACAGCGGGAAAGCACCGCGCCCCGCCCCACCTCCCTACCCGGCCGACCCCATGAGCGCCCTCGACCTCGACCTGCTCCGCACCTTTGTCGCCATCGCCGACCACTCAAGCTTCGCCGAGGCCGGCCGTAACCTGGGCCGCACCCAGGCTTCGGTGACCCAGCACATGCAGCGCCTGGAGCAGCAGGTGGGCGTGCCGCTGTTGCGCAAGCAAGGTCGCCACAAGTCCCTGACCGATGCCGGCCGCCAGCTGTTGCGCCATGCCCGGCAGATGCTCACGCTCAACGACGAGGCCCTCGCCGGCCTGCGCCAGGACGGCCCCAGCGGCGTGCTGCGGATCGGCTCGCCCCACGACATCGCCGACACCATCCTGCCGCCACTGCTCAGCCACATCGCCCGCTCGGCGCCCAACCTGCGCCTGGAGATCGACGTTGGCCGCAGCCCGTTCCTGATGGAAGACCTGCAGCGCGGCAAGGTCGACATGGTCATCTCGACCCGCACCGCGCCGGGCCTGGAAGGCTTTGCGTTGCGCACCTCGCCGGTGTGGTGGATATGCGCGGCGCACTATCAGCACCTGCCGGGGGAGCCCCTGCCGCTGGTGCTGGTGGACGAACCCAGCCTGTACCGCAAGCTGGCGCTGGAGGCGCTGGAGCAAGCCGGCATCGCCTGGCGCCAGGCCTATCTGGCATCCAACCTGATCGGCGTCAAGGCGGCGGTGCGCGCGGGCCTGGGCATTACCGCACGCAGCCAGGAAATGGTCGGCCCCGACATGCGCGTGCTAGGGCAAAGCGATGGCCTGCCGACACTGCCCGACGTGACCTACTACCTGTGGGTGCGGGCCAACACCGTGAACCCGCTGGTGCGCCAGGCCTATGCGATGGTGCGCGCCAGCGTGGGGTTGTGATGCGCGTCGCCCTGGCTAATTCATAGGCAGCCCGCTGGCGTTGAGGTGGTGCGGAGCAGTGGTCAGTTCGAGCTCGGTCCTTCACTCCATTGACGCATATCAAGCCGCCGGCCTCGGTTCGCGAGACGATGGCTGTCAGCAAGGAACGAATCGAAAACCGCCATGCGCATTGTGCTCAAGGCCATCGCCATCGATCACTGTGCGCGGCTTTGGACAAGGAGCCCCACATGAGCCCGCTGAACCACATACTGGTAGCCACCGACCTGTCCACTTCTGCCCGCAACGCGGCAGAACGCGCTGCGTACCTGAGCAAGGAGCAACAGGCATCGCTGGACCTGCTGTACGTTGCCAACCCGGCCCCCTTCGAGCGCCTGAAACAGCTGGTGGCACCGGGTGACGACCTGCTGAAACGCGTGCTGGACACCGCAGGCGAAAAAATTCGCGCACTGGCTGCAATGCTGTTCCAGCGCCATGACATCGCCGCTGGCGTGCAGGTCGCGCACGGCTCGGTGACCACGGAGATCACCCGTGTGGTGCAGGATAAACGCAGCGACCTGCTGGTGTGCGGGGCGAAGGGCCAGAGCGTGGCGCGGCGCCTGCTGCTGGGCTCCACTGTGCAGAAGATGCTGAACCGCATGCCCTGCCCTTTACTGGTGGTCAAACAGGCGCCACGCGATGCCTACCGGACCTTGCTGGTTGCAGTTGATTTTTCGCCTTCATCACTGCGCTCCATCGAACTGGCAAAAGCCATTGCCCCACAGGCCGAGATCATTCTGTTGCATGTGTACGAAGCGCCGTTCGAAGGCAGCATGCGCTTCGCCCACATCGACCATGACACGCTTGCACACTACCGCAATGTCATCCGCAAGGATGCGGTGAAGCAGCTCGCGGCCTTGAGCGAAACCGCCGGAGTGGCAGATGCTCGGCAGATCGTGGTGCATGGCGACCCTGGCTGGCGGATTGCCGAGCAGGAACAAGAGCTGGAATGCGACCTGATCGTGGTTGGCAAGCAAGGGGAAAGCGCGCTTGAAGAGCTGCTGATAGGCAGTGTAACCAAGCATGTGCTGAACGAATCCCAATGCGATGTGCTGGTGTCGCCATAGGATGCAGGTGTTGTGGAGGACGCTTGCGTGTCCTCCACCGAAGCCCGCGCTATCCACCGCGGCGCCTGCTTCGCGGGTCAGACCGGAACAGACAACCCGACCTTGACCTTGTCCAGAACAATCAGCGTTCGGTAGGTCAGGATGTCCTCGTTATCCGCAAAATGCAGCCTGACCAGCTTTTCGAAATGCGCCACATCACGGGCAAGCATGACGATGATGAACGAAACCCCGCCGTTGACGAAGTAACACTGCTGTATCTCCTCGACATTGGCGAAGTACCGCTTGGCGCGGTCCATCACCAGGGATCGGTCGTCCCGCAAGCGCGATTCGACAATGGCGGTAATCATCTGGCCGACACTCTCCGGGGCGATCACCGCAGCGTTGGCGACGATCACCTCGCTTGCCTCCATCTGGGCGATACGCCGCTGTACAGCAGGCGTGGACAGGCCGATTTCCTCGGCAATCGCTCGCTGGGAGGTTTTGTTGTCGCGCTGAAGCAGCCGCAGAATCGCATGATCGAAGCCGTCAAGCGGGCGGCTGGTGGAGTCACTCATTTTCGGGTTCCAAAGAAAGCAGTTCGCTCATCAGGGGGCTATTTTCACAGCAATTCCTTCGAACGCCGAGCCCTAAAATTGCGTCTCGTATGTCGCTGGAGACGAGCGTGGACTCGAAAAGTGTTGGAGCATTCGCTCCTGTCGGCGCTGCCATCGCCGCCCTGGTGTCTGTGCAGACCGGTGCTGCCTTGGCCAAGACCCTGTTCCCACTGGTCGGCCCCGAGGGCGTGGCCGCGCTGCGCCTAGGCCTGTCAGCCGTGATCCTGCTGGCCGTGTTGCGGCCCTGGCGCATCTGGCAGCAGGCGAACATGCTTCACCTGCTGGGCTACGGCGTGATGATGGGGCTGATGAATCTGCTTATCTATCGGGCATTTCTCTACATCCCGGTTGGTATCGCGGTGTCCATCGAGGTGATCGGCCCTCTGGGGGCTGCCTTGTTGTCTTCCCGACGCCGAATCGACCTGCTCTGGATCGCCTTGTCGGTCGCCGGCCTCACCTTGCTGCCCTGGGGTACGGATAGCCATGGCCTGGACCTGCGCGGGGTGTTGTACTCGCTCGCCGCTGCACTGGCCTGGGGGCTGTATGTGATGCTCGGCAGCAAGGTGGCGGTTCACGGCAAGCAGGCGGTCGCCACCGGGATGTTGTTCGCAGCGTTGCTGGGTGTACCCTTAGGCGTTGACCAGGCAGGTACCGACCTGCTGGCGCCCTGGGTGCTCACGGTAGGCCTGGGCGTCGCCCTGCTCTCCAGCACCGTGCCCTTCCTGCTCGACATGTATGCGATGCGGCACCTGCCACCGAGCATCTTTGGCGTGCTGCTCAGCGCTTCCCCCGCCGCCGGGGCCATAGCCGGCTGGCTGATCCTCAACGAGGTGCTGACGCTGCTCCAGTGGCTGGGCATTGCAGCGATTGCCCTGGCCTGCGCAGGCGCTGCGCTGGTTGGCCAGCGCCGCTGAAAGCTTGCTTGCGGAACCTGCAGCATTACTCCGCCTCCAACAGCGGGCGCTCTGCGCAAGGCGTTTCATCGATTGCGCTGATGATTACTATCGAGCGACCCGCATGTTGGCCTGGCAAAAGCGCCCCCTATAATCGCCAGCAAATTTCCCCCGCTCCTTGCGCCTGCTTCAGGCGACATCCATCTCTTGGAATCCAATACCATGCCAAGTGCCAGCCAGGCCCCTAGCGGCCTCCCCGAACATGATCAACAAAGCGTCAGCCAGCAGTGGCTGGCAATCCTTTCGGTCGCCGTCGGCGCCTTCGCCCTGGTGACCAGCGAATTCCTGCCGGTGGGTGTACTCAACGATGTCGCCAGCGACCTTGGCATCAGTGCAGGCCACGCCGGCCTGATGGTCACCCTGCCCGGCATCATGGCCGCCCTCGCCGCCCCGCTACTGTCGGTGGGCATTGGCGCCCTGGACCGTCGCTACCTGCTGATCGGCCTGACGCTGATCATGATCATCGCCAACGCGGTGGTGGCCTACGCCAGTGACTTCAACCTGCTGCTGTTCGGCCGCGTGCTGCTGGGCGTGAGTATCGGCGGCTTCTGGGCGACGGCCATTGCCCTCAGCGGCCGCCTGGCGCCCAAGGGCGTCGGCGTAGCCCAGGCCACCTCGATCATCATGGTCGGTGTAACCCTGGCCACCGTGCTGGGCGTGCCGGTAGGCACCTGGTTGAGCGGCCTGATGGGCTGGCGCATGACCTTTCTGGTAACCGCGTTACTGGGCGTACCGGTGCTGCTGGCGCAGATCCTGTTGCTCCCGCGGCTCAACCCGGACAAGGCCATTCGCATCAGCGACCTGCCGGCCCTGTTCATCAACCCACAGGCGCGGGTTGGCCTGATCGCCGTGTTGCTGATCGGCCTGGCGCACTTTGCCGCGTACACCTATGTCGCGCCCTTCTTCAAACAAAGCTCCGGCTTCGATGGGCCGACCATTGGCTCGTTGCTGCTGCTTTATGGCGTGGCCGGGGTATTCGGCAATATCTTCGCCGGTTTCGCCGCCAACCGCAGCGTACGTCACACCCTGCTGCTGGTAGCGTTGATGATCGGCACCAGCACTGCCCTGTTCCCTCATTTCGCCACCGGCATGACCGGCGCAGCGATGCTGATCGGGTTGTGGGGCTTCGCCTTCGGCGCGTTCCCGGCCTGCGCCAGTATCTGGATGTTCGTCGTCGCGCCCAAGGATGTCGAACGCGGCATGCCGCTGTTCGTCGCCATGTTCCAGGTGATCATTGCGCTGGGTTCGTTCTTCGGCGGGCGGATCGTCGACCAGCTGGGCAGCTCGGTGCTGCTGAGCCTGGCCACGGCCCTGGTGGGCTGCGGTTTCGCTACGGTGCTGGTGCTGGGGCGTAATGTCAGCAACAGCCTGGCGGCGCAACCTGGCTGATTTTTTACGCTCTTTTTACGGCTGAGCCGACAGACAGAAGGAATACTGGGCGCGCGATGCTCAGGGATGGCATGCATTTCTACCCGCCAGTCCAGAGAAGCCCTTCGTGAGCCAGTCCACCGTCATCGCAAATCAATCCGTTCCCGGCAAGTCCAACCCCATCGGCATGCTCGTCGCCGCTGTCGGCGTGGTGTATGGCGACATCGGCACCAGCCCGCTGTACACCCTCAAGGAAGTGTTCGCCGGGCACTACGGCGTGCAGGCCAACACCGCCGGCGTACTGGGTGTGCTGTCACTGGTGTTCTGGTCGTTGCTCTGGGTGGTGTCGCTCAAGTACGTACTGTTCATCCTGCGTGCCGACAACCAGGGCGAAGGTGGCATCATGGCCCTGACCGCCTTGGCGCATCGGGCGGCGGCGCCCTACCAGCGCCTGGGCAGGATACTGGTGCTGCTCGGCTTGTTCGGCGCCGCGCTGTTCTACGGCGACAGCATGATCACCCCGGCGATCTCCGTGCTATCGGCCGTCGAGGGCCTGCAACTGGCCTTCGACGGTATCGAACATTGGGTCGTGCCGCTGTCGGTGGTGGTGCTGGTGGCGCTTTTCCTGATCCAGAAGCACGGCACCGCGCGCATCGGCATCCTCTTCGGGCCGATCATGGTGCTGTGGTTCATCGTACTGGGTGCGCTGGGCCTGCACGGCATCGTCCAGCGCCCGGAGGTGCTGCAGGCACTCAACCCGCTCTGGGCGGTGAAGTTCTTCGTGCTGCACCCGGGCATGGGGGTGGCGATTCTGGGCGCGGTGGTGCTGGCACTGACCGGCGCCGAAGCACTCTACGCCGACATGGGGCACTTCGGCCGCAAACCCATTGCCCGGGCCTGGTTCTTGCTGGTGCTGCCCGGCCTGGTGCTGAACTACTTCGGCCAGGGCGCGCTGATCCTCGGCGACCCGCAGGCAGTGCGCAACCCGTTTTACCTGCTGGCGCCCGAATGGGCCCTGCTGCCCATGGTCGGGCTTGCCACGCTGGCCACCATCATCGCCTCCCAGGCCGTGATCTCCGGTGCGTTCTCGTTGACGCGCCAGGCCATCCAGCTGGGTTACGTACCGCGCATGTTCATCCAGCACACCTCCAGCGAGGAACAGGGGCAGATCTACATCGGCATGGTGAACTGGGCACTGATGGTTGGCGTGGTGCTGCTGGTGGTCGGCTTCGAGTCGTCCGGGGCGCTTGCGGCAGCCTACGGCGTAGCCGTGACCGGGACCATGCTGATCACCACGCTGCTGGCCTCGGCAGTGGTGCTGTTGCTGTGGAAGGCACCACACTGGCTGGCGGTGCCGATGCTGCTGGCGTTCCTGCTGGTCGACAGCCTGTATTTCGCCGCCAATGCGCCGAAGATCCTCCAGGGCGGTGCATTTCCGGTGATTGCCGGCCTGGCACTGTTCACCCTGATGACTACCTGGAAGCGCGGGCGACGGATGATCGTCGAGCGACTGGACGAAAGTTCGCTGCCGCTGGACCTGTTCATTACCAGCCTCAAGGCCCAGCCGCCTCACCGCGTGGGCGGTACTGCCGTATTCCTGTCCGCCAGGCCCGAGGCGGTGCCTCACGCCTTGCTGCACAACCTGCTGCATAACCAGGTACTGCATGAACAGGTGGTGCTGTTGACCGTCGTGTTCGAGGACGAGCCACGGGTCAGCGCCGGCAAGCGCTTTGAGGTCGAGGCGTTTGGTGATGGTTTCTTCCGCGTGAGCCTGCATTTCGGCTTCATGGAGGAACCCGACGTACCGTTGGCGCTAAGCCGCTGCCAACGTGCGGACCTTGAGTTCGGCCCCATGCGCACCACTTATTTCCTCAGCCGGGAGACGGTCATTGCAGGCAGGCAGATGGGCATGGCCCGCTGGCGGGAGCACCTGTTTGCCTTCCTGCTGAAGAATGCCAACAGCAACCTGAAGTACTTCAAGCTGCCGCTGAACCGGGTGATCGAGCTTGGCACTCAGGTCGAGATCTGAACAGTCATGAAGCTTGAGGCTGCCAGGTACTGAAAGGGCCTGGCAGCCGCTTCATCGAACGGCTGCGCACTGCGGAACTTAAAAAGCAACCTTATGTCGTATCCGCACTCAAGCTCCCCCCTGCGCCTTCTGGAGGCGAACAAACATGAAAAAAACCCTGGTAGCCGTCTTTACCTGTGCCCTGGCGCTCGGCGCAACTGCATTGTTGCCTGCCGATATCTCGCCGATTGGTTCCGCATATGCCAAAGGTAATGGCAATGGCGGCGGCAAAGGTGGGTTCAACGGTAATGGCGCCGGCTACGAGAGTGATCATGCCGGCAAGGCCACCCGCAACCATGGCGAGAGCGGCAATCACTATGGAAGCCTGCGCAATGATGACAACGGCCGTGGCACTACCCGGTCCGGCATTGCCCATTCCAAGGAACACAACAAGGTCGGGCGCTCCTCTTCGAAGCATGATCGATAACTGAAAGCGCACATGGCGTGCCCTCGAACCGGGCGATGCGGTTGATGGCACCGGCTACGCCGGTGTTCGCGGGCTCGCCCGCTCCCACAGGTACAGCACATTCCTTCGGCTGGTGGGGTCCCTGTGGGAGCGGGTTTACCCGCGAAGCAGGCGACGCGGTTGATGGCACCGGCTACGCCGGTGTTCGCGGGCGCGCCCGCTCCCACAGCCTGGTGCCCGCCAGACCTCAAACCCTGAACCGCCCCACCAACGCCGTCATCTCCCCCACCAACCCCGACAACGCCTTGCTTGCCTCACTGGTCTGCTGCGCCCCCGCTGCCGAGGATGTCGACAACTCGCGAATGTTCAGCAGGTTGCGGTCCACCTCTCGCGCCACCTGGGCCTGCTCTTCGGCTGCGCTGGCAATCACCAGGTTACGCTCGTTGATCTCGCCGATCGCACTGTAGATACCCTCCAGCACCTGCCCCGAAGCCAGGGTCACGTCCAGCGTCGACTGGGCGCGGCTGGTACTGGCCTGCATCGAGGCCACGGCCGCTTCGGTTCCCGCCTGCACGCGCCCGATCATCTGCTCGATTTCCTGGGTCGACTGTTGCGTGCGGTACGCCAGCGTACGCACCTCATCCGCCACCACCGCAAAACCGCGCCCGGCCTCGCCCGCACGGGCGGCCTCGATGGCGGCATTGAGCGCCAGCAGGTTGGTTTGCTCGGACACCGAGCGAATCACCTCCAGCACCTTGCCGATGTCCCGCACCTGCCCGACCAGTTGCTGCAGATGCGCGCTGCTGGCCTGGATCTCCCGAGTCATGGCCTCGGTGCCGTCGATGTTGTCGCTGACTTGCCGGCGGCTTTGCGCTGCCAGCTGGTTGGATTCGCTGGTGGTCTGCGAGGTGGTGATGGCATTGCGCGCAACCTCCTCCACGGCCGTGGTCATTTCGGTGACGGCGGTGGCGGCCTGCTCCAGCTCCTGGCCCTGCTGGCGCAGGTTGTTGGCACTTTCCTCGGTGACGGTATTCAGCGCCGTGGCGGCTGCGTCCAGTTGCCTGGCGCAGCTGCTGATCTGCCCCAGGGTGTCGCGCTGGCTCTGCTGCATGCGTTCAAGTTCATGGAACAGCTGCCCGATCTCGTTACCGCCCTGCCCCTGCACCGGCACGCTCAGGTCGCCACCGGCAATGCGCTGGAAGTGCCGGCCAGCTTCGCGCAGCGGGTGCAGCACGCGCTGGGCAACAAAGGCCCAGCACAGCGCCGCCAACAACAGCGTCATGCCCAGCAGCCCCAGGCTCAGCATTTGCGCACGCGCCAGGCGCCGGTCGGATTCCAGCATGATCTGCTGACCTCGCTCACTCAATGCGCCGACCAGTTGCTGGCGCAGCGCCTGCAGCCGGCCCATGGCGTTGCCGGCGTCGGTGTTGACCTTGAAATACTGCTCGAGCGAACGTTGACGGGTTGCCTCACGCTGCCCGGCGACCGCCGTGGCATACTCGCCATAGGTGGCCTGCAGCGCGGTTGCCAGTGCGTGCAACGCAGGCTCGCGGGCGTTTTCGACAAACTCGTCCACCAGCTTCTGGCTCTTGTCGTTCAGCTCGACCGACAGCGCCATGCGCTTGTTGGCGCTTTCCTCATGACCACCCAGCTGCTCGATGAAGCCCGAGGACACATTGGCACTGGCGCGAATCGCCATCAGCAACGCATTGTTCAACCGGTCCGACTGGTGCGCGGTCTGGTCCAGTTCGGTGATCTGCTGGTCACTGCCCACCGCCGCCCGCCAGGCACTGACGGTGGAAAACAGCAGGGTCACGCTGAACAGCGACAGCACCCAGAACATTCCGGTGCGGATCTTCAGGTTGGCAAGCATGCGGGCAGTACTCCTTGTTGGCACCACTTCTGGTCGATGATTCGACGGTGGGTGTGCTGCTATCGGAGGTACTGCCCCAGGCTTGAGGCGCCGGAGTGCGGTTATGGGCGGTAACCGAACAGATGTTGTCGAGGCAAAGACCGGGCAACAGGCAACAAATCGCCCAGGCGGGAACTTCAACGCTCCAATTCGGTCGATAGCATCCCCTCGCCCTCCAGCCAGGGGCTTGCCCAAGCCCTGCCGAGTCTACCGCCGATGCCCAGCACACCTGTTCTGTCAGCCCTGCTCCTGTTGTTCAGCGCAATCACGGCACAGGGCGCACTGGCCGGCGAACGCTACGCGCCCGCACGCAGCAACAATGCCTCGACGGTGCTGATCGAAACCGCCTCGCAACAGTATGCCGACGGCCAACTGGACCAGGCGGCGGCCACCCTGGAGCGTGCGCTGCACATTCAGCCGAACAACCCGGCAACGCTGCACTACCTTGGCGTTTTGCGCCTTCAGCAAGGGCAGTATGAACAGGCCGAAACCCTGGCGCTTCGCTCCAACCTGCGTGTTGGCAACAATCACGCACTGCGCAGCCGCAACCTGCAGCTGATAGAAGCCGCGCACAAGGCCCAGGGCTCGGGCATGCTGCCGACGGCTGCACACTGACGGCGATCAGACGCTGCGCGTCAGGCCACCATCGACCTGCTTTGCCACCGGCTGCGCCGGTGATCACTCGCAAGTCAGCTCTCATGGAACTACCCATAACTCATTGCATCAGCAGGGACCCTGTGGGAGCGGCTTTAGCCGCGAACACCGGCGCAGCCGGTGCCATGCACCGCGTTGGATTCTTCGCGGCTAAAGCCGCTCCCACAGGGTACGCGGACCGCTTGCGAATTCAGTTTTCTACTCGACAGCGCAACCCAAAGGGCTGGGTGATCGCCCACAGGGATTGCGCTGGACCGCTGTTGCAATCGCCTTCGCTGCTTGCGCCAAACGTTGTGTAGCCAGCCGGATTTCCTCCATGTCCAGCGAGGCGAAACCGAGGCGCAGGGCATTTTCCGCATGACCAAACGGCGAAAACTGCCGGCCACTGCGTACCACCAGGTCCAACTCCAACGCCTTGTCAACCAACTGATCCACATCGATCCCGTCAGCAAACCTCACCCACAGCGCCAGCCCACCTTCCGGCTCGCGCACGGTTACCTGCTCGCCAAAGGCATCGTGCAAGCAAGCCAACAGGGTCTCTCGACGCCGGCGATACTCCCGGGCAACCCGACGCAAATGCTTTTTCAGCTCGCCATCATTGATCAAGTCCGCCAGCATCTGCTGCATCACCGCATCGCCCTGCCCCAGGGTCAGTGTCGCCCTGCGTTCGAGCGCCGCAGCCACCTCCGCCGGCGCCACGATGAAACTGCAACGGAACGTACTGCCCAAGGACTTGGACAATGAGCCAATGTAGATCACGTGCCGCTGCTGACGGTCGCTGGCCAGCGGCAGGTAAGGCCGCCCGGCGAAGTGGTACTCATGGTCGTAGTCTTCCTCAACCACGCAAAAGTCATGCTGCCGCGCCAGCTCCAGCAGCTGCTGGCGGCGCCCGGCAGGCAGGCTGACCGTGGTCGGGAACTGGTGATGGGGAGTGATGTACAGCATGCGCACCTGGTGCAACCGGCACAGTGCATCGATCTGCTCGACCCGGCAGCCCTCGTCATCCAGGTCCACGGTGACCAGCCGGGCGCCCAGCTGGCGGAAGATCTCCCACGCGGGCGGATAGCTCAGGCGTTCGACCAGCACAACGTCACCGGGCTTGAGCAGCACGCTGCCCACCAGGTACAGCGACATCTGCACGCCCTGGGTCAGGCAGATATGCTCGGCGCCAACGTTCAGGCTGCGATTGTGCCGCAGCATGTCGGCCAAGGCGCTGCGCAGGGAGTGGCTGCTGCACGCGCTGCCATGGCGCACGGTGTTGGCGGCAAAGCTGTTGCGCAAGGCATTACGGTAATAACGGTGCAGAACGGTCTGCGGCAGCAGGCGGTGGTCACAGGCACCGTTGTCGAAGAACAACGCACCCGGCCGGTCCTGCTGCGCGGCAGCCTGTTCGTTGGCCGCGAAGTAGGCAACGGCAGGCTCCTCCTGTAGCACCAGGGCAAAGGGCTGCGCTGCGTCGGGCTCGGCCTGGGTGCCAGCCGCCAGCTGCCGACTGACGAAGGTGCCACGGCGTTGCACGCTTTCCAGCCAGCCTTTGGTCTCGGCTTCCTCGTAGGCGAGGATCACCGTCTTGCGGTTGACATTCAGCAGCTGCGCCATTTCCCGCGTGCCGGGCAACGGCGTGCCAGGGCGCAGGCGGCCCTCGGAGATCGCGGCTACCAGGCCCTCGACGATCTGCCTGTACGAAGCCTGCGGCTGCGCCCCGTCGAGCTTGAGCAGCGGCTGCCATTTGCGAAGCTGGACCATGTGAATTAACCGAAACTGGAGGTTCTACTGGTCCTGGACTATAGCAACAATCGAACCTCCACTTGCCCCGAGGTGCCCATGCAGAACCGCCACGTCATTGAATTGTCGCCCTCGGGCAAAACCTTCGACGCCAGCCAGGAGCTGCTGCTCGATGCCATGCTCGCCAGCGGCCTGCCGGTGCCCTTCTCATGCCGCCGCGGCGCCTGCGGCTCGTGCAAGGTCAAGGTGGTGTCGGGGCAGTATCGGGACAAGCAGCGGACGGCAGACATGCCCGCGCCCTGCTACCCCCTCGCCGCCGACGAAATGTTGCTGTGCCAGAGCCATGCCTGCAGCGACATGCGCCTGGAAATCCCCGGCTGGTCCCTGGAAACCCAGGCGCTGGAAATCCACGCGCAGGTTCATGGCAAACGCGAACTGAGCGCCGATATCATCGAACTGGTGCTGCAGCCTGCACAGCCGTTGGCGGTACGGGCTGGCCAGTACGTACGCTTTCGGCTCGACAACGGTGACAGCCGCTGTTTTTCCATCGCCAACCTGCCCGCCCAGGACCAGGGGCAACTGGTGTTTCACATCCGCAAGGTAAGCGGCGGCCTGTTTACCGAACGCCTGCTGCCAACCCTGCAAGCAGGTGACAGCTTGAAGCTGGAAGGGCCGGTGGGTGCCTGCACCTGGCAGCACGAGGACCAGCGGCCCCTGGTGCTGTTCGCCACTGGCACAGGTTACGCCGGCATCAAGCCATTGCTGCTGACCGCCCTGGCAGGTGATGCCGAGGTCACGTTGTACTGGGGCGGCAGATCGGACGCCGACTTCTATGACCGTGAGTTTCTCGACCAGGCCAGCCGTGCACACGCTCACTTTCGCTGGCACCCGGTGCTGTCGGACCGGGAGCGCGTGCAGCAGGTGGCGCTGGCCCAGGCCCATCGCTGGGCCGACACCCAGGTCTATGCCTGCGGCAATGCCACGATGATCAGCCAGGTTCGCGAGCGGTGCCTCGCAGCAGGCCTGCAGCCCCATCGTTTTGTCGCGGAGGCTTTCGTTGCCAGCGGCGCACTGGCGCCCGAGGCCTCAACAGCCAGCCCATTGCACCCGGAGCTGGAAAAAGTCGGCCCGCGCTACTCGCTGGACGGCATGCTCGCTGCCCGCGAGCAGTCGGTACGGGCCGTGACAGCGATCGCCAGCCAGCTGAAAGTCGGCATGACCACCGCCCAGGCGCTGGAGATGGCCGCGCAAACCTTGCAGGCGATGGGCGCATCGCACACCTGGCACCCGACCTACATCCGCTTTGGCGACGACACCGTGCGCACGCCGCGCCAAGGCATTGATCTGCAACGTGTATTACGTAACACGGATATCGTCGTGGTCGATGTCGGCCCGGTATGGGATGGCTATGAGGGCGACTATGGCGACACCTTCGTGTTCGGCCAGCACGAGCTGCACCACGCCTGCGTCAAGGCACTGCATGAAGTGTTCGACGAAACCCGCCAGGCCTGGGGCCGTGGCCTGACCGGGCGCGAACTGTACGACTTCGCCGAGCGCAGTGCCCAGGCAAAAGGCTGGCAGCTGGAGCGCAACCTGGCCGGGCATCGCATCGCCGACTTCCCGCATGTGCTGTATGGGCAGGACAAACTGGCCGAGGTGGAAATCGTCCCGAGCGAAGTGGTGTGGGTGCTGGAGATCCAGTTGTGCCACCCTACCGAGCCGGTCGGGGCGTTTTTCGAAGACATCCTGATTGGCGAGGCCAGGCCGCTTTCATAGATTCAGAAGCAAGCGATCCGCGTACCCTGTGGGAGCGGCTTTAGCCGCGAAGAATCCAACGCGCTGCATGGCACCGGCTGCGCCGGTGTTCGCGGCTAAAGCCGCTCCCACAGGGGCCCTGTTGATTCAATGAGTTATGTGCCGTTCTATCTCAAGCACCGAGCGAATCCAGCACGCCTTGCAGCTTGCCCCGGGTCATCTCGGTGCACGGCTGCATGGGCTCTCGCAGTTCGTCGCTCATCAGCCCCTGTAGCTGCAAGGCCGCCTTGACCACAGCCGGGTTGGGCTCGGCAAAGGCCATCTTCATCCACGGCAGCAACTGGTAGAACGTTCCGCGCGCGGCTACCCAGTCGCCATGGTCGACCTGCTGCAGCATGCGCACGTACAGGTCGGCGCGTACATGCGCCGAAGCCGAAATGGCCCCTGCGCCACCCAGGCACAGGTTGTTGAAGATCTGCATGTCCTCACCGGCCAGCACCTGGGCGTGGCCGTCCTGGATCAGGGCCATGGTGGTCTCGCTGTCGCCGCCGCAGTCCTTCACCGCCGCGATGCGAGGGTGGCGCACGATGCGCCGCAGGGTTTCACGCTCGATGCGTACCCCGGTGCGGTAGGGGATGTCGTAGACGATCACCGGCACGCTGGCGGCATCCGCCACGGTGCTGAAGAACGCCTCGATGCCGGCCTGCGAAGGACGGATGTAGCACGGTGCAGGGACCAGCAGTCCGCCAATGTCACGCCGCTGGATTTCAGCCTGGAAGGCCAACAGCTCGCGCAGGTTGTAGCCCGACAGGCCCATCACCACCCTGCCCGGCTCCACCCAGGCCAGCACAGTGTCCAGCACGGCCAGTTGCTCGGCCTTGGACAGCGCCGCTGCCTCGCCCGTGGTACCGCATACCACAAAACCGGCCACACCCTCTTCCAGCAGCTTCTTCACCAGCTTTTCCAGGGCGGCGAAGTCGATTTCATTGGCGCGCATGGGCGTGACGAGGGCGATCCAGATACCACGGAAATTCGACATGCAAAAACTCCTGATGTTGACCGAAAGTCAGCGTCAGCAGGGCGAAGAGTCGAAGTGGTCTGGCAGGGATACCTGGCGCCTTCTGTCTCGTCAGCCCACCTGACGAGACAGCGCGCCTCGGTCAGATGAGCGGCTGTTTCTTGGATTTCTTGGCAACGGCAACGCACGCGCCTGCCTGGGCGATGAAGCCCGAAGCGAAAATGGCGTGGTTGGAAATGGACATGCTGGCAAGCCCGTTGCGTGGATATGGC